>CAZGIC010000005.1:0-51367 GCA_964526435.1 uncultured Lachnospiraceae bacterium | reverse complement strand
TAAGTCAGACAAATCCCCAGCTTGCAAGTCTTATTCTAACTCAGTTCGGAGGTCCCGATGGTCTTAAGCTACAATTTATCCCCCATTATAAAGTGACTAGTAAAGGTAATAAAATATAAATTTTTTGTTTTTTTTGTCGAATACAATTTTTGAAATTATGGACCTAAGAGCAGTTACTTTTTCTGTATTGGGAATATCAGGCAGGAGTAAGGCATCCAATGGATTATTAACATATATTTTGAAATCTTCCGATTTAAATTCTTTTATATTCAGTTCTTCACGTTGGTTCTTTAAAGAGGTGAGTTTATCTTCCTCTGACTTTTTCTTTTTTTCATATTCTTCATTATTAATAAGTTTATTCAGACGAAGGTCCAGCAACTCAGACAGCCTGCTATTGATTTTTTTTATTTGTTTATCAATGACTTTTAATTCTGCATTATTGTTTTTTCCAGGCTTTCGGTGTATCACATACCCATTCAGGTCATTTAAGTCAAGTGTATATTTCAATTCATCTATAACAATTTGCTGTAAAGTGTTTTCGCTGATATAATGAGATACTTTGCAAATACCGTGAGAATACCCTAAGCACTGAAAACTTTTACTGCTTTTTGAATATGTGAGAGATGAGCCGCAGTTACTGCATTTTACCATTCCTGAAAGCCAGTGAATGTGTTTTTCGGGTGACTGTGAGGTTTTTTCCGATAAATTTCCTGATGGGGAAAGAAGTTCCTGTACCTGATTGAATAAATTATCATAAATAATAGGGGTATGAATTCCTTTAGTTATTATTCTTCCGTCATCATCACGGGGCAGGCGATAATTGTCTTTTTTGTTGGGATTCCAGCGGATATATCCTTTGTATGTAATATTTCCAAGTATATATTTAACTGTTCTGTGCTCAAACTTATTTCCTCTGTGAGTCCGTACACCAAGATCATTTAAAGTATTAACAATCTGCCTGATGGGAGTTCCCGACGCATATTTATTAAATATGTATTTTACATGTTCTGCTTCCTCTTCATCTATTATCAATTTCCCTTTATCCCACTTATATCCAAAAGGAGCTGTAGTCATATATTCTCCTCTGAGAGCTTTTTGGGTCATACCTTTTTTGACTTCTTCCGATAGATTTTTTATATAGAACTCTGCAAGACCTTCTGCAAGAGGCTCTATAATAGTATTGTATTTGTTATCATCAACGTGTTCGGTAATGGAGATAACATCTACATTACATGTCTTGCGAAAAAATGCTTTATAATAAACACTGTCCTCCCTGCTGCGGCTGAATCTGTCAAATTTATGGACTAAAATAACGGAAAAAGGTTTATCGGAAGATTTTCTGTACTCTTTTGCTATGTTTACCATTCGGTTAAATTCTAGTCTGTGTTTTGTTGACTTACCGCTGGCACCAATATCTTTGAATATATTTTCAGGCGGTATAGTCATATCATTATTCTTTGCGTAAGCTTCTATAGCTTTAAGCTGAGCTTCCGGGGAGTACTCCGACTGACTGTCAGTACTGACCCGAATATATGCCGCTGCCTTAATCATAAAATATCAAATCCTTTAAATTTTAAAATTGGTTATTGTCTGATTCTAACTTCATATTTTTAAGGTATCTGTCCCTTAATTTATTCTGTATGCTAAAAATATCATCGCTTCGTAACTCTGTTTCGGTTTCATCAGGTAATATGAAAAATCTCTCAACAATATAATTTTTTCCTTTCATAAGATTTCCTCCTGATACTGCCTATTATAATGTTATGACAGAAAATATTTTTTAACAATATTTTGCTGAGATGCTGTGGTTAAAGATGATTGTATTATGAATACTGAGAAAAAGTTGTTTCCGTTTTTATTGTTTATATTAAGAAAGAAATTTATATAGTATACCTCAATTTTTTTAATTAACAATAGTGATTTTGAAAATTGACAGTAAAGTGGCGACGTTTGCGATGTAAATATATTTTTAAGAATCAAAAGTGAAATGTGAATAAAATATGAACAATGTTAATTTTTTTTTTTTTTTTTGTAAATTTTGTGACAAATTTGAAAAAAATTGTATTGACAAATATGTTTGGTTATATTATTATATAGATAAGAAGACAGTGGAAAATATTGGAGAATTAAATTAAAAGACAGGGGATTAAAATATTAAAGACTAAAAAGAAAATTACACAATTGCAGTGTTAATATACTTGCCATATTATTTATTATAATTATTTTGCAGATATTTGTTATGAGTGTTTGTTGTTATTTACAGCCATTGGTGATTACTTACAATTGCCAATAGTTATTCATAAAGGTTAATTACAGTGATTAATTGTTCACTAATTATTTAAAAAGTTACTTATTAGTTACAAGGTTAGTTGTTATAATTATCTTATGCATTTAATTATAATTATTTTTTTGCCCAAAAACAGACAAATGAAGGGGGAGTTAACATATGTGTTATTGTGTTATATAATAGATATATTATAATATGGCGTTAATATTAAAGTGACTGTAAATATAAATGTACCATGCAGAGATATATAAAGGACAGATATAAGTGTTGTATTATAGGAAGAAGTATATAATAAGATATTAAAACTGATATTTATAAATGTATTGTTAAAGTCAGTGGGAGGATGATTATGACAGATGCAGAATTGAAAAAGCTTAAAAGACATGAACTATTGCAGATGCTTATTGAACAGGGGAAGCAAATGGAGGCACTGAAAGAAGAGCTTGAAGAGAAAAACAGGCTTCTGGAAGAGAGAAGAATTAATCTGGAAGAAGCAGGGTCCATTGCTGAGGCGGCACTTAAGCTAAACAATGTTTTTGAGGCGGCACAGAAAGCTGCTGATCAGTATTTGTACAGTGTTAAAAAAGCAGCGGCCAGGGAAGAAAACAGCTGACAGTGAACTTCATGGGAGACAGTATGAAATATGAAAGTTGAAAATGGAATTACTGAAAATAGGGAAAGAGAAATAAATGTGGAAACTGAATTTCCAAGTGTTCAGCAGCTTGAAAAGGAGCTTGAAAGGGAAAACTACAAGAGGCGGTATGCACAGGTGTTAAGAAGTACAGTATACATACTTATAACAGTTGCGGCAGCGGCGGTTTTGGTGGCAACTCTTTTTATGCCCGTTTTGAGAATATACGGGTCCTCTATGGAGCCAAGGTTAGCTGAAAAAGACATTGTCATATCTGTAAAAGGAATGGGATATGAGAGAGGCGACATTATTTCATTTTACTATAACAACAAAATACTTGTGAAAAGAGTTATTGCTTTTCCCGGGGAGTATGTTGATATAGATGAAGATGGAAATTTGTACATTGACGGGGAACTGCTTGATGAACCATATCTTACGGAAAAGGCTTTGGGTGAGTGCGATATTACACTTCCGTATCAGGTGCCTGATGACAGATTGTTTGTGTGTGGTGATCACCGTTCAACATCAATAGACAGCCGTAACCGTTCAGTTGGCTGTGTGGCGGAAGAACAAATTGTCGGGAAAATAGTTTTCAGAGTATGGCCCATAAAGAAGTGGGGATTTGTAAATTAAGATAAAAATGACACAGTACTATAGATTTAAAGGCAGGTGAAACCATGATTACGGGGAAAATACCCGAAGAGGAGATAATAATAAAGCATAAAAAAAGGAGATTATGGTACCGTTTGTTGATGACGGCAAGTATTTTTGTAGTGTTTATAACAACATATATGCTGATACTGCCGGCTATAACTGCAGAAAAGAGCACAATAAATATATTTGATGAAGTGGTTTCGGGAGGCGGAGCTGTTGCAGAAGAGATAACAGAAGAAACAACAGAAGAAACCATCTCGGAAGAAACGACGACAGATGAAGAAGAAACAACGGGGGCAGAAGAAAAAGAAGAAAGTTATTCAGGAGGGTCCGGCTCAAGTTCAGGCACTCTTGCAGACGGTACAATAATAAGCGTAGAATTAGAAAAAATTGAAAAAGAAAAAGAAGAGGAGAAGAGTTTATTTAAAAATGTTCTTTCGAGTCTGACGGGTGTGAATATAACAACAAGCGGCAGTGGTACTAACGGAAGTTATGTATGTGTTTATGACCCTGAAACAGGAAATTTTGAGTTAAATCTCACAATAGATTTTGAAATACCGCAAAATGTTCTTGATGATTACAGTGAGTACAGTGATGGAAAAGTAACGGTCAATGGTTACAATAAAGCATATACCATTACTTTGCCAGGGGACATTATAATACCTGATTCACTGCTTAATGGGGGACCCTATTATGGTTATCAGACGGGGACAACAAATGTTGTTTTCCGATACTATTTTCAGGCGATATATGACGCTGATGGCAATATATCAAATTATGAGATTGTGATGGTATTTGATGATGACTATCTTGACAGTCTGGGAGAAAATGACATTGAGGGCTATGTTGACCTTGAAGCTTATATAAGCAGCAATGCTTATACTGAAGATGGGGACATAGTAATAAGAGATGTAGAGCTTGGATTTGATATTGAAATCAGCAAAGTAGAAATCGAGTTTAACGGAAATGAAACTGTAAACAAAGATATATATGTTGAAAAAACAGGAAGTTATGATGCAGAAACTAATACAATAACTTATACTGTTATTGTGCTTACCACAAAGGGCACAAATGATCCTATAACAGTTAAGGACAGTATAAGCAGTGAACTAGTTGATGAATTAGGCGGAACTCTTGTAGAGGTTTCATATCAAACAGGTGTTGCAGGATTATATGAAGATGAATGGAACAGGCTGATAGATACTTATTATATTACAGGGGAAGCAGTAACAATTAATGAAGGTACAGGGGTTCCGAGTTATACTACTAGTGACAGCAAATTAACAACAATAGTTCTTCCGGGACTTGGGGCTGCCAGCACAAATTATTATGAGAATTGGTATGGCTATGAAGATGCCAATGCCCATGTTATTACATATACATATCAGCTGACAGAAACACCTGAAGCTGAAGTGACATATTCATTAAATAATACTGCAAGTGTTACAGTGAGAGATGATGTTGCAGACACAGATATTTCTGACAGTGATGAAGCTGATGTTACTGTTACAGGTAGTTCCATGATACAAAAGACGGGATCATATTCAGAAGACACCAGTTCAATTACGTGGACTATAACAGTCGGTGACGGTAAAACATCTCTTGAAGGGTATGAACTTACAGACAGCATGTTCAGCCAGCTGACAGTGGAAGAACTCATGGCTGCAATTAAACATACAGACGGCTCAACAGCGTGTGAAACTGAGTATGAAATATTGTACGAAGACGGAAAAATAATCGGTATTGAGTTTTCGGAAAGCAGTTATACGCAATATATTATAGAATATACTACAAGTGCAGAAAGCTCATGGGGTCAAAAGACCGTAGAAAATGAAGCTACACTTACACCTCCGGAAGGTAATGAAAACGGTGACTATTATGTGGGCATCGGTGTGACTGTTCCGGCAGACGGAGATGTTACAAAAACTGTTGATAATGAGAATGTTAAAAAAATTGCAGATGGTACATATATAATTCCATGGACGGTGGTAGTTGATCTATCTGAACAAAGTCTTACAACAGACTCATATATTCGTGACTACGTAGAAGGAACAGGTCACTATATTACATATAAGCAGGCTCTTGATATAATAAAGGTGCTTGAAGAGGTGTGGGGCGCTGATAATATATCAAACATTCGGTTTAAGGGGGACGGCGATAACTGGATAGATGCCGATGACATAGCTGATGGAGAAGTATATTATCAGTTCGAATATAGAATGAAAGTAGCTATAGAAGGCAGAGTAATAAGTTATACGTATTATACAACTGTAGATACATCAGAGGTATATTATGAAACGGCATATTCAAATTATGTAAGAGTTCACGACGTAACAGTAGGTGACAGCTGGACTTACACACCTAAAGTTGTCAAATATGGAAAGGACAGCAATGGAAATATAAGCGGGGGCAGCAGTTCTATAGAAGCAACTGTAGGAGAAGCCGGCGATGAGGTTACTGTTACATGGGTAGTTGCGTTGAATCCTGAAAGTTATACAAGCTATACTATTACAGATACACTTCCTGCAGGGGTTACTTTAGATAGTTTGTATGTTGGAAAATATCTTTATGGAAATGGAGATTTAATAGAAAAAGGTACCGGAACTACACTATATGATGATCTGAAAGTGGAGTATACTGTTACTGTAGATGAAAACGGACGTCAGGTTATAGTACTTGAGGTAAATTATACAAATTCAGAAAACATATACCCTATATACATAACATATGAGTGTCACATAAGTCAGGGTGAGGACGTAAGTGACGGAACAGTCCAGGAACTTGCAAACTCTGTTAAAGTAACTGCTGGTGGTGGTACGGAGTATGGAAGCAGTGACCAGACAATTAAAGTTACATGGGAAGAAGAAGTGGTTACTGACAATTTACTGACAAAGTCAGCGGCTTTTGACAGTGGCAATGCTACAATTAAGTTTACAGTGGAAATCAATCCTGAAGGTGAAACCTACGAAGTTGACGGTATAGTATTTGATGAGATTACTATTACAGATACTCTTGAATATGAATGCTATTATTGGACTACGAACGGTGATTATTATTATATTACAAGAGATGCAACCCTTCTGAACAGTAGTGTTAAGCTGTACTATGCACAAACAGATGAAGATGGCAACATTTTGTATGATGATGATGGAAATCTGATAAAAGGCGAAGAAGTAGATTCGGCAGATTATGCATGGACATATGAAGAAAGTAAAATTGATTATGGTTATGGCACTGCATGGTATGCAAAGATTATAAAGCTGACGGTACCAAATAGCACAGCACTGATTTTTGAATATGAGTACCTGATCACCGGTGAAACCAGTGACGACAGTGTATTGACTGATGTTAGAAACAGTGTTACGGCTTACATGAATGGGACACAAATTGGTGAACCAGATGGTACCTATACCAGTCAAAAAATAGAAGACAGCAAAACTTCAGGCGGAGCAAACGGAAGCATAAGTTATACAATATACAAGGTAGATTCAGAGAATTATAATATGACACTGGCTGACGCAACTTTTGAATTATATGTATATGACACTAAAGTCGGGGAATTTGTATCTGCCGGCATTGTTATTACAAATTCAAGCGGAAATGCAGGAGTAAGCGGAACAGCATTTAAAGATACTGACGGAAATATAACATATGCTGTAGTTATGTCAGATTTAACAACGTACTATATACCTGTAGATACTATGTGCTACTTTGTGGAAGTTGAAGCTCCGGAGGGCTATAAGCTGGATACAACAAAACACTATTTCTACTTCGGAAGCAGTACAAGCATAACAGCAGAGGATTGTGACGGCGGCAGCGGTGTAACAAATGCATACAATATAGTTCAGACAGCACATAGTGAGTATATTTCAAATGAGCATTCCAGCGACTATTACGCTGAAAAAACAAGTCTTTCAGTGGTAAAGAAATGGATCAATTCAGCGGGAAGTTCTGTTACTAAACTGGACGGAGAAATTACATTTAAACTTTACAAAGTGTTTGTTGATGTAAATGGCAATGCGGGTCAGGTGGACACAAGTAGAGGTTATAATCTGAGCTGGAATGTTTACAGCGTTGATAATGAGAATGCAGTATCATATAGTTCTCCTGCGGACAGCGGAAGTGGAAAGTATACCGGAGAAGTTACTATTAAAATAATAAGCCAAAACAATTATAGCGGCTGGACTCCGGAAGTGATAATATCAGATGATAATAATATATTGGTTTACTATAAAGGAACTTACTCTAGTTCATCTTATGAAGAAACCGGAGAAGAGTGGGATGCAGAAAACAGCACATTTACTGCTACAATTAATGTTGAAGAGGATACAAATTTAAATATAATTGTATGTGACAGTAATGCAAATGCCACTGTAAAAGTTACGAGCATTAATGATGAAGAAACCACTATATCAGAGTCAAGTACTGAGGTGACTACAGATACAGCAGAAAGTACTGAAACATCAGAAAGTACAACTGTATATTCTCTTGATTTTGACGGAGATACAGAGTCTGATTTCTTCAATGTTTCATGGGATAATGTACGAACAGGCATGGGCACAGTTGTATACAATGAAAATACCTATGAAAATTGTTTTGTAATGAACAGTGACGCAGAAATTGAGTTTACAGCAACTGAAGAGGGCGTATTGTACATGGTATTTACAAATCCATACGGCTCAAGTTCAGTAGGTGCAGTAATTGATGATGAGGAACATTATGCAGTTGTCACAGGAGATTATGACAGCAATGGCAATGCAATTTATCTGCTTACGGCCAGAGTTACAGAGGGTAACCATAAAATAGAGAGAATAAGCAGAACACAAGTTATGCTCTATTATATGGAATATATTCCTGATAATTATGGTGATGGTGAGAAAAGCGAAGGATTAAATCTTCCGGAAGGATATGAAGATTATGCAGAGCTTGTTGGTGAGTATACATTAAATGCAAGTAATGGCTGGGCAATGAACTTTTCAAATCTTGAATGGCAGGTTCTTGATGATGATGGCAGTATTTTAGGGTATTATAAATACTATGTTGTGGAAAATGACGGCGAGGAGTATTTGGAATACTATATAAATAATTCAGGAGTAGATTCAGGTACTATTGGTATATATAACCAGCAGGACGAAGAAACTACTAAGCTGAAGGTTATAAAGAAATGGATATATGACGGTAAAGATGACAGTGCCAGTCATTCAGATGATGAGATCAGTTTTAATCTTTATGCCAGAATTGTTTCAGATTCAGCGATTGAAATTATGAAGTCGGAAAGCTATTATTTCAGCAGCAGTGCAGAGTCTGATTTCTATACAGTAAAGGGAACTACAGGAACAAACAGCAGTGAATATGGCAATGTCACATATGATGGAACATATTACGGATATTGTCTGATAATGGATGAGAATGGATCACTTGAATTTGATGCAAGAGCTACAGGTACTCTTACACTTGTCTTTAGTGACAAATCAGATGATGTTGGCTTTGTAATCAATGATGACACATATAAATATAATGTGAGCACAGGTATATTGTATGTGAACGGTTATGAAAGTGATGATAATATAGTAACATATGATAACGGAGCTGTAATATTCAATTTAAGTCTGAGCAGTACCGGGGATTATGAAGTAAAGGGTCTGAGTGACAATGAGTGTTATCTGTTTTATGTGAATTATCTGTTTAATGCTGCGGCGGCTACTGATGGTGTGCTTATAGGAAGTTATACAATAAGTGCAGATGATGGCTGGGAAAGAGTTATAGAGGATCTGCCTAAGTATGCAACAGTAGGCAACACACGGTATGAATACTTCATTGTTGAAACTTATCCTGATGATGGATATAGTGTTGCTTATGCTGAAAATTATGAAGATGAAGGCACTTGTAAAGTAATTACTGTTACTAATACCAGGGAAACCGTCAATGTGGAATTGCCTGAAACGGGAGGCAAGGGCAGTGCTCTGTATAGTGTGCTGGGTGTCGTTGTGCTGGGAATGGCAGGAATGATGATGATTAAGAGGAGAAGGGTTTGTTAAATTTCCCTTTGTGAAATTTAAAGTAATGTTTTCAAACTCCTTTTATAGCACAGATTATAAATTCGGTTTTGATGAATTTGTGAAGGCAGATTGAAAACACAGCTATTAATCATTACCCTTAGCGGGCGATTAATAATCGCCCCTACAAGGGTGCCGGCAGAAAGGCATTCAATAAATAGCGAGGTTCACATGATTCAGTGAAGGATGGTCGCCTTTTATAAATTCGGTTTTGATGAATTTGTAAAGGCAGATTGAAAACACAGCTATTAATCATTACCTTAGCGGGCGATTAATAATCGCCCCTACAAGGGTGCCGGCAGAAAGGCATTCAATAAATAGCCAAGGTTGTGGTTGGAATAAAGTAATAGATGATTTTTAATTTTGGCATCTTCAAAATTAAAACAAGTTATAGATTTTAATTTTGATATTGTCCAAAATTAAATCATAATATAAAGCTGACTTTAAGCTGATTGTTCTTTTATGATAAAGGGGATCGGTTTAAAATAGTAAAGGAGGAAATTTAATTAAGGAAAGCTGACATTAACTTTTAAGTTGTAGGTTACAGGATTAAAAGAATAAGGCGGACAGTTTATGAAAAATATAAACTGTATAAAAATGATGTTGAATTTAATTTATAATTACAAAGAAAGGATAATAAATCAAATGAAGAATTTAAAGCGAATTATTAGTGGATTAATAGCTTTTATTATGGTACTTGGTGTGGTGAATTTTTCGGTTTTTGCAGAGGGTACAGATGGTACAGATGAAACTGATATCAGTACTGTTAGTGGCTCTGAGGGAGATGGAGATGGATCAAGTGACGGTACATTTACTATTACTGTAAATGATGAACAATATGGTCATAAGTATGTAGTATATCAGATATTCAGCGGCACATATAGTAATAGTAATGATAATAAGATACTTTCCGATGTTCAGTGGGGAAGCGGTGTTACCGTAGCAGAGGCTTCAACTCTTGATGCAAGTACAGCAGTTGAATATATAGCTAATAATTTTGAATCAGAAAATGATACTGCTAGCTGGGCTGACGAGCTTATTGAATATTTAGAAGAGAATCATATTACACTTAATACGGTTGACGGTGGTACACAACTTTCATATGACGACGAAAGTAGAAATTATTCAGCAGATGGTTTTGCTTCAGGATATTATCTTATTAGAGATGAAGCTGCTAATCAACCTGATGAAAATTATGAATATACAAGCTACTTAGTTAAGGTTTTAGGTGCAGAAACTGCGGTTAATGTAAAGAAGAGCAGTGTTGAAGTTACTAAGAAGGTTATAGATGTTAATGATTCTGACGGAACAGAAACTAACTGGCAGGACTCAGCTGACTATGACATCGGAGATGAGGTTCCTTTCCAACTTAGGGGTACATTACCATCAAATTATGCTGATTATGATGAATATTATTATGCATTCCATGATGAACAGAGTGATGGTCTTACTTTTAATAAGGATAGCGTAGTTGTAGAAGTAGTAAATAATGAAGGTACTGATTCTGAAGTTACTTATACTGTTGATAAGGCTTATTATACTGTATCAACTAGTACAAGTGACAGATGTACATTTGAAGTTATAATTAATGACCTTAATAGTCTGTATGATGTTGATGGTGAAGAAATAAAAGTAACTTCAGGCAGTGTAATTTATGTTTATTATAAATCTACATTAAATGAAAATGCTAATATTGGATATACAGGCAACAATAATGAAGTTTATCTTGAATATTCAAATAACCCTTATATTGATGGTGACGGTTCTACAAGCAAAGCACCTCATGATAAAGTAACTGTATTTACATTTAAGTTAGTAATTGAAAAGGTAGATGGTGAAGGTGAGGCTCTTGCGGGTGCAACATTTACTTTGGAAAAGTATGATGAAGATGCAAATACAGATGACGAAGATGAAAAGTGGGTAGAAGTAGAAAAAGTAATAACTGTATCAGATTATGGTGCAACATTCACATTCAAAGGACTTGATGACGGAATATATAGGATTGTAGAAACTAAAGCACCTGATGGATATAACAAAGCATCTGATGTTTATTTTAAGATAGAAGCTACACATGATGAGGACTCTCCAGATCCTACACTTACAGCGTTAAAGGTATACGTTCGTGACAATGAGGGAAATTGGAACGAAGCTACAGATTCTGTATTTACAATAAATAAAGAAAATGGTTCTTTTACTACTAGTGTAGTAAACTATGCAGGTGCTGAGTTACCTGAAACAGGCGGTATTGGTACTAAGATGTTCTACACTATAGGCGGTATACTTGTTGTAGGTGCAGGCGTACTTCTGGTTACAAGAAGAAGAATGAGAAACGCATAATTGATGTAATCAAAATAAAAATAAACGGTTCTTTATTAAACGGCGTGGTTTATAAATCCTTATATTGCAAAATTTGACTTTGTCAAATTTCACTAAATATCGCAAAATTTGACTTTGTCAAATTTCACTAACAGTCAGCCAATGGCTGACTGCTCCTAAAACCCTCCTCCGAAACGCAAGCGTTTCTCCTCCTCCCTTAAAAAGGAGGCTATAGGGGTGTACTTCAGTATGGGAGCTTTAGGTGTTCATATGTTAATGAATTACGCAAAATATTATAGAACCGAATAAAATTAAAAACAATAAATAGATTTTCCCCGTCCTGAAAGGGGCGGGGATCTTTTGCAGAGGCTCCTGAAGAAGCAGGGGGTTGTGCAAAAGATATATGTTCTTTGTTAACTATCGTGGTTTATAACCCTCTAAGTCAGTCAATGTCTGACAGATCTTAAAACCCTCCTCCGAAACGCAAGCGTTTCTCCTCCTCCCTTAAAAAGGAGGCTGTGGGGGTTTATGGGGAGCTAACATGAAGTTTATGGTAATGACCACGACAAATATTATAGAACTAAGATAAGGAGACAGAGCTGAAACACAATTGATGTGGGAAATGAAGACTATGAAAAAAGATAAATTTAGTATATTGCTTGCTGCAGCTTTAATAATAGGACTTTCTTTAATATTGTACCCAACGGTAAGTGATTACTGGAATTCATTTCATCAGACAAAGGCAATTGCATCATATATGGATGCTGTTGCAAATATGGACGATGATACATATGAAAGAATGCTGGAAGAAGCAAGGGAATACAATGAAAAGCTTTATAACAACAATAACAGATGGAGTATGACAGAAGCAGAAGAGGAAGAATATGAGAATGTGCTTGATGTTACGGGCACGGGCATAATGGGTTATGTTGAAATAAGCAAAATAAATGTTCAGCTGCCTATATATCACGGGGTTGAGGACACAGTTTTGCAGATAGCTTTAGGGCATCTGCCGGGGTCTTCATTTCCTGTGGGAGGAGAAAATACTCATTCTGTTATATCAGGGCACAGGGGTCTGCCTTCTGCCAAGCTTTTTACAAATTTGGACAAACTTGTGGAAGGGGACACTTTTGTTATAAGGGTTCTGGATGAAACTCTGACATATGAAATTGACCAGATAAGTATTGTATTGCCTGATGATATTTCTAACCTTGCATTTGTGCCCGGTGAGGATCTGTGCACTCTTGTGACCTGCACACCTTACGGGGTAAACAGCCACAGGCTCCTTGTCAGGGGGCACAGGGTGGCAAATGCCGAGGAAGGCAGTGATTTGAGAATAAGTGCTGACGCTATGCAGGTGGAACCTATTATTGTGGCTCCTATTGTGGCAGTGCCGATAATTGTAATTCTGGTTGTTATATTGATGATAAGAACAAATAATGTTAAAAAGGTAAAACCGAAAGAGGATAAGGGTGAGGATAATAAATGATAAACAGATTATTTAAAAGAGTATCGGCTTTAATATGTATTGCTGTGTGCTGTATGCTGGCGGTGACAATTTCTGTTTGTGCAGAAGGCAGCGGAGCAATAAGGATTTCATATATTGAGGATGGAATTGAATTCAATATATATAAAATTACTTCCGGGACAGGAGGAGAGATTGAAGACAAGTTTAAAGACTGCAATGTGGCACTGACTGAAAACGGCGGGGCTATGGCTCTGGTTTCTTACATTGAGAGCAATAACATTGAACCTGATATGACAAGGTATACTGACAGCAGTAATGTTGTGCTGTTTGAGGGGCTTGATGAAGGCATATATCTTGTTACAAGTGAAAGCTTTGTAAAGGACGGCAAAAAGTATAGGTTTATGCCTGTGCTGGTAGATGTGTTTGATGAAGAAGTTGATGTTACAGGCAAGTTTGAAATGGATGATGTTTCAGGGAGCGGCGGCAGTGATTACAGGCTTGCCGTTATGAAAGTATGGAGCGGAAGTGACGGGGAAAGCGAAGTTACTGTGCAGCTGCTTAAAAACGGCAGTGTTTACGATGAGGTTAAGCTCAATGGCGAAAACAACTGGAGATATGTGTGGACGGGTCTGGATCCGCTTCAGGACTGGAATGTTATAGAAACAGATATTGCTGACGGGTATAAAACTGCTATTGAAAAAGACGGCAATGTGTTTGTTATAATTAACTATTATTCAGAAGAGTCTACAGGAACAACTACTGAGACAACTCCGGAAACAACTACTGTCAATACTACCGGGGGAGGGGGCGGTTCATCTGAAACTCCAACGGAAACTACTACAGCGGAAACCACTGCAACGGAAGACTCCGGCGAGGTAACAACGGAAAGTAATACTGAAGTGACGACGAAAAAGACATCTTCAGGACATGGTGTAACATCAAAGAAAAATACTGAAGAAGAGACGTCAATAACCGATGAAGAGGACAGTGAAAGTATTGACAGCAGTTACAGTGATGAGAGTGATGACAGCGAAAATGAAGACATTGGTTTAGATGAAGATGAAAATATATACGTTGATGAAGATATATACATTGATGAAGAGGCTGAAGATACTGACTCTATTATGGTAGATCTGACAGAAACTGATGAAGAGGAAATAAATGAATCTTCAGAGGAAGAGGAAAAAATACCACAGACGGGGCAGTTGTGGTTTCCTGTACCTGTATTGGCATTTGTCGGAATAATTTTTATATTGCTGGGAATATGTGAAAGACAAAGGGAAGATTGATATGATAAAAAGAAGTAAGTTTTTTTTAATAACAGGGCTGCTGCTTATAGGAGCAGCTCTTTTGCTGACGGTATATAACATTGGTGAAAGCTACAGGGCTGGGATAAGTGCAGAAAAGGCTCTTGAAGTGCTTAAAAGCAATATGGAAGAAAATGACAGCTCTATTGATGATCTGACTTCTGACGGCAGACCACTGTATGAAAAATATCCCGAAATGGCTATGCCTCTTGTTGAAATTGACGGGGAATATTATGCAGGTATTATTGAAATACCTTCACTTGACATTGAATTGCCTGTTAAGGGAGATTTCAGCTATAAAAATTTAAAGAAAACTCCTTGTATATATGACGGCTCAGTTTATCTTAATAATATGATTATTGGGGCTCATAATTACAGCAGGCATTTTGGTAAAATTAAAAATCTTGGCATAGGGGACAGGATAAGTTTTACTGACGGGGACGGCAATGTGTTTTTGTATGATGTGGCTGAAATTGTTCAGGTGAATGGTTATGATGTTAAGGGACTGAAAGAGGGAGAGTGGGATATGACTCTGTTTACGTGTACTCTTGACGGAAGGAGCAGGGTTGTTGTGAGAGGTGTGCTGGCAAATTGAAAATAATTGGGGTGAGTGCATAATTATTATTCCTGTCTATTGTTTTCCAAAGTTAGAAATATATGAGATTCACTGAGAAATGAGTGAATTGAACTGTTCAGTATAAAAATATTAAAAAAACTATATAGGCTGCCTTGATATATGCGGAAAAAGTTGTTTAAATAGTATAAAAACAAGCCTCCTTGATGAAAATTATGGTAGAAATAATTTTTGTTAAGGAGGTTTTTCGACATGAAAATATCTGAAGAAGTAATAAGTGAATATATAAAGAATGAGAAATTTACCAATACAACTGACATTATGGAAAGTATCAAATCTATGTTTGCTGATGTACTTAATGAAGTACTTCAGTGCGAAATGAATGGACAACTTGGCCATGATAAACATGAACGTACAGAGTCTGTAGATGAAAAGAAGAATTATTGCAATGGATATACTAAGCGAAAGATGAAAACACAGCTTTGAGAGGTATAAATTTCCGTTCTACGTGACCGCAACGGAGAATACGAACTTAAAATTATCGGAAAATATCAGCGTAATGAGGATGGTTTGGAAGACAAAATTTTTTCTCTTTATGCTCATGGCGTGTCTACCTGTGATATTCAAGAGCAGATAAAAGATTTGTAGGATATTAATATTTCTTTAGAACTTGTGTCTAAAATAAGTGAAAAAATATCACCTAAAGTAAATGAATGGCAAAACAGACCTTTGGGAAAATACTGTCCTTTCATATTTATGGATGCTATTCATTACAAAATAAGGGAAAATCATCAGATCATCAATAAAGCAGCGTGTGTTATATTAGGTATAAATGCTGATGGTTACAAAGATATATTGGGTCTTTGTCAATTGGTGCGGTTTATAAAAATCCTCCGACAGCTCTGCCGAGCTGCCACCTCTTGGTTGCATAGGTGAGCAGTATTGCGGAGCAATACGACCAACCCTTTAAAAAGGAGGCAAATATGGGAATTTACGATAACGACCACACCAAATATTGTAGAACCGATATATTGGGAATATGGGGAGGTGGTAATGAAAGCAGTAAATTCTAGTTTGGTGTATTGAATGAAGAATCAGCACTTGAAAAACTGATTGATTTTAAAGAAAAGTGGTAAAATCTGTACTCTTCAGCAATAAAATCAGGGGAAGATAATTGGGATATATTATCTATATTTTTTTATTCTGTTAAGAATTGTGAAATAATATATGCTAATAGTATTATTGGAGAGTTAAATAGGCAGTTCCGTAAAGTAACAAGAACCGGATATTGTAATACGTCAGCTTGAAATTATGTATGAAAATCAAACAGCATAATTGTGGCTTCTATCCCGAACCCTGAAGTTTTAAGTATTGTTTTTTTCTAAAAGGGAAAACGAGCGAAGAAATTTCACGTCCCTTTTAGTGCAAAATCATCAAGACCGCTCCGGTAGTTCTTCAATGTCGCCGTATCATGTCAAGAGGTGGTATTATTGACAACTCATATTAAGTTTAGACCTGTAATTATTATACCATAAGGCATCTCTGCTTGATTCAAGGATATCTATATAATTTCGTAGCGTGCCTCATAAGGTGTTTTGTAATTATTATAAGAATGCGTATGTACATGGTTGTATTGTACATACGCAAATTTTTCAACTGTTTTATAGAGTTCTTCATCTGTATGATAGTAACACGGACAGATTAAGATCATTCTTCAATGTATTGAAATACCTCTCCATAGGAGAACTATCATATGGATATCCTGTTCTACTCATGCTTTGAGTTATCCCTTGCTTCTCAAAGAATTCTGTGAAATTTTTGGAAGTGTACTGATTGCCAGGGTCACTATGTATCATCAGTCTGCTTAAAACTATTCCTTGTTGAAATTTAATAGCTTTTTCTAATGTTCTTTTCGATTTAATTTGCAAAGAATGCTGCCGTTTTTTTAGAAGTCATTTTCCTTTTGAAGCTAAGCAAGCTATTTTTTGAGTTTGAGATTCTCTTTAATATAGTCATAGTCGGCTTTGCCTTACTAAGTAACATACCTTGCTTTCTCCTATATTATAACGTATTAGGTTGAGGTGTTATAACTTTATTATATCACACCCCAAAAATTTAACTGAGAATATTATTGAAGTTTTGTGAAAATCAAAGAATTTCCTGCCAGATTATACATTTTTTATAATATTATTTAAGTTTAAAATATAGAAATGTTAAAAATTTAATCAGTTGTATTAAGATAATCCATGGCTTTTTGTATAAAATTTTTTGTTTCTTTTTGACTATAAACGACATTTGTATCAATTATGTTCATGATAAATTCGTGAAATTTTTTTATTATTGAATACTCTGTAATTGAAATTGACTTAAGAGGAAATTTCTTATGACTCCAAATTATAAAGCGTAAAATAGATTCATCTTGTATTGTTAGAGAAAGATCAACAGGAAATTGAAAAACTTCTGGGTTAAAAGCAACGAGTATTTTATTGTTTTGTTCAGTTGATGACATAAGTTTTTTTAAAATAAAAAAACGTTCATCTTTAGTGCATGGCCGTGTATAACCGGTTGGAAATTCATTTATTATTCCTGTTTGAGCAAATTCTAGTAAACTGTTTTTGTTAAATATTTGTATACTTTTATTACAATTCTCAAGTTGAATAAATTTTTTCTCTAGTATTTCAAGGAGCTGTTCTTTATTAGGCAAATCATTTAAAACTATGCTGTGTAGCATTTCTTTTGTAAAATATATAGGAAAACAAGGTTCATATTTTATACAATGATAAGTTGTAATATCCTCAGAGTTTACTTCTATTTTATTTACAATATTATATTCGTTTGTAACATCAAGAAGTTTTTTGTAGTTTGCAAGTTTGACTTTGCATAGTGTAGAAATGTTTTTAACAGCTTGTGCATTGGTTATAGCTAATGCTTCATTAAAAAAAGAATTTATAAATAAAATTTTATCTGAAAAAATTATAAAATATGGATATAGAGTCATATAATTATTGTTTAGTATGGAATTTACATAAGTATAGTAAAAATCATATTTTTTATGTGCTGTTAATGCTAAGGGGATAATATTTTCTAAAATTTTTAAATTACAGTTGCTTTTGTCACGTATAAAGTCAAAAATAAATGTTATTTTAATATTTGTATTATAAAGTAGAACAATATTATTAATATAAGTATTTATATATGAAGAATCTCCCGGAGCATAAACATAAACTCTAGGATTTGTGTTGTGCATCTCTTCTAACAGAAAAAGATTTATTGCTGTTTTTATTGAATCTCCTTTATAAAATGTATCAGTAGAAATTGGAAATTTCTGCTTATTTGGTAGAGGTAATAATACATTTTTAAATAAAGAATTTGATGAATTTAAAAAATTTTTAAGAAGATTAAATATGTGAAGTTCAGATTCATAATATTCTTCTCCCAATATGATTTTTTTATATCTGAATGTTAAGTCTTCTTTTTCTTCAATTGACAGTGGAAGATTATTTACTATAGTATAGAAATACTTTGGTTTTAAAGTACGTTCAAAATGTAGAACTTTATAAAGTGTACTTTTGCTAATTTTTGTAGTTTTGGCAAATGAATAAATAGTAATTCTATTTTGTTCTAAAATACTGAGAATTGTGTTTATTATATAGTCCATTATGTTTTCCCCCAAAAATACAATATGGAAATTTAATAATTTGATTGTATAATAATTTGTTTATACTTTCAATATAAAAATATTGTACAATTTGTTAAAAAAAGTGTAAATTAAGTGTAACCTATTGAAAATAATTACAAAAAGTGTAACACTATAAGTATAAAAATTAAGTAAATATAATTAATTTTTAATAATTATGTAAGAATATGGTATTTTTATAACTTTCATATTGGAGTTGATATAATTATGATAAGCTATTATGGTATGTCCAAATTGGGAACAAGAGATAAAAATGAAGATTATTACAATATATGGAAAGATGCTAGCGGGAATAAATACATGTTTGCATTGGCTGATGGATTAGGCGGTCATAGAAAAGGAGAAGTTGCTTCAAGAGTTGTTGTTGAAACCAGTATTGAGGTTGCAATGAAAAATGTTAGTGACGAAATTATAATGGATAAATGTTTTCTTGAAGGACAAAAAAATCTGTTAGCCGAGCAAATTAAGAATAATGCTATAAATGATATGAAAACTACACAGGTGTTGCTGTATATAAATAATAATAAAGCTAAATGGGCACATGTTGGTGATTCTAGACTGTACAGATTTAAAACAGGAATGTTTCCAAGAATGGTAGAAAGAACGCTAGATCATAGTGTTGTACAGAATATGGCTCTTTCAGGACAAATAAAAGAAAAAAATATAAGATTTCATGAAGATAGAAATATGTTGTTAAGAGTTATGGGAACAGAATGGGATTCACCCAAACATACGGTTGATAATTATATTGAATTGAAAAAAAACGAGAACTTTCTATTGTGTAGTGATGGATTTTGGGAATGGATAGATGAGAAAAATATGCTTTTATGTTTAAAAAAGTCTGCTTCTCCTGAAGAATGGATAAAGAGAATGGAAAAGATTATTATAGAAAATGTTGGGGAGAAAAAATGTGATAATTATACAGCTATAGCGATTTTTGTGAGGTAGTATATATGGCAATTGTTAAATGTGTACATGGACATTATTATGATGATGAAAAATATTCTGATTGTCCAATGTGTAAAAATGCTAATCATAATAATGTGGACATAAAAACTGTAGGACTTTATTCAACATCTAAAAATAATAATGATGAAAAGACGATAGGTATAAATTTAAAAAAAAATTCATGTGATCCAGTAGTAGGATGGTTAGTTTGCATAGAGGGTCCTGATAGGGGAAGAGATTTTAGGATACATAGTGGACGTAATTTTATGGGCAGGGATTATAAAAATGATATTCCTATTTCGGGTGACAGTTCTATAACCAGAGAAAATGCAGGATACATTATATATGAGCCGCGTAAGAATGTTTTTATGGTGGCAAATGGTGAGAGCATGAGTATGTTTGTTAACGATAAGGAAATAATTAACCCTTGCATATTAAATGATGGGGATAAAATATCTATAGGAACATATGTATTTGAACTTGTCATTTATTGTAAGGGGGATAAAAAATGGTAAGAAAATTTTTATTATTAACAAGTTTTATAATTATATTTGTATCTGTCCAGTTATGTTTTGCCGGTGATTTAAGTTCAATAAGTTTAGGAGATACAGTATACAATAAGCCGATGATTATAGAATATTTTTATTCTGATGAGATAGATGATTTACAGGCGGAAGCATTTTTAGGAGATGAGCAGTTAACTGTTGAAAAAATATGCAATGCTTCAGATACAGGAATAAGAACAAATTATATTTTCATGGTTGATGAGTCTACATCGATTTCAAATCTGCAGATGGTTGAAGTAAAGAAAGCGTTGAACAAGGCAGCTGATAATCTTAAAGATAATGAGACAATGACAGTAATTGCTTTTGGTGAAAATATAGATATAAAAATTGATCATTCACAAAATAATGAAGAAATAAAACAAGTGGTCAGTACACTTAATAATAACAAAGAAGGAACTATATTTTTTAATGCGATAAAAAAAGCAGGGGAAATCTGTAATACATATCCTGCAGAAAGAAATATTGTGTTTATTATTTCAGATGGTATAGATTTTAATACTGGCGGATATACTTATGATGAGATTGAAGAGTATGTGGAAAAATCAGGCATTACAATATATGCTATAGCATTAGGAGATAGTTCAAATACAGATATTGATAGATTTGGGCAGCTAGCAAGAAAAAGTAATGGATTTATAGGAGTATGTACTCTAGATACTATTGATGATAATGTAGTGCAGTTATTAAATAGGGCACAAAACAGCAAGGCTGTTGTAATGACAAGTAAAAATAATAATGTAGCTGAGGGAACAGATTTACTGATTATAAATTTCATGTCTAATGGAAATAAAGTTTCTTTGGAAAAAAGTATCTGGAATAAGAATTGGATAGAAGATGATGTAGCACCTGAGATGGTAGCTCTTAATCAGACAAGTGAAACTTCATTAGCAATTAAATTTAGTGAAGATGTGTTAAATGCAGATGTAGCAGGTAATTACAGAGTTATACTGAATAATAGACATGAACTTAAAGTTGATTCTGTAAGCTATGAGAGTAATACATATACCGCAAATCTTATTTTTGAAAAAGGAATTTTTTTTGGAGAATATAATGTAAGCTGTGTAAATATTACTGACAACAGCATGGAAAAAAATGATGTTACAGGCTCAATATCACAAAAAATGTATGGAAAATCATATGAAGCAGTTATGTTTGAAGAAACTGTTGCAGAGTATTGGCTTGTGCTCTTTATAATAATATTATTAATTGCGGGGATAATTTCATATGCAGTAATAAGTCATAGAAAAGGAATTGTTATACATGATAAAAAAATTAAGTTTAAAGATTCTATTGTTGACAAAGAGAGAATAATTCCATTGGATACAGCTAATATTTCGCTATTTGTTACAAATGGAGGAAGTTTGAATAAGAATATTGAAATGCGTATGTATAAAAGTCTTATTGTAGGCAGGGATAAAATGTGTGATTTGTCTTTTGATGATAGTATGTTGTCAAGACAACATTTTGTAATTGAGGAAAATAATAATATATATACAATTATGAATTTAAGTGTTACAAACGGTACGTTAGTTAACGGTGTTTTACTTACAGAAAAGCGTAGGTTGTTAGATGGAGATATTATTCTGGCAGGAAATGAAAAATTTGTATTTCATAATAAGTAACCAGAATTGTTTATCTTAATATAAATATTGTTTATGTTGACGTATGAAGATTACAAGCTGTTTTGTAATAAATTCTATTATTAAGTTTGAATACGAATAATTAAGAGCAACTGAAAGAAATGCAGTTATTTTTAAATTGTAGGTGAAAATATGGAAAACTCAGATTTTTGTTATAACTGTTTTTCAAGGATAACAGATGAAAAATGTAATGTATGCGGATATGTTAATGTAAACACTGAGGAAAACCCATTGGCATTGTTGCCTGGAACTATTTTAAATAACAAGTATAAAATAGGTAGGGTTTTGGGTGTAGGAGGATTTGGAATTACATATAAGGCATTGAATACAGATATAAAAGAAATTGTTGCGATAAAAGAATATATTCCGTCGGACATTGTATATCGGGATGAAGAAAATAATTCAATATATCCAAAAGTTTTAAAATATAATGACTTATTTATGGATGGGCTAAATGGGGTTATTACTGAAGCTAATTTCCTTGTATTACTTAAAAATAATAAAAATATAGTAAACGTTTATGATTGCTTTAATGAAAATAATACAATATATATAGTTATGGAGTTCCTTGATGGACAAACTCTTAATAATGTTAAAATAAAAGATTATAAAATTGCATATGAATATTTTATTCAAATTGCAAATGCATTGAAAATTGTTCATAGCAAAGGTATAGTCCATAGAGATATAAGCCCTCAAAATATTTTTTTACTGAAAGATGGGAATATTAAGGTTATTGATTTTGGAAATGCAAGATACTTTAACAAAAACAATCCCAATGACGGACAGCTTATATTAAAACCAGGATTTTCACCTCCAGAACTTTATATGAAGAAAAATGTACAGGGACCATGGACAGATATTTATTCTTTGGCGGCAACTTTTTATAATATTGTTACTGACACTAAACTTCCAAATGCTCTTGAGAGAATAAATGGTACGCCCATGGTTTCTATAAGAAAATTTATTCCGAATATTGAATTTGGTCTTGAATGTGCTATAAATAAAGCTCTTGAGCTTGATTATTTTAACAGACAGATTACAATTGATGAGTTTTTAGGAGACATAAATAATCCAAAGTATAAAAATAGCACGTTGACTGAAAATATTACTGACGATATAAGCAGTGATAATAGAAATACTGATAGAAAATTTGATATTAATAAACAAAATAGATCATCAGAAATAAAAAATTTAAATATTAAAATTAATATATACAAAAAAAACAATGACAGAAAAGAAGAAAAAAATACAGAAAAAAATGAATCATGTTTTAATAATAAAGAAACCCCATATATACAGGCATATGACGGAAGAAGATACATTGTAAGTGATATGAAAGAAATAGTAATAGGTAGAAATGCAAAGACTTCACATATATTTATAAATGATGTTAATATAAGTCGTAAACATTGTGTAATAAGATACAGTTCAGAGAAAAAAGAATTTTATCTTATAGATTGGTCTTTAAATGGTGTCTTTTTTCCTGATAATTTAAGGTTGAATTATGGAGTTACATATAAATTGTACCATGGACAAAGTTTTTACCTTTTTTTACCAAAATATAATTTTAAGGTGGTACTCAATAATGATTAATTTAAATTTAATGGATATAGGTAAATTTGCAGTTATTGTTATAATAGGAATAATTTTTATCATATTTATAGTTAAATTTGTTAATGTAAAAATATGGAAAGCCAGAAATAAAAAACGAATGCTTATAATTGCAAAGCAGGGTGAAGATGCAAGTACAGTGGTTGCTGATAAAAATGTTGATTTGAAAGAGAAAATATTAACAAGTGCATCTCAGATAATAGGTACAAGAGAGAATCAACAAGATAGTTTTTTTGTTTCTGGTAATTCTGAATTCAGTTTAGGAGGAAAAGTATATACAGCGGCTTCAGTTTGTGATGGAATGGGAGGATTGTCTTCAGGGGAAGTTGCAAGTCAGATGGCTGTAGATGTGATTAAGGCCAGATTTTCTGAATATTTTAACAAAGCGGGAGAGAAAAATATCCCTGAATTTTTAAAGAAAATAGCTATAGATGTAAATGAATTAGTATACAATTATGGAATTGAGAATTGTAATGGTAAAATGTGTGGGACAACAATGACTTTGGCAATATTGGAAAACAACTATTTATATTGGCTATCTGTAGGTGATAGCAGAATATACATTATAAGAGACAGACAAATTGTTCAGATAACAAAAGATCATAATTACACATATATACTTGAAAATAAAGTTAATAAAGGTGAAATGACAAATGAAGAGGCCTTGAACGAAGCTAACAGGGAGGCACTGATAAGCTACATTGGAATGCCTGAGCTTGACATAATTGATTTAAGTCAGAATCCTTTTAAACTTGAAAAAGAAGATATAGTATTATTGTGTAGTGATGGACTGACAAAGGTCATGACAGATTTTGAAATTTGTGATTATGTAAGCGAAAATAAAGAAGATATAGATGAGCTTGCAAAATCACTTCCACTTATTTCTTTTGATAGAAATACAGGGGGTCAGGATAATACTACAGTGGCAGTTGTATGTTATAGATAGTATGTATTATCAAAATTAAACTGTATTAGTTTTTTACTAAAATATATAAAGCAAAGGAGAAAATTTTATGAATTTAACAAGATGTAGTAATGGACATTTTTATGACAGTGACAAGTACCGTACATGTCCACACTGTACAGGTAACAAGGGTGTTGCAAACAACGATATAACAATGCCTATACGCCCGGATGATACTGAAACAGTGGAGCTGGTAAGTAATTTGACGGAAGTTGGAAATGCAACACAAAGCCTTTCCGAGGTAGTGAATGATGATCAAAAAACTATATCATACGCTAGTCAAGTTATAGGAGCTGAGCCTGTAGTAGGATGGCTCGTGATAACAAAGGGAAATGATTTAGGATTAGATTTCAGACTGAAAACGGGAAGAAATTTTATTGGAAGGTCTGCGTCAATGGATATTGCTTTAAAAAATGATAAAACAGTTTCAAGAGAAAAGCATGGAATAGTAGTGTATGATCCAAAGAGTTGTTCATATATTGTACAGCCGGGAACTTCAAAAGAACTTTGCTATCTTAATGACGAAGTTGTGCTTTCCCCCGAAAAGTTGAAAGCATATGATATTATAACAGTTGGTGAAACTAACTTACTATTTATTCCGCTTTGTTCAAAAGACGGGTTTAATTGGGATAATAATAAATAAAAGGGAGATGAAAAATTATGTATTATAGTTATTTAGGTGATTTGGAAAATATATTTAGTCCATTCATAAATTTTGTGGAAAGCCTTGGAGGTATGGTTGGATTTCATAACATACTTGGTATTATACTTGGAATTGGATTAATAATACTTTTATATGTAATATTTAGTTGTATAGTTATGTTTCAGGGCAGAAAAGCAGGTTTAAATAACGACTGGTTTGCTTTTGTTCCTATTGTAAGGTCTATATATAGACTTGACATGGTAGGAGAAGACAGATGGAAAATAATATTTATAGGCGGTCTGTCATATTTAATAAGTGCATTGTTAATTTTTCTTTTAATGCTGTTTACAATATTTACAAATATAATATTAAGCATATTTTTTGACATACTTATTTTGGTATATTTAGGTGTGTGCATATTCTTTAGATATAATTTTAACAGAAAATTATATTGTTTATTTAGTTTTAATGAACACCTTGCTTTTATAAATTTGTCTGCATCAATAGCTGGTATTTTTTTGATGGTAGGAATTTTGGGAGGATTTATACCGATTCTGTTCTTTGGTGTTTTTAGTAGTATAATTATAAGTATCAATAGTGGCTTTATGACAGTTTTCAATTTCATTACAGCTTTTGATAACAGGTGTTTTGTATCTTTAGGAGGCGGGGGAAATGAACCAAGATCTAATAGGGGACAAATTGAATGCACTTCAGGGCAGTATAAGGATGCCGTATTTCAGATAGAAAGTGATTTTGAAATAATTATAGGAAGGGATTCATATTTTGCAAGCATTATTATAAATGAGGGTTCAAATTCTATAAGCAGGAAACATTGTGGAATACGATATGATAAAACAAATAATGATTATATAGTTACTGACTATTCATCAAATGGTACATATATAGCTGACACAGGTGAAAAATTACCAAGGAATACACCAAGGCATCTTTCTAGTGGTACAAGCATCTATTTAGGGGATAAAAATAACAGATTTAAATTATTATAATTCATATAAATGGGTGTAGAAAGATCAACTACATCCATTTATTTTAGTGATTAGGAGGGAAAGGTGTGTTTGAAAGTATTTGCTTAAATTGTTTTAAAGACAGATATAATTATGATGTTTGTCCTCATTGCGGTTATGTTAATGGTACACTGCCAGAGCAAGAATTTCATTTGTATCCTGGCACAATTCTGAACGGACGGTATATTATAGGAACAGTACTTGGATTTGGTGGGTTTGGTATAACTTATAAGGCTTGGGACATAAAATTGAGTTCAATTGTTGCAATTAAAGAGTTTTATCCGGGAGGGCTTGTAAACAGAATACCTGGCGAAACGGAAGTTCAGATATTTGACGGAACAGAACAGTCAAATTATAAGGAATATCTTGAACGTTTTTTAGATGAAGCAAAAAATTTGGCTCAGTTTAATGGAAAGGCAAATATTGTAAATGTATTTGGATATTTTGAGGAAAATAATACTGCTTACATTGTTATGGAATTCCTTGATGGCATTTCATTAAAAGATTATGTAGAACAAAATGGGAAAATGCCAATTGATACAGTTCTTGTTGTAATAAACGATTTATTAACAGGTGTAGGCGAAGTTCATGAAAAAGGAATATTGCACAGGGATATAGCTCCGGATAATGTAATAATAACAAATGAAGGTGTTGTGAAAATTCTTGATTTTGGAAGTGCAAGATTTTCTGCTGATAATAATGAAAAAACACTATCAGCATTTATTAAACCAGGATATGCAGCTCCAGAACAGTACGCGGCGAAGGGAGAGCAGGGGGCATGGACAGATATATATGGACTTGGTGCTACAATATATTTTATGGTAACAGGGATAAAACCGGAGGAGTCTACAGATAGACTTGTAAATGATACACTTCGGAAACCAAGTGAGCTTGGAGTAGAACTCCCTATTGAAGTTGATAAGTCAATTATGAAGGCTATGGCACTTCAGATTGAGCTCAGATTTAAAAGTACAGAAGAATTTTTAGCAGCAATATTAGGTGATTATGAAATAGAATATCCAGAAGTAGAAATCAAAAAAAGAAAAAGGAAAAGAAATATAATTGCAGGTATATCAGCAGCAGGATTTGTTGCTGCAATTGCATTTACTTTTTTCCTGTATAATTATTTAAGAGTAGATCCATATACTACTATTGAACCTTGTTCATTAGAAATGTGGGTGTATGTTGAAACTAAAGATTATGATCCCGGAAAATCATATATGCCTGATAGTTTTAAAGAAAAACTTCAGGAAGATAAAGAAAACGAATATGCAAATAAAAAAGTTGCATATGAAAGTCTTGCTGATAATTTTGAAAAGTTTATGTCTGATAATTATGATGGTATAAAAGTCAATGTTGATGTATTAGTGTTTGATAGTCAGGAAGGATATAATGAATCATTATTGAAAGCAAAAGAAGACGACAATTTACCTGATTTATTTTTAGTTAGCGATAAATTTGAGGAAATATCTGATGAATGTATGGATTTAAGTGAATTATCAGAAATATTGTCAAACAGTAATTGCAATTTCATAAATTCAGAAAATTATGAGGAGTTGTATCCAAGCAAAAAACTTATACCACTTGGCTTTAGTGCTCCGGTCGTATATGTAAATAATAGCCTTATAACAGATTTTAATGTTTATGATGAAGGTGAAGAAGCAAAAACTGAGTTTAATTCTCTCGATGAATTGCTGGAGCTTGATAGTAAAGCCAATAATATGCTTGTAACAAGTGCAAGTAAGGGAATGGAAGTTTCTTCAAAAATATGGGGTATAGATGAAAGTGCATATAATGAAATATTTGCTTTATATGGAACAGCGCTAACAAATAATGATTCTTTGACAGAGAGTACTGATTATGATAAAAATCTGATAGAAAGTTTAAAAGAAAGTTACAATGCAAATGGATTTAACAGTTCAGTAGGTGTTGATGATTATTTTTATTTTAATCAGCTTGCATATTTAATTGGGGATACTTCGATTTTTGAATATGTAAATAATTATCTTGGTGGAAATTTTTCAATTATACCTATATCAAATAATGGAAAGCATGTTGTAAGTCTTGACACGGAATTGGCGTTAAATAAAAATATGGATGATAATAAGACAATGGCTGCACGAGCTTTAATTGAGTATTTATTAAGTGATGACGGACAAACATTTATAAATATAGTGGTTGGGAACTCATTACCAATAAATAAAAATATATTTGATACATATGTTTCAAGTGTAAATTCTAGTTTTGATATATTAAAAAAATATAGTAGTGACTGCTATATTATAGGTGAAAATAGAGTAAAAGATGAAGCATTGGGAAAAGAACTTTATAAAAAATCATATGTGGGTAATGAAATATTAACACTAGAAGGTTAGTTATAAGGCTGGTTAGAAAAATATATGGGGTTCAAGGAGGTTTTTATGTCCAGATGTATGAGGTGTATGGAAGAGTATAGTGACAAAAGAAAAGCTTGTCCCTACTGTAATACTCTTTCAGGAGCCAGAGCTGTTAAGGATTATCACTTGCCGACTAATACAGTGCTTGTTGACAGATATATTATCGGAATGGCTTTAAATGAAAACAGCATAAGTATTAAATACATATGTTATGATAATCTGAAAAAGGAAAAAATTTTCATATATGAATTCTTTCCAATTAGCCTAGTGACAAGAAATGTAGACAATCTTGTTATTTCTAAAGATAGTTTTAAGGGAGATAAATTTGCAGCATGTATAGAAGCATATGTTGAAGAAGTAAAAAAAAGGGAAAATATTTCAAAAATTTTGGGCTTAGAAACAATTACAGATTATTTTATTGAGAATAATACATGTTATGTTGTTTGCGAATACGAAAAATATATTACATTAAATGAATATTTAAAAAATAACAATAAAGGTTTAAATACAAAACGAGTGATGTATAGGATGTTGCACACATTAAATGCACTTCAAAGTGAAGGCATAATACATGGAAATATATCGCCGGAACATATCGTAGTGAAGGAAAATTATGATATTATGCTTGTGGATTTTGGGGTGGGATGTTTTGTAAATAGTACTGGAATAGCTGTGTACAGTCCAAGTTATTCCGCTATTGAAGCATATGGAGAAAATGCTCATCTTTATTTTTGTTCAGATGTATATTCTCTTTCTGCTGTTTTTTATAAGCTATTGTCAGGAGTAACACCATATTCTGCAATTGAGAGAAGTAATGGGAAAGAAATTACATCTCTTAGAAAACTTGGAATAAAGATTAACAAAGGTACTGAAAATGCTATACTAAATGCTTTAAATATAGAAACAGATAAAAGGTATAGAGATGCAGATAAATTCTTTACAGCAATTAAAAATAAAAATACTCACAGAATGCGTGAAAAAGGAGTAAATAGAAGTACAAAATTTCATATTTTGATAGTTTTAACTGTTATACTATTATTTGTTACAGTAATTGTTACTGTAATATTATTAATTGTGGTTTTTAATAATGTTAATATATCTACAAATGATTCTATAGAAATAATTACAGAGACTACAACTTCCAGTATTGAAGAAACGTCTGCAACGGAAACTACAGCAGCTGAAATAGTAACAATTGTTACAACTACTGAAAAAATGACGGAAAATTTAAAAAATGATCAGTATTCCGATTATAATAAAAATTTAAATGACAAGGTAAGTGATGTTGCAAGCAGTACAGCGGCTGTAACATCAGATAATCAAATTAAATTACAGTAGATGGAAATGTATTCTAATGTAATTGAACATGTTTCATAGATGAATGATAGAAATACTGAATAAGTGATATTTATATTATAAATTGTGCTCAATATGTATTAGATATATATAAGTAAAAGAGGTGAAGAATATGATAAGGTGTTATGGCTGCATGAAGGAATATAATGAAGGTCACGTATGTCCATACTGCGGTTATGATAATGATGCAAAACCTAAAGAATTATATCACATTATGCCTGGGACAATACTTGAAGGAAGGTATATTGTGGGACGCTCTGTGGGACAGGGAGGTTTTGGTATTACATATGTTGCATGGGATTTGCAACTTGAAAGAAAGGTCGCTATAAAGGAATATTTTCCAAGTGATTTTGCTACACGTGTAATGGGAGATAAAAATCTTACCGTATACAATGGTGAGGCAGGAGAACAATTTGAAGCAGGTTTGAAGAGTTTTATAGATGAGGCACAAAGACTTGCAAAATTTAATGGCATAAAGGGTGTTGTAGATATTTATGATACATTTATATCTAATAATACTGGATATATTGTAATGGAATTTTTATCCGGTATATCTGTAAAAGATATGCTTAAAGCTAACAAGGTTATTGATTATCCAACAGCTAAGGAAATTATAGTTGAAATGCTTTATATTCTGCGGGAAGTACACAAAGAAGGAATTATTCACAGAGATATCGCCCCTGATAATATATATATAACAGATTCAGGGGAATTTAAACTTTTGGACTTTGGTGCGGCAAGATATGCAACAACCATACATTCAAAAAGCTTGTCTGTAATACTTAAGCCTGGATATGCACCTGAGGAACAGTATCGTAGTCATGGAAATCAGGGACCGTGGACAGATATATATGCATTAGCAGCTACGTTTTATAAACTTATTACAGGCGTTACACCTCCTGAATCAATGGAAAGAAGAGCAGACGATAAGCTTATAGCACCGTCTAAATTAGGAATAGTTATGCCTAAGAATGATGAAATTGCATTGTTAAATGCTCTTAATATTTTGCCTGAAAACAGAATACAAAATGCTCAAGAATTCCTTGATGCTTTAGGAGGTAAAAAGATTACAAGAAAAAAGGAAAGAAATTTACATACAGATACAGGTAAAATGTATAAATTTGTGATTCCGATGATTTCATTAGCGGCCTTTATTGTGATAACATTTATTGTATCTGTACAGGCAGGCATTATTGATACAAGATATTGGAGTGAAAAAATGTCAGCCAATGTTAATCTACCTGAAGGATATGAATTGGTCCCGAATGAGATAGGTATGCAGAAAGACAATGCAATAAAGCTTTTGGAAGAAAGAGGCTTTAAGGTAACTGAAGGTGAGGCCTTGTATAGTGATTACATTGCTGAGGGTACTGTTGCAGCTCAAACTCCGGGAACAGGTGCTCAAGCTGAAGGAACTGAGGTACTTCTTATAGTAAGCAAGGGAGCAAAAACTGCAAATGTTGGATTGTATAAAAATCGGTCTGCAAGTGAGGTAGTTGCTGAGTTAAAAGAACTTGGATTCTATAATGTACAACAAAAAGCAAGTGAAGAAAATAATAGCATCAGCGGAAGTGTTGAAAGTGCAAATGTAAAAGAAAATACAGAGTATAAGCTTTCTCAACCTATAATTGTGTATGTTTCTGACGGTTCAAACTATAATGTCGATACTACAAAGGATGTTTCAGTATCAAACTATGTTGGGGAAAAGATTGAAACTGTGAGAAATGATTTAGCAAATAAAAAATTAGGAATAACAATATCAGGATATGAATACAGTGATAAGTATAACAAGGATATAGTAATAAGTCAGTCACCAAGTAGTGGAATTGTTAAAGAGGGAAGCACAATAAGTTTTGTTTTGAGTTTAGGAAAGGAAGAAAGCTTAACTGTGCCAAATGTTGTAAATGATAATGTAAGTACCGCAAAAGAAACACTGGAAGCAGCAGGATTTAATTGCAGTATATCATATGAATATAGTTCAACTGTGAAAAATAATCTGGTTATATCACAGAGTATCAAGAGTGGTACAAAATCAAAAAGAGGAACAACTGTAAGTATAGTTGTAAGCCGTGGAGTAGAAATAACTACAGAATTGGTTACAGAGATAAGTACAGAACAAAAAACAGAAAAACCAACAGCAACAACGGAAACAACCACAAAGCGTGTGGAGTTTGTTTTGACAGTAGATAGTGTGGAGCTTAATGTAGGAGAAGCGTATACAATAAGTGGTAATAAGGCTATTAGTTATTCATCTTCAAGCAATAGTAATGTAGTAAGTGTAAATGGAAATAAAATTGTAGCCAAAAGTGCGGGTGTTGCTAACATAACTGTTACTTCTGTTGATGGCGATATAGATTCATTTAATGTTTTTGTTAATGAGATATCGACAGAAAAACCGACAGAAACTACGACACAAGCAGAAGCGTCATTATCAGTAAGCCCATCAAGTGTGACTCTTAATGCTGGCGAATCTACACCTATAGATATAAGCATTGTAAATGGTACAAAATATCATAGTTATAATATATATTCTAGTAACAAGAATGTTGCTAATGTAATTGGGAATAATATTACAGCATTTGAGGCAGGTAGTGCCCGAATTGTGATACAATTGTTTGAAAGTAGTAAAAACTCTGTTATAGATGAAAAGGTAATTGAAGTAAGGGTTAATATGAGTGAAGAAGAAAAGAGAAGAATTGAAGAGGAGAGGAAACAACAGGAATGGGAAAAGCTAAGAGGTGACAATTAAATATATTATAGTTTAGTTTTATAGTGGCAGGGTGTGGATATATTCTTGGACTATTTTGATTGTTAATCCAAGAGTATGTCTGTACTCTGTCGGATTTATATAATCTAATTATGTAGTATATAAAGTTAAAATCTATGTGGTGAATGGTTAGTGAGGTTTTATTTTCATTTGCAAGGATATTTCAAGTAAAGATTGATTAAAGAAATTTCCACCAGAGTTTATTTTACAAAGATACAATGTTTTATATAATTTAGATATTAATGGAGCGATAAACTGTGTGGAATAAGGCAGGTAATTGTATGTGGGGAGTGCTTGAGAAGTTTTCGGAGAATGCAGAACTCAGAGAGTTACTTTTAGTAACAGGGGATACTACCTCTGATTTTTGATAATCAGACAAATTGACAGTGCGGAAAAATAGTGTAAATAGTGTAAAAATAAGCATCCTTGGTGAAAATTATGGTAAAAATAATTTTTATCAAGGAGTTTTTTGATATGAAAATACCAAAGGATGTTATAAGGGAATATGTAAAAAATTAGAAGTTTACTAACACCACTGATATCATGGAAAGAATCAAATCTATGTTTGCTGACGTGCTTAATTAGGTGCTTCAGTGCAAAATGGATGAGCAGCTTGGATTATGATAAACATTAACGTACAGAATTTGGATAGGAATAGTAGAAGTATCGTAATGGTTCTACGAAGCGAAAGATGAAACACAGCCAGGTGGAGTAGAAATTTCTGTTTCTCGTTACCGTAACGTAGAATACAAACCTAAAATTATCGTGAAATATCAATGTAATGCAGATGGTAGTAATAAAAGCTATAAGTTTTGGCTTGACGAATTAAACGAGATTAAAAGCTGGGGTGTTAAAGCAGTAGATTATTCTGTGTTGATGAACTTGCAGGCTTTAGAGGAGCAATAAGTGCTGTATATTCTTTTGCTGGAATACAATTCAGCACTTTTGCTATACAAAAGCCTTGTTTTCACAAGCCCGCATAACTTTTTGTATTGCACTGAATAAAGAAGCAGCACTTGAAAAACTGATTGTTTTTAAAGAAAAGTGTCAAGAAAAGCAGCGGCATTTTTAGCAAAAGGAATTGATCAAAATGAGTGAATGGAGATATTTGACTGATAAAATATTGTAAGTTGCAGAGGTGTGTTCTGAGATTTGGACTATAGCTTAAAGCCATAAGGAGGTCCTGATGGTGAGCTTGGTGCCTCTCTCAGATATTTCAGTCAGAAATTTGATATGGTGACTGAAGAGGGAAAGGCAATATTAAATGATATTGCAACGGAAGAATTGGTTTTATACACATATCAATGAAAAAGGACCTTATTTTAGGTCCTTTAGTTGTCAAGTTTTAAATTGCTTATAAATTCAAGAGTGAATTGGTCTATTGCAGATTTATCCCAGCGTCCGCCCTTTTCTTTTGTATAAATTATCTTTGAAAATATTTCCTTTAGCAGCTTATTTTTTATTTCAGCGGAAGGAAGGTCATAATATATGTCGATAAGATGTTCTGCTTTAGGTATAAGCTGTTTTTTCATATTCTCCATTTCATTCTTTTTATCTTCCTCATTAAATAATTTAGCTCGTTCTTCCTGTAGTCTGTTTATTTCACTTGTAAGAGTGCCCTGACGCTGCAAAAACAATTCCTTTGTATATAACCCCTGTTCCAGTAAATTGTAGGTATTAGTAAGCTGACTATTAAGAGTTGCAAGCTTTTTATCTATGTTTTGAATCATTGGTTTAATTGATTGTGTATCCTCTTCAATAACAGGATATGTTTTTTTATACTTTGCGGAGTAGTGGTTAAGCCATAGTTTTATTCCTTCAATGACTTTATTTTCTACTATTTCCAAAGGTGCTCCTATATTATCGCAATATGTATTTGAACATATGAGATAGTCAGGTGCGGTATGTGAAGGTCTGCGTATCATTTTCTTACCACATTTACCACACACAAGAATACCTGCAAGTGGATTAGAGATTTTACCTTTTGTCGGATTGCGAGGATTTTGTGACATATAATACTGTGCTTTATTAAATGTGTCAATATCAATAATGGCAGGATGCAGTCCATTAAATACATCATATTCTTTTTGACGAGGACGTGATATAACTATATTGCCGTTTACTGTAGATTTTACGGTTTTGACCCTGTTCCAAACTATTTTACCAATATAAACTTCATTTTTTAATATATCTCTTACAGTTGGTAAACTCCATACATCGCCCTTGCGAGGCTTTATTCCCATAGTATCAAGCTTTTTACAAATGAGCCTTGTGCCTATTCTGTCTTCCTGGGTATAAAGCTTAAAAATTAATTTTACTACATTGGCTTCATCGGGATCAGGTGAAAGGGTATAGCCTTTTTGTCCTTCCAACTTTACCCTCTTGTAACCATAAGGAGCTATAGATCCGACATACTTGCCTTCTTTACAGCTTGCGAGTCTTCCTGCACCTAAGCGCCTGTTTATGGTCTTATATTCACGTCTTGACATAAACAAACCAAATTCAAAGTATTCTTCGTCAAATTCGTTCGCGGGATTGTAGACCTTATTGGGTGTTATTATAAGAGTATTACTGTACTTAAAAGCTTGAGATACTATTCCCTGGTCAATACTGTTGCCTCTTGCAAGTCTTTCGACTTCCATAACAAGAACGCCATTCCATAAACCACTTTCAACTTCGGATAATAGTTGCTGCATTTGTGGCCTTGCGGCAAGGGTTTCGCCTGATACAACTTCACGATATATTTTAGTTACATTGTAGCCTCTGTTTGCCGCTAATTCAGTTAATGTCTGTTCGTGGCGGGCAAGGACTTCTTCTTCGGTCCATAGAGGGTTTTCACTGTCAGCACGGGACTTTCTTAGGTATATGCAATAAGGCATATAATCATCTCCTTAATAAATGTATTGCAAATATATAGTCCTGATACATAAAACACTCCTTTATCTATATGTTAAGATAAAGGAGCTGTGAATTGGACTTTTGTTATAAAATAACAGATATAGATATTGTTATGTAGGTTTTATATCAAAGGTTGAGCCAAACTTTGATATAAATTCATTAACAGTTAAAGTATAAACATCTGAATATAGCATATTTTTTATGTGCTTAATATCAAAGAGCTGTTTGTGTTTTCCTGCTCTCTCTCTCACGATATTTGTTAACCTTGATCTATTAATAGAATCAAAGTCATTGGGATATATTTTATAATGTTCATATACTAAAATAAATACAGCATTTTTCCTTAAATAATTAAAATCATTAACAATATTTAAATCTTGTAATATAATAGCACTATCATATGCTTTATATAATACATTTAATTTATCAATGCTTCCACTTTTAAACTCAATTAAATATATTTTATTTGTTTCATCAGATATATACAGAGCGTCACTTGTACTTGGAGGATTTATTTTATATTTTTTTGCATATAATTTTGACACTTTATCAAAGTTATAAACAAGTGAATCATAATCAATCATTGAATGATTATCTTTTCCTCCTTTTGATACCTTTTTAAAACTTGATAATAATTTTTTCAATTGAGAACATTCTTTTATCATAATTGCAATTTACCTTCTTCCTCAAGTTCATATCTTAGTGTGTCTAAAGTATCAAAAGGTTCTGCAAGTTTTTCATAAATTTTATCAATGTTTCTTGTAACATTTTCAAATGTAACTTCATTATCTTCTATTTCTGATAAATAAAAATTACAATTCTTTAAAGCATTATATTTTGCAGCATAAAGATTTATAGCATCTATAAAGTAAGGACTATGTGAGGTAATTACAAGAGTTAGGTCAAATGTTACTTGCAGTAATACTAATACTTCAGCGTATAAAATTTGCCATTTTGGATGAACGTGTATTTCAGGTTCGTCAAAAATTAAAACATCTTTATCATGAATAAGATTTGCTTCAAGAATACTTTTTAATAAAACAAATGCTTTTATACCAATAGATAAATTTTCTATTTCCAATGGCTTTATTAGATTATTATTGTTGTACATATATTTCCCGCGCTCTTGCTTTACCAAGCTGCCGATATTTACTTTATCTAATAATGCATAAATTTCTTTGAGTTTTTCATTATTTATAATATCAGATATTACATCTGGGGTTTCATCTGTATAATTGTCTAAACTAGATAACATATTTCTTAATTTTCTTGTTAAGGTAGAGCTTCTGATATATTTATTAAGGCTTAAATAATCTAAAGCATTTGGATCATCAAAAAAAACAGCAGAATGAGTTACTAAAATAGGTGAGTCTATTTGACTACAGAAACCTTTAGAAAATAATAAGTTAGATGTATCATTTTGTATGGTAACCTTAATTTCTGCATCAGTTAAATTATTTAAATTATTAACCTGATTATAAAAAACACCATTAAATGTTGATGAAACTAGATTAAAAAATATATCCTTATCTGATATGCCTAATGTGTTCTTTACATTCTCTAAAGTTGTATTTAATTCATCTTTATTAATATCAGGGTATTTATCAATGAAAAAGTTAAATAATATGTCTGTATCTTCTAATTCGGCTTGATTTAAATATTCAGACATTACCTTGCTATATTCTTTGGAATAGTCATTTCTTATGTTATATTTGCTTTCACACACATAAAAGAAATTGTTTATTATATTTCTAATTCTATTTATTTTTTGATATTTAACTTGTGTCGGGTAGTTGTGCATAGAATTAAAGAAAGCATATAAAATTTTACCAACAGTACTTTTACCGGTGTTATTTTCACCAGCAATCACCGTAATACCATCGAGTTTAATATCAGCTTCTTTAATTTTAGCAAAATTTTTTATTTGAAGTCGCATAGTTTTCTCCTTTGGTCCCCAAAATTGACTATTAGCATTTAAATTTATGTTTGACCTAATTTATTATGGAAGTAAGTATATTATACCATAATTTAGGAAGAATTATTTCTCTTTTTTATTACAATTTATCTGATTTTAATATTAATAAACTAATATTTAATTAGAATGTTTTTATAGCTTTCTTTTTGCTTAGTTTATTCTTTTTTGTTTACAATCAAACAAATATTTATTATAATAATAATGAGGTGGATAGATAATGAAAACTAGAATAAAAAAATATTCCTATATTCTTATGCCATTAATAGTATTTATTGCCTGTATATTAATTGAAAAATCAGAATATAACATATTTGACGAATATATGTACAAAAAAATTGACACATTAGCTGGCATTTCGGGAAGTATTTTATCAATATTGATAGCTATACTAACTATATATATATCCTTACCTGATAATGATAAGATATATAAATTAAAGCAAACAGAACATAACAGGATACTTATAAATAATATAGCAGCGGGAATACTACTTTTTTTAGTAAGCATTGTATTATGGTTATTAAGTTTGTCAAATTTTTAATCACCATAATATTGAACAGTTGCCTTAGGAATAATATCATAAAATTTTATGGTTTTATTAATTGTTTCTCCCATAGGATACCTCCTTAGAAATTTGTCGATAAAAATTTTGACAAAATGTGTCAAAAAATGATATAATAAATTTGGAGGATATTTATTTTCGTTTGTATCTTCTATATAAGGTGTAAGCTGTCGCAGAGCTTGCACCTTTTTTTATTCTATAAATTAAGCAGCTGTTGTGTAATCCATAATAAAAATTTTACTTGAAATATTTTCAATTTTTTCAATAATGTTATCTATGTTTTCTAATACTGAAGTTTTATAGAATACTTCGCCGCATTGCTCACACTTTAAACAAGGAACATTTTCAATAATAATATAGCAGTTTTTTAACTTGGCAAAATATGTGTTTGTTGATTCGGTCATATCACCGGTTTTACAGCCTAAACATTTCATATTATAACTCCTTTCTTACTTTAAAGTCTTCACTCCATTTGTGTTTGTCAGGATAGTAAGCAGTAATTATCCTGCTCATACTTCCCTCATCGCTCATCACTATGTGGATGTATTGTCCCTTTGATGTATTCCCTAGTATCAAACAACTTGGAAAAGGAAAGTCGTCGGGATATTGTTCAATTATTTCCCCATTAAATACGGCATGTCTTATGTCACGTGCCTTAATATTTCTTTGTCTGAATCTTTCTGCCGCATGTTCTGAAACAATAACCATATCTTCTTTATAATATTGTTTTAATGTTTCTATATCTATCATTAAAAACACACCTCATAAATAGTATATCAATTTTTATAATTTCAATTTACAAATGTTTTTATAAAAATGATTTTACCTTGAACTAATATATTGTAATTTTTCTTGTCATAAATCTGTTCTTTATGGCTTGGATTTGTACTGTCAGGTCTGAGAACGATCTTGTCACCATAGTCATAAAACCTTTTTATAGTTGCTGAGTCATCAATTAATACAAGGGCTATTTCGCCGTTGTTTACTATAGGTTGTTGTCTGACATACACTATATCACCGTCATCAATTTTACAATTATTCATACTATCGCCTTTTGCATATAGAGCAAAATCCACTTTGTCATCAGCAGAAACTGTTATATATTCTTCAATATTTTCTTCAGCATATATGGGATTTCCACAGGCAACTGTTCCAACAAGTGGAATTAATTTTGTTTTTAGTACGGGTTTATTTAAATGTGTTAAATTTTCTTGATTGTTATTATCCCATCCCATTAAAGAGGGAGCAGATGTCATAAGTGCTTTTGCAATTAATTCTATCTTTGATTGTGCTAAATCGACTTCACCTTTTTCAATTTTTGCTATCGTTGAACGGTCTGTATAGCCGACTTTATTTGCTAGTTCGCTTTGGGACATACCTATTTCTAATCTTCTATTTTTTATATTTTTATAGAGTTCAAGCATTAAATTCACCTCCATACTATGATTATAACATACGCGTGAAAATAATTCAACAATTTTGTTAAAAACTATTGACAGAACTTTTTAAATGGTGTATTATATAGATGTGAATTAAATTCAACAAAGGAGATGAAAAAGTTGACTGATGTAGAGAAGTTAAAAAGTAGATTTAAAGATACAGGAATGACGGTAACAGCAATAGCAGAAAAATCGGGCATATTAAGAGAAACTTTATACAATAGGTTAAATGGGGATGCAGATTTTAAAGCTAGTGAAATAACTGCATTAACAAAGACTTTAAGACTTACTAAAGACGAAAGAGATGATATTTTTTTTGCAAATTGAGGTGAATGTAATTCACTGTAGTTTATTGGTTAGTGATTGTTCAATCGCTCTAGGGAAGTTGGAGATTGGAAGAAAACAGATAATAATCCGTTCGCCTGAAGAATTGTGCAATTTGCTGAATTTATTGAAAACTTGAAAAAAATATTGACTTTCGTGTTTTCGTGTTTTCGTGTTTTATAATATAACTATAGTTAAGGTTACAACTTAATTATAAAAAAACAAGGAGGTATCAACAATGAGCAAGAAAAAAGGCAAAAGAAAAAGTGATAAGAACAGCTCAATGGCAGTTGAGAAAATTGTTCTTATCACTGCAATCCTAAATCTGATTTGTGAAGTCATTGATTTAATCAAAAAACTTACATAATCAGCCGGGGAGGGAAACCTCCCCACAGGATAAGTTTAAACTATTTTCTGCTTATTGTCAATATATAAATAAATTTAAGGAGGAATTGAGAATGTTTGATATTGTTATTGATTTAATTCAAATTATTTTGAATGTTTTAATTATTATTTTGATATTGAGGAGATGGCATTAATGAGCATTGGTGAAAACATTAAAAAAATGAGAATGGAAAAGAATATTACACAAAGTCATCTGGCCGAATGTGTTGGGGTAACACAATCAATGCTTTGCCAGATCGAACGAGGGACAAAAATTGTTACTATGCCGCTGGGAAAACAGATAGCGAATGTTTTAAATTGTTCTATTGAAGATTTGTATGGCGAATAATCTAAGAAAAGAAATATGAATAATCAGAAAAATAAGTGCAGGAGGTGGGAGAGTGGAAAATGTTCAATTTGAGGAAGCTTTGAAATTTATCAGGTATTTAAAATGTCTTGATGAGAGGCAACAAGCAGGTTTGTGTTTAGCACTTGAAGGGCTGCAGATATTTACAAATAAAGAAAAAAGCGGTGTCAGAAACCGCTAATTACTTTCATTCTGGACTTCTTTAACGGACTTATGCAGGAATTCCATTAAGTCAGATCTCATATTTTTGGGGAGAGATAAATAATTATCAAGTATTTTCTTCTCGAGGGCTGTCATATTAAATTCAGCTGCCAATTGATCTATGGGTTCGGGATTGCCTGTTTCTCGGCCGAGAAGGTAGTCGGTTGTGACAGCATAAAAGTCTGCGAGCTTATAAAGCGTTTCGGTGCTTACTTCCCGTTGACCATATTCATAGTTTTGATATGTTCTGGAAGCAATGCCAATACCATCAGCTACAGCTTGAATTGTGTAACCTCTATCTTTGCGAATGCGTTTTAATGTTGAAGATATATTAATCATTTCTTTCACCTCCATTATTATTTTAGCACGAATGGGTGAAGAAGTCAATGCTGAATTAAGGAATAATCACCAATATGTACATATTATCTAAAAATATTGCTTGATTTTTGTGAATGTTTGAGTGAAAACAAATATTGACGATACGAAAGGATGGGTGTATAATATAAACATAAGGTGAACGAATGAGTGAACTTTAAATAAGCTGGCAAGTAGCAGAAAGGAGAAAGCTATGGAAGAGATGACAGATTTACAATTTAAAGCAATAATAAATGCAATTATCCAAATTATAAAAGATAATGAAAGCAAGGAAGAGATGATCAAAAAAATAGAAGCCTTAACCATTAAAGATTAAGACTTCACCCAAACAAAAATCAAAAGCGAGGGTGACTTGCCCGCCCTTGCAATTGATAAAAATATTATAACATAACTTAGAATAAAGGGCAAGAAAAATTTGAAGGGTGTGAGAGTATGGATAATAAGGAAAGACAAGAAGCATTTGAATTGCTGAGTATTCTTTATAAACTGTCTGAAGAAAAGCAAAAGGAAATTTATTATGTTACTGAAGGTGCTAAGTTTATTGCGAATAGAGAAGAATCAGCTTAGGAGATGAGGAAGAAGTGTTATTAAGAACAGGCTGGGATAAAAGTTTAAGGGCAGTACACATAGGTTAAAGACATATTATTTAATATACAGGGAGGTGTAAATATGATTTATACAGCAAAAAGCGGTAATGCAACATTAACATTCAATGATAATGATGCGGATCCTAACAAAAGAGATGCCATACTTTACAACATAGGTGACATACACAGAGAGGGTCTTGCAGAAAAGGCAATTATGGAAGCAAAAAACGAAAAGAGTACAGCCTAAGCTGTACATAAGTGGACAAGCTATTAAAATTGAATATGCCCTGAGTTGTCAGGGGCTGCCCTATACATGTAGAAATCCTCTTTTCTGTTAGATTTTAATGCGGTGGCACTGATGATATAATTACTTTTTTTACTTCCTGAACATAAACACAATAAAAAAGTATAGGGCAGTCGCTGACAGCTCAGGAGAAAAGGCAGGTGAAAAATTTGAATTGTGCAAATGCGTTGAGGGTTAGAAAATTAAATGTTGCAAACATTCGGCTTGGTGACAGAGTTGAGTGTAAGACTATAGGCGGAAAAGGTATTGAAACAGAGATTGTCATTGGAAATGTTGTGCAAGTAGATGATAAGGGGCGTTGGTTTAGGATCAAAACCGATGATGGGTGGATGCACTGTCATCTGTTTGCCGCAATGGAATTCGGTAAGTCTACATACAGAATTTTAAGAAGAAAGGAGAGCTGAAATGAAAAAGTTTATGAAGGACATTAAGGAAATAGGAAAGGACCTTTGGACAGGATTTGTCTATATTGTTGAGCTTGCGGACAATGCAGGAGAGATTGCAGGCGAAAAATTTGGGGAGATTACAAAAAGAAAGGTAGTCAAGCCAAAAGAGATAAAGCTGATGAAAGCCAATGAAGAGGTGATACGCAATTGCGTTTCCTGGCAATAAAAAAGCCCTTGTTGGAGTACAAGGGCAGTAAGCTAAAAAGCTTACAGAGAAAAAGTCATATTTATTATACAACAGAAAGGAGAAAAAGTCAAATGAAAGTAGTTTTGAAAAAACTAAAAATAACTAATTTTAAAGGAATCAGAAATCTTGAGATTGATTTTAAATCAGATGCAAATTACATATGCGGAGGTAACGGCACAGGCAAAACAAGTGTATTTGATGCTTTTTTGTGGCTGCTTTTCGGGAAAGACAGTCAGGGGAGAAAGGATTTTGAAATTAAGACCCTTGACGTCAACGGCAGGGAGATACAACGAATTGAGCATAATGTAACAGCTGTAATCGAAGTTGACGGAAAGGACAAGACTTTTAGCCGAACATTAAAAGAGAAATGGATCAAGAAAAGAGGAAGCACCGAGGAAGTGTTTTCAGGCAATGAAACCGATTATGAAATAGATAATGTGCCTCTTAAACAGTCTGAGTATCAGAGTAAAGTGTCTGAGATCATAGACGAAGAGGTATTCAGACTTGTTACAAATCCTACCGAGTTTTGTAACAGAAAATGGCAGGTACAGAGACAAATCCTTATGGATATATCTGAGTTAAGATCAGATTTGGAAATTGCAACTGAAAAACAGTTACAGGGGGTTCTTGATCTCCTGAACAATGGAAAGACAATAGAAGAAAGAAGCAAAGAACTTGCCTCCGGGAAAAAGAAAATCAACAAGGAAATAGAGGCTATTCCTATAAGGATTGATGAAATAAAGCGTACCCTTATTAATGATACAAGAGACGCAGAAACTGTTTCGGAGGAAATCAAAAGAACGAAGGAACAGATAAGCATTATTGAAAGAGATATTAATATCCTTAAAAACGGAGACACAGCAAGGCTTGAAGCTGAAACCCAAATAAGACAGTATCAGGCGGAAATGATAAAGGCAGAAGCAGAGCATAAGGCTGTTGTGGCTGAAATTAAAGCGGATAATGATAAGGTTTTGCGTGAACATAAGGGCATTGTTGAAAAGCTTGAACATGACATTAAGTATCACAAGGGATTTATAACCGAATGCAAAAACGGCATTAATGAACTTAATGAGTGTATAGTTAAGCTCCAAAAAGAATATAAAGAGGAATGGCACAAACAGTTTAATGATACTGTATGCCCAACCTGCGGCAGAGAATGGGAAGACGACGAATTAAATGAAAGGCTTAAGGAATTTAACGAAGCAAAGGCAAGAAAGCTTGAAGAAATAACAACAAAGGGCTTAAATATGAGAAGTAGTCTTGCAAGCAATGAAACAGTGTTGGCTGAAAGAACAAGAGAGCTTGAGGATGCCGAAAAGGAGCTTGAAATCATTAAAAACACTCCTGTTAAGCTAGAAGATATACCGATATTTAACAGTGCTGAGCACATACAGAAGATTGAGCAGGCAAAAGCAGAGCTTGAAAGTAATGTTGTTGATACAAGCAGGCAGGAAGGGGAGCTTGTAATATTAAACAGCAAGCTCACGACACTTGAGCAGGAACTTGCAGATGTAAACGGTGAGGCTAAGCGAAGGGAAAGAATAGCGGAACTTGAGGTGTCCTTAAAGGATAAGGCTCAAGCTGTAGCTGACATCGAAAGAGAAGAAGCAGAAATTAAGGAGTTTACAGAGGCTAAAATCAATATGCTTGGCGAAGCCGTAAACAGTAAATTTGGTATTGTTAAGTTTAAGCTTTATGATGAGCAGATAAACGGCGGATATGCGGAGTGCTGTGAAGCCACTGTAAAGGGTGTGCCTTACAGCGGAGGGTTAAATAATGCAGCCAGAATAAATGCAGGGCTTGACATTATAAAGACGCTCCAAAGACACTATGATGTATATGCTCCTGTTTTTGTTGATAACAAGGAAAGCGTGACAGAACTTGTTGATATGGACTGTCAGCTTGTTTGTCTGCAGGTTACAGATGATAAAGAGTTGATTATTAATAATGTAAAGGTTAAGGAGGTTGCTTGATATGTCAAATAACGAAGTAGCAGTAAAACAGGGTGTTAGCGTTGCCAATATATTTTCCAGCACTGAAAATTTTAATAATGCTTATACTATGGCTAAGTTTTTAAGCCAGAGTACAATGGTTCCTAAAGATTTTCAGGGGAATATAGGCAATTGTATTATTGCTCTTGATATGGCACAAAGAACTAAAATGAGTCCGTATATGGTTATGCAGAATATATACATTGTATATGGCACTCCAAGTTGGAGCAGTAAATTTATTGCAGCCCTAATTAATCAGAGCAGACGCTATGCAATGCCTTTACAGTATGAGTTTAGCGAAGATAAGACGGAATGCTATGTGTGGGCAAAAGACCATGACGGCAACAAAGTTGTAGGTCCAACGGTTAGCATAGAAATGGCTAAGGCTGAAAAATGGTACGATAAAAACGGCAGTAAGTGGCAGACTATGCCTGAAATAATGCTTATGTACAGAGCTGTGAGCTTTTTTGGGAAAATGCACTGTGCCGATTTGCTGATGGGCATACCGTCATCAGATGAGGTTATAGATGTTGGAACTGCATATGATAGCGTAGAAGAAGAAATTAAAGCAGAAGCAAACAATGCAGGGGAAATCGGATTTGAAGAGCAGGAACAGATGTCAATGCCTGAACCGGTTACAAATAAACCAGAACCGGTTGGAATGCAGATGGATTTCGGTGAAGAGCCGAGCTTTTGATGATTATGGTCAAGTTATCTGTTTTAGGCAGCAGCAGTAAAGGTAACTGCTACCTGTTTGAAGATAGTTACTCTTGCCTTGTGGTTGAGGCAGGAGTAAAGCTATCAGAGGTTAAAAAGGCACTTAATTACAATGTGAGTAAGATATGTGGTTGTATTATTACTCACGAACACAAGGACCACAGCAAGTATGTAGGAGAATATTTGCGGAATGGCATTAAGTGTTATACTTCTGAAGGCACTATAGAGGCGTTGGGAATAGACAGTATGTATTTACAGGGTATTGCCCCTCTTAAAATAATTAGCGTTGAGGGGTGGAGGATATTACCTTTTGAAACAAGGCACGACTGCAAACAGCCTTATGGTTATTTAATAAATAATAAGGAGTGCGGTACTGTGTTGTTTGCAACGGATACATACTATCTGCCTAACACTTTTAGAAATTTAAGTCATATCCTGATTGAGTGCAATTACGATAAGGATATTTTAGAAAGAAATAATGTAAATGAGAGCTTAAAGAAAAGGCTTTTAAGCTCTCATATGAGCATCGACACCTGTATTGATGCTTTAATGGCGAACGATTTAAGTAAGGTTGAAGATATTATGCTTATACACTTAAGCGACAATAACAGTGATGGGGAAGCTTTTAAAGCAAGGGTAAGGCAGGCTACAGGAATACAAACAAGTGTTGCAGAGAGCGGTATGCAGGTGTATTTAGGAGGATTTCAATGAATAAGGTTATTTTAATAGGCAGATTAGGGAAAGATCCTGAGGTCAGATATACTCAGACAGCAGAGCCTTTGGCTGTATGCAGGTTTTCAGTTGCTGTTGACAGACCTTACAAAAAGGAACGTCAGGAGGGAGAGGCGACCTGTGATTTTATAAACTGCGTAAGTTTTGGCAGACGTGGTGAGAATATCGGACAGTATTTCCGCAAGGGCAACAGAATTGCTGTAACAGGCAGACTGCAGGTAAGCAGTTATACAGACCAGCAGGGTAATAAGAGGTATTCAACAGATGTTGTTGTTGAAGATTTTGAATTTTGCGAAAGCAAGTCTGGAAGCAGTAATGCAGGAGCCGATATGAATAATCAGGCAGGACAGACAACGCTCAACGGCTTTAGTATTGATAATAGTTTAGATGATGACGAAGATTTACCATTCTAAATCAGGAAGAGGCTTTTAAGGCACAGGGATTGTAATATTGGCTTAAGCATGATCCAGGAGGGAATGACTTTATTGTTATTCCTTCTTAAAGAAGGAGGTGCTTTTTTTGAATGATAACGGTTGGATAAAGCTGTACAGAGAGCTTATCGACAAGCCCATATGGATTAACAGCACACCGGAGCAAAACAGAATACTTATAACGCTGCTGTGCATGGCGAACCATAAACCGAAAAAGTGGGAATGGCAGGGTAAGCCCTACGAGGTTAAGGCAGGACAATTTATCACTTCTCTTGCAAGTATAGTTGAAAAATGCAACTGCAAAAGCATTACAATACAAAAGGTGAGAACTGCATTAGCAAGATTTGAAAAACTAGGTTTTTTAACAGACAAATCAACAAACAAAAACAGGCTTATAACCATAGTAAATTGGGAATTTTATCAAGGTTTTAATGAAGAAGATAACAGCCAAAATAACAGGCAGATAACAGGCAACCAACAGGCAGATAACAAGCAGATAACAACTAACAAGAATGTAAAGAATGATAAGAATGTAAAGAATGATAAGAAAGAGAGTGTGTATAAACACGCTCACGAGGAATATGGAGCAGGAACAGATGGGTGTTCGGCTTTTACTCCTCCGACAGTCAGTGAGGTTATGGAGTACTGCAATGGGGCAGGAATAACAATTGACTGTGAAAAGTTTGTAAATCATTACAATTCGATTGGTTGGACTGTAAACGGCAGTGTAATGCATGACTGGAAAGCGAGAGCAAGAAACTGGCATAAGCAAGACCAGCAGAAAGCTAAGAGTGAACAAAAGAATATGCAGAGACCTAAAGGGGTGTTTAATAATTATAATCAGAGGATTTACACAAACGAGGAAATACAGGAGATATTGAGGAGGAAAAATAATGTTTAGTTTTTTTGTCCCGGGACAGCCGAGAGGCAAGGAGCGTCCTAGACATACGAAAAAGGGGATTACATATACACCACAGAAGACGAAAGATTATGAGGAATTTGTGAGATATTGTTTTAAACGTAAGTATGCCAGCGTTGAACCAATTGCAGCAAAAACGCCTGTTATGGCGTTTTTGATAGCATACTATAAACAGCCAAAGAACCTGACAAAAGTACAGAGAGCTTTAATACTTGATGGAAATGTGTTCCCTGTAGTGAAGCCTGACGGCGATAACATTGCAAAGGCTATACTTGACAGTCTTAATAACTTAGCCTACAAGGATGATAATCAGATTGTAAGTCTGTGTGTTGACAAAAGATATGCAGTTGACGATGAGAGTGTTGGCGTAAAGGTATTTATAACAGATTATATTGAGCATCCGGAGTTGTTTAAAGTTGAGGAAATAACGGGATTTGAGGTGTGAAGATGATAAAGATTAAAAAAATGGACGAAGTATCTCTTATAGAGAAATTCAGAGAATTAGACATTATCAGCAAAGACATAGTTTTACTTATAATGGATGAGGAATTGAGAAGAGCAAATTCCATAATGGGAGAATTTTTAAAATTTGTATCTAAAATAGTTGAGACGGATCCTCTACATTTTGAGTTATATTACAGTAAAACTTTAGATTGGGTTTGCCATATCTATAAAAAGGGGTGTGGTAAAAACGGAAGAGATTTACAAATATTTTATGCACAGGGTCCCGAATTGGAGCGTGTTATTACTAAGGCAAATGTAGAACTTAGAGTGTGGCTCATTGATAATAAGGGAGGATATTAAGAATGTCAGGAAGCTTGGAACAGGAGGTATATATAAGCAATGATTAAACCGGAAGAAGCAAAACAACTAACAACTAAAAACGCTGACAGGATTGCAAAGAAACTATGCAGAAAAATTGATAAAGCGATAAGAATTACTGCAAAAAAAGACGGAATAACATATATTACTTTGAGTAGAAGAATAAGATTTCTGCATTCAGAAATATTTAACAAAGTGATGATGGAATATAGGAATCAGGGCTATCACATTAAATATAACAGTGATAGTTCGATTACACTATCATGGGCAGAGGAGGAGAAATAATGAGAGAGATTTTGTTCAGAGGAAAAGGAATAGCTGATAAAGAATGGGTGATTGGCAGTTTATTAAAATTTAGGGATGGTGATAGTTATATTTGTACCCAGGGCGGATGTGTGGATGTTTTAGATAAATATCAAGTGTCTGCCGAAAGTGTTGGGCAATATATTGGGTTTTATGATAAGAATGGTGAAAAGATTTTTGAAGGAGATATAGTTAGAGATACAGATGACAATGAATTATTGGTTGTTGAAGCTTATACGACATCCGGATATGACTTCCGATATGTTAATGATGATACATATGCAACAGTCTTTGATATTGGATTAAGTGAGGATGATACGCATTTAAGGTCAGCTGTGGTTATTGGCAACATTTACGATAATCCTGATTTGTTGGTGGTGGAGGAATAAAAATGGAGAGGGATAAAAATATACTGGGGAAAATCAGCTTAGTATTATGGCTGGTGGTTGGTGTTGCCGTATTGATAGAGGGGAATACGACAAGGTTTCAGTATGCTTTAGTGTGGGGGTCTAATATTATTAATTTGTGGCTCCTTATATATTCCGAAATATAATAAAAATCCCTCCGAAAAACATCGGAGGGTGCTCTTGACTCAGCCATTTCAAGCGAAGTGAAGAACTAGCTAAAATAATACCGCAACATTATTATAAGCGTTGTTGTGAGTTTAGTCAAGGGGGTACATATGACCGCTAAAGAGTATTTAAGCCAGCTTAAGTTATTGGATCTGAAAATAAATCACAGGATTAGGCAGAGAGATGAGTTGAAAGAAATTATGTACAGCATTCCTGCTGTGAATACGGAGAACGAAAGAGTATCAGGAGGAGTTAAAAGGAATTATAACAAGGTTGATAAGTATGCTGATATGGAAAAAGAAATAGACAAAATGATTGATGAATTTGTTTTTATTAAGCATAAAATAATAGGAGAAATACACCAGCTTACAAGACCTTTGTTTGTTGATGTACTTTATAAAAAATATGTTGAGTTTAAGAGACTGGAAATAGTAGCTGTTGAATTAGATAAATCATATCAATACATTGTTGAGGTTCATGGATACGCTTTAAAAGAATTTTCAAATAGATTTAATACCCTATTGAAAACCTATGATTATATGTAGTATAATGGTAATATAAAAATATACAAATAAGATAATAATTTAAGTGCTGCAGCTAATTATTATCTTATAAATATAAAAGCACTTTGAACAGGTGAACCATCAGGGAACACTATTGGTCACTGTGCTTTTTCATTAATTAAAATATGAAATTAAGATTTAAATTTCTCCTTTCGATTTGGCAGTCCCTATTCAGGGGCTGTTTTGCTTAATGAAATGTTTATAAATGACAGTGATTGATATGAGAAAAGGCAAGACTATTTAAGTCTTGCCTCAACATCAGATTTAAGAAATAAAGTAATATAATTAATCTTCTTAATCGGGATCAGCTTATTTTCCTTTACAAGCTGATTGATATACTGACGGGAGCAGCCTAAAATTTCGGCAGCTTCGCCTGTTGATATAATATTTTCGGATATAAATTGCTTTATTTCTTCGCTGGTGTTAAACTGATACATATTACTGCTCCTTTGACTTTTTTATTACTTTAATCAATGCGACAATGGCTATTATTAAAGCAATAACAGATATTATTAATGAAATATATTGCATAAATTCGATGATTGAGTTATAATAATATTACAACCCCGAAAGGGGCGAGGGCTTTCGCCCTCTTTAATGTGTTAGCGTTTACTTGCTTTGTAGGCTATTACTGCGGTTATAAGGGCAATCACAGAAGTTACAAAGTTTATAACGCTTATAAGAACATCAATCATACTTGACACCTCCTTTCTATGTTTTAATTATAACATAAAACTTGTTGCGTGTCAAGTAAAAATAAAAATTTATGTAATTTTTTCCGCCTTAAATTTGAAAAGTAAGGCGGTTTTTTATTGCCAAAAAGGAGGTGGCATTATGACGGAAAAACAGAAAAGATTTTGTGAGGAATACATTATTGATTGTAATGCCACTCAGGCAGCAATCAGGGCGGGATATTCAGAGAGAACAGCCTACTCAATTGGGCAAAGGATGTTGAAAAAAGTTGAAGCCCAAAAGTACATTAATAAGCTACTGGAAGAAGTGAGAAACTCCAATATTGCTGATACGACAGAGATAATGGAGTACCTGACTGCAGTAATGAGAGGAGAGCACAAGGAAGAAACTCTTAAATGGATTGGAGAGGGGACTCAGGCTATAGCAGAGATAGATGTATCGGCAAAGGACAGGCTTAAGGCGGCAGAGCTTCTGGGCAAGAGGTATGGAATGTTTACAGATAAAGTTGAGGTTGACGGAGTTGCTAAAGTGATTTTTGAGGAGGATCTGAATGAATGAAAAAAGGGTTTCTCTTCAAGAGGTAGTCGGTAAAGGTTATAAAGACTATTGGAATTTTAAAGGCAGATACAGAGTGTGCAAAGGGTCAAGAGCCAGCAAGAAGTCAAA
>CAZGIC010000004.1:10268-54354 GCA_964526435.1 uncultured Lachnospiraceae bacterium | reverse complement strand
ATGAAAGAAGAAAAGACTTAAACCTTTATGGAATAAGTCTTTTCTTCTTGTGGACTCCTTTATTTAATTGTTTTTTAAAAGTAATCTGTGTTCACGTATAACAAGGAAAAGAGATATAATAAGAGCAAGAGCATCACTTATTGGCTGTGCAAAGAAAATTCCGTTTATACCCATAAATACAGGGAGAATATAAATAAATGGAATAAGGAGAACAACCTGTCTTAACAGTGTAATGATAATTGAAGGAATTGGTTTTGCAATTGACTGAAAGAAGGTTGTTGCAAGCATAACAAAGCCTAAAATCGGTGTTATACAGAAATTAATTCTAAGTCCTGAAATTCCTATTTCATACATATCTGCTGTTCCGCCAAAAGCAGAAAGAATTTGCTTTGGAAATACCAAAACTATTATCCATATAATGCAGGTAACAGCTACTGAAATTATTGTTGAAAGATATAGCGTTGACATAACTCTCTTATAGTTCTGGGCACCGAAATTATTTCCTACAATAGGCTGGATTCCCTGACTTATGCCGCTGGCAGGCATAATTACAAATGTCATAATACTTGCAATAACTGCGTAAACGCTTATAGCAACGTCGCCGCCGTATTTACCAAGCTGACTGTTATATACAAGACAAATAAATCCCATAGCTATCTGTGTTACCCAGAAAGCGAAACCGCAGGAAATTATTCTGCCTGACAGTTTCAAGTCAAAAGTAAAGGCTTTCTTTGTTATCTGAACAAGAGTTTTACCGCTAAATATCCAAAATGCACCGAAAATAGTTGATAAAACTTGTCCTATTACTGTTGCCCATGCAGCACCTGCAACACCCCATCCGAGGACAGCAACAAAAAGAGCATCAAGAATAATATTTGTTATAGCACCTACACCTGTTACCCACATTCCAATAATAGGCTTGCCTGATACACGGACAAAGTCACAGAATACAAACGTAAGTCCCTGAAAAATACAGCCCAGGGATACAATTTTGTAGTAGGTAAGAGCATAATCATAAGATGTTTCAGTAACCCCGAATATTTTAAGAAGGGGATCTGCAAAAATTAACAAAAATACTGTAAGAATAATCTCAAAAAAAATAGCAAGCATAAATGCATTGGCAAAAACACTGTTCATTTTTTCTCTGTCTTTCTGGCCGGTGAAAACACTGAATAATGTTGATCCGCCTGAACTGCATGTGAGCCCGAATGCTATCATCAGGTAAGAAAGGGGGAAGCATATAGATAATCCCGCAAGAGCAGAAGTTCCTACAAAGTTCCCCACAAATATTCTGTCTATAATATTATATATTGCACTTATAAGCAGAGAAATTGCAGCAGGAATTGAAAATTTAAGTATAAGGGGATACAGTTTGCCGTTTAAAAAATCTGTTTTGGTATTCATTATAAATGTCCTTTCATTAGAATTATTTGTTTTTGATAAATGTCGGATAAATTTTATTTATTCAGAGAGATTATCCAGCATTTTTTCAAGAACGTTAAAACAGGTTTCCAGGTCATCTTTGGAAATATCTTTTGTGATCTTTTTTTCCAAAGCTGTTAAGTCTTTAATAACCTGCTCCTGATAGCTTTTTGCTTTTTCTGTAAGTATGATTTTTTTTAGCCTTTTGTCATAGGGAACAGTTTCTCTTGTAATAAGACCACTTTTTTCCATTTGTTTAAGCAGTTCTGTTGCTGTGGAGGGGCGGAGAGAATATTCTACTTCAATATCTTTCTGAAAAACATCTTCATTTTGTGCAAGAAGAAAATGAAGTACTTTGCCCTGTGCACCGCTGAAAGATTCTTTAAAAGAAAATGATTCAAGCTGACGCCGTATTTTATTTGAAAGCTTGCTTATATAGCGTCCAGCACTTCTTGTAAGATCAGTCAATATATTCACCACCAGTATTGAATTAAAAGATTACTCCGACATAAATGTTTAGTTTCCTAACTATTTTAATACCGATTTGTCTAAATGTCAATACTTATTTAAAAAAATTTTTACAAAAAAATAGTTTTGCTAAATTGACAATAATAAAAGCTTTTGGTATAATAAAACAAAGCTGTGTGCGAGCACGGAAAGTAGGTGAAGTAATTGGGATAACAATTAAGGAAATTGCTGAAATGTCCGGAGTATCGAGAGGTACCGTAGACAGAGTTTTGCATAACAGACCAGGCGTTAGTCAGGAAAATATCGATAAAGTAAATAAAATAATAAAAGAATATGATTACAAACCAAATTTTATTGCAAAAGCACTTGCAATAAAACAACAAAAGAAGAAAATAGGCATTATATTAAACTGCCTGGGAAACCGTTTTTTTGATGATGTCCTGGAAGGTGTGTATACTGCAGAAAAAGAACTTTTAAATTTCGGAACTGAAACAGAGATTATAAAGCTTAGGGGTTATGTACCAGAAGAACAGATAAAAGCTATTGAGGATTTAGTTAAAAAAAATATTGACGGACTTATAATATCACCAATTAATGATGAAAATATAAAAAATAAATTGGAAAGCCTTGATATACCGGTAATAACCTGTAATATGGATATTGATATTAAAAACAAGGTGGACTATATTGGGTGTGATTACAATATAAGCGGAAAAATTGCAGGAGCTGTGCTTAATATGTATGCTTTCGGCAAAAAAATTAATGTAGGTATTGTACATGGTTCCAAGAATATTAAAGGGCATATTGAAAGGTATGAAGCCTTTAAGGAAGTTGCGGGACAGTGCGAAAATGTAAATATTATAGATTATTTTTACACCGAAGATGATTCTGCCACAGCCTATGAAAATACAGTAAAATTGCTTAAGCAAAATGATATTGACTTTATATATGTTGTGGCAAGCGGTATTGAAGGAGTTATAGAGGCAATTTCTGAGTCCGGTCGTGAAATTTATGCTATAACAAATGATGTGCTGCCTGTGACAATAAAATATCTTGAAAAAGATATAATTAAGGCAACTGTATATCAGCATCCTTTTAAGCAGGGCTATAATGCCGTGTCTGAAATGGTAAGCTATATTTGCGGTGGAAACATAAACAAAAATAATTATAAAATAAATCTTGAAATAATAACAAAATACAATATACCAATAAAAAATTAATATAAACAGGAGGAAAAGAATATGGAATATTTTGGTAATGTGAAAAAAATTAATTATGAGGGAGCAGAGAGTAAAAATCCGCTTTCATTTAAGTTTTATAATCCCGATGAAGTGATTATGGGCAAGACAATGAAGGAACATTTGAAATTTTCAATGGCTTACTGGCATACTTTTACATATCTTGGTGCTGACCAGTTTGGAGGAGCCAGCAAATCACATCACTGGGATACAGAAGATGCAATGGAAACAGCTAAGAACAGAGTGTATGCTGCTTTTGAATTTATGGAAAAAATACAGATACCTTATTTTTGTTTCCATGATGTGGATATTGCACCAAGAGGCAAAACACTTGCAGAAACAAACAAAAATCTTGATACAATTGTTGAAATAATTAAATCAGAAATGGCAAGAACAGGTATAAAGTGCCTCTGGGGCACAACAAATGCCTTTGGTGACGCTAAGTTTGCTCATGGGGCATCAACATCATGCAACAGTACTGTTTTTGCATATACAGCAGCACAGATAAAGAAAGCCATGGATATAACAATGGAGCTTGGCGGTGAAAATTATGTATTCTGGGGCGGAAGAGAGGGATATGAAACTCTTCTTAATACAGATACAGAGGCTGAATTAAATCACCTTGCAATTCTTCTTAAAATGGCTGTAGAATATAAAAAGAAAATAGGCTTTAATGGTACTTTGTTAATTGAACCTAAGCCAAAGGAACCTACAAAGCATCAGTATGATTTTGACGCTGCTACAGTTATGGGATTTTTAAGAAAGTACGGGCTTGAAAATGAATATAAGCTTAATATAGAAGCAAATCACGCAACACTTGCACAGCATACATTCCAGCATGAACTTAATATGTGCAGAATTAACGGTATGCTTGGAAGTGTAGATGCAAATATGGGTGACTATCTTCTTGGCTGGGATACAGATCAGTTCCCTACAAATATATATGACACAACCCTTGCAATGTATGAAATTCTTCAAAACGGCGGTTTGGGAACAGGAGGACTTAACTTCGATGCTAAAGTTAGAAGAGGCTCCATTGATGAAACAGATCTGTTCTATGCACATATTGCCGGTATGGATGCATTTGCATGGGGGCTGAGGGTTGCAGCAAAGCTTATTGAAGACAAGGTATTTATTGACTTTATCAATAAGAAGTATGCAAGCTGGAAAACTGACCTTGGAGTAAGTATAGAAAATGGTACCGTTGGTTTTGAAGAGCTTGAAAAATATGCTCTTGAAAATGGTGTTACTCCAAATGAATCAGGCAGACAGGAAATGCTTGAAAGTATTTTAAATCAGTATATTTATAACAACTAAGGTGATGTTATGTATTATATAGGTATAGATTTGGGAACATCTTCTGTGAAACTTTTGCTTCTGGGAGATGAGGGGATTTGCAATATAGTAACAAGAGAATATCCTGTGTATTATGAAAAACAGGGCTGGTCAGAACAAAATCCTGAGGATTGGTGGAATAAAACAATTGAAGGCATAGAGATACTTACAAAGGATATAGACAAGTCACAGGTAAAGGCAGTGAGTTTTGGGGGACAGATGCACGGACTTGTTATTCTTGACGAAAATGACAATGTTATAAGACCTGCAATATTGTGGAATGACACAAGAGCACAAAAGGAAACAGACTATCTTAATGATGTAATAGGTAAAAAACGGCTTGTTGACTTAACGGGAAATATTGCATTTGCAGGCTTTACAGCACCTAAAATAATGTGGGTAAGAGATAATGAACCTGAAAATTTCAGCAAAATATCAAAAATAATGCTTCCTAAGGATTATATAGTTTACAGGCTTACGGGAAATTATTGCACAGATGTATCAGATGCATCAGGTATGCTTCTCCTTGATGTGGAACACAGGTGCTGGTCTGATGAAATGCTTGAAATCACAGGAATAAATAAGGAACAGTTACCTAAGCTTTATGAAAGTTATGATGTTGTCGGAAGCATAAAGAAGGATATAGCAGATTGCCTTGGCTTTGGTGATGTCAAAGTTGTTGCAGGAGCAGGAGATAATGCTGCTTCTGCAATAGGTACAGGAACTGTAAAAAATGGCGACTGTAATATTTCACTGGGAACTTCGGGAACGGTTTTTGTGGCAAGTGACAGATATAAAGCTGACTATGAAAATGCCATACATAATTTCTGTCATTCAAACGGAAAATATCACTATATGGCATGTATGCTTTCCGCTGCAAGCTGTAATAAATGGTGGATTGAAAATATTATAAGAACCGATGATTATGAGAATGAGTATGCAAATTACAACAGGCTAGGTGAAAATGATGTGTTCTTTATGCCGTATTTAATGGGTGAAAGGTCACCTCTTAATGATTCTGAAATAAGAGGAATGTTTTACGGTATGAGTATGTCAACAACAAGGCAGGATATGTCTGTTGCTATACTTGAAGGTGTTGCCTTTGCTTTAAGACAGAATATAGATATTATAAAATCTATGGGTATTGATATTAAAAGAAGCAGGATATGCGGCGGCGGAACAAAAAACAGACTTTGGCTTGAAATAATAGCTAATGTTCTTAATATTGAAATTGAAGTACCCGAAAATCAGGAAGGGGCTTCATATGGAGCTGCTCTTCTTGCAGTAAGAGGATGCAGTATGAAAAAATATAATGATTTTCAATTAAGTATGAAAAATTCTGACGTTATAAAGCCGGATATAAATATTGTAAATAAATATAATGTGAAATATAAACAGTTTTTAAAATTTTATCCTGCTGTTAAAAGTACATTGGAAATGTAAAGCTCAGTAAAATATAACTATATTTTTTGTTATTAAAAAGTACGGAAAGCCAAACTCCCAAATGGCTGAGGCGGAAAAATATAGCATAAATAAAATACAAGTAAAGTGTATGATATTTTAAAATATGGTAATAATAAATCATATAATAAAATACAAAGCTTTATAAGTAGTTGCAAGGAGGCAATAATATGCTGGATTTTTTAGTGTTTGTGCTGGGGAGTATGTTTGGCGGAACTGTGGGAGTTATAGCAATGTGTCTTGTTCAGGCAGGTAAAAGAGGCAACATATAAATAAAAGGAAAGGGCTGAAACAAAGTCTGTATGTTTCAGCCCCGAATAAATTATCTTACATATGTAATTGAATCGATAGTATATCCTCTGGATTTAATATCTTCGACTGCCTTATCAATTTCAAAGGAGCGAACTTTTACAACCATTTCAAGCTTGCCGTTTTCATTAAAGTTACTGATATTTCTTATGTCAATTCCATAAGATGCAAAAATTTGAGTAATCTCAGCGAACACACCTGTTTTATCAACAGCAGTTATAGCTACTCTTGCACCGGGTGCTTTAACTCCCATAATATCGATGAAAGCTCTGAATATATCTGTTCTTGTAATTATACCTACAAGATATTCACCATCTGTAACAGGGAGAGAACTTATTCTGTTTTCTTTCATTATAAGAGCCGCATCTTCAAGAAGTGCATTCTTATCAATTTTAAATACACCTGTTTTCATTATATCATTAACTTTTGTTTTGCTGAGCAAATAATTTATTTCATAAACGCTAAGTGATGTAGCGCTTGAAGGATTAATTTCAGCAAGCAGTCTTTCAGTAACAAGACCTATAAGCTTATTATCACTGTCAACTACGGGAAGCTGAGAAAAGCGTCCTTCTGTCATAAGCTGATATGCCTTTGAAACTGAATAATCAGGTAAAACTACAGTTGGTCTTCTTGTCATTCTTTCATGTACATACATAAAAGCACCCCCTCGAATAATTTATTATAAATTTTATTGTTTCCTGATATTATAATAACACAAAATAAAGAAAAAATAAAGAAGTATTTCGTTTAATTGAAAAAAATATATTTTTACTCTTGTAATGACAAAAAAATTGTTGTATACTAAACATAATGCGAATTTATGCAAAAAATTATATTTTTTGTAAACACAGTATTTCGGAGGTAAAAAAATGAATTCTGCAGAACTCTTGACAATAAATTGTATGCGAATATTAAGTGCTGAAGCTATTGAAAAAGCTAAGTCAGGACATCCGGGTATTACAATGGGTGCAGCTCCTATGGCATATGAGCTTTGGGCAAAGCATATGAAACACAATCCGTTAAATCCAAAGTGGATTGACAGGGACAGATTTGTACTTTCAGCAGGACATGGTTCTATGCTTTTATATTCTTTGCTTCATCTTTTCGGATATGGGCTTACTATTGAGGATATTAAAAACTTCAGACAGCTTGGGTCACTGACACCGGGGCACCCAGAATATAACCATACTCCCGGAGTTGATGCAAGCACAGGACCATTGGGACAGGGACTTGCAAACGCAGTTGGTATGGCTATAGCAGAAGCTCATCTTGCAGCAAAATTTAATACAGAGGAATATAAGATAATTGATCATTATTCATATGCCCTCTGCGGTGACGGCTGTATGATGGAAGGAATTTCATATGAGGCGGCTTCCCTTGCAGGTATGCTTGGACTTGGTAAACTTATTGTATTGTATGATTCCAATAATATAACAATTGAAGGAAGTACTGACATTACCTTTACAGAAAATGTAAGAGCCAGATTTGAGGCTCTTGAGTGGCAGACAATATTAGTTGAGGACGGCAATGATATTGAAGCCATAGGAAAGGCTATTGAAGATGCCAAGGCTGAAAAGAATAAACCAACACTTATTGAAATTAAAACGGTAATAGGTTTTGGTTCCCCAAATAAGGCAGGAAGTAATTCTTCACACGGAGCACCTCTCGGAGAAGATGAAGTTGAAGCTACAAAGGCAAATTTGAACTGGAATTACAATGAAAATTTCTTTGTGCCTGATGAGGTAAAGAAAAATATGGAAGGCATAAAGGCTGAACTTGCTGTTAATGCTGAAAAATGGGACAAGCTTTATTCAGAATACAGAAAGAAATATCCTGAGCTTGCTGCAGAATTTGAGTCATGGCTTAATGATGATTTTGTAAGTGATTTAATTGATGATGATAGTTATTGGTTAAACAGTGGTGACATGGCTACAAGAGCTTGTTCAGAAAAAATACTTAACATAATTGCAGAAAAGATGCCTAATCTTTTTGGCGGCTCTGCTGATCTTTCACCTTCTAATAAGTCTGAAATGAAGGGAAGGGATTTCTTTACAAAAGATAACAGACTTGGTTCAAATATTCACTTTGGTATAAGAGAACTTGCTATGACAGCTATTGCAAACGGAATGTATTATCATGGCGGTATAAGACCGTATATTGCAAGTTTCTTTGTGTTCTGTGATTATATGAAACCTGCTTTAAGAGTGTCTGCTATATCAGAGCTTCCTGTTATAAGTATTCTTACTCACGACAGTATAGGCGTAGGAGAGGACGGACCGACTCATCAGCCGATAGAACAGCTTGCTTCATACAGAAGTACACCTAATTTTAATGTATGGCGTCCATGTGACATAAATGAAACAGCTGCAGCATGGTATAGTGCAGTAACAGAGAAGAAAACTCCTACAGCTCTTGTGTTTACAAGACAGAATACAAAAAATATAGGAATAGACGGAAGAAAAGCCTTAAAAGGCGGATATATAGTAAGGGAATCATTTAAGGAAACTCCTGATATAATTCTTATTGCTACAGGTTCCGAAGTATCTCTTGTATATGATGCTTATGATAAGTTAAAGGAACAGGGAATTTCTGCTCAGGTTGTAAGTATGCCTTGTGTTGAGGTATTTGAAAATCAGAGTGAGGAATACAAAAACTCAGTTCTTCCTAAGAACGTTTCAAAGAGAATTGTTGTTGAGGCATCATTTGATATGTCATGGTACAGATATGCAGGTCTTGAAGGTGAAATCATAGGTATGACTGAATTTGGAAAGTCTGCACCTTATTCAGTACTCTTTAAGCATTATGGATTTACTGTTGATAATGTAGTTGATAAAGCTTTAAAGCTTTTAGATAAATAAATATCAATAAAAAAGAATTTCTTAAATAACCGTGTTTGGTTATTTAAGGAATTCTTTTTTTATTGTATAAAATTGCTAATGCAGAATTTAGTAATCATTTGGACATTGCTTTTTGTTGAAGAATACTAAGATCAGCAAGCAGTAAAAAGTCAATGGAATTTATATAACAAAAAAATTACAAATTATTTAATATGGCATATATCTATTTATTTTAAAAGTGAAATAATGTATAATAAACAGGTATGCTAAAGGAGAAAGGCAATAAAATGAAAGTTATTAAAAAATATGGACTAAAAACAGCTTTTTTTCTATTAAATAAAAAGCTGAAAAACAGAAAAAATAATTATGATAATTACATTAAATATGAGGATAGAAATTCTATTGATCTCCCGCCTCTTGAAACAAAACCGTTAGTTTCTATAATACTTTACGGAGGGGGAAATTTCAGTGATACACTTGAATCCCTTAAAAATCAGACAAATTACAGTGATTTTGAAATAATTGTTGTAAGTGACAGAAATATTGAATGTGAAGCAAGCGTTGTAATAACAGAAGAAGGCTGTGACAAAAATACTGCTTTTAAAATCGGACTTGAAATTGCTCAGGGCGATTATGTGGGATTTGCAGATGAAAATATGATTTTCAGCGATACTGCATTATATTATATGATACGTCAGCTTTTGTATGATGATTATGATGTTATATACAGTGATGAAGATATTATTGAAAATGGTATAAGAAAAAATCCCTTTTTTAAGCCTGGATGGTCACCCGATACTTTGAGAAGTTTTAACTATATTGGATTTGCCCTTATAAAAAGAGAATTGATAAGAGAATTTAATGGCTGCTACAGTCTTTTAAGGGAACTTTCATATAAAGATATAAGAGCAGTCAATACAGAAAGAGTTCTTTTACACTATAAGAAGGCAGAGAGAGAAGAAGGGAAAAAGGAAAAATATAAAGGAAACAGTCTTATAAGTATTATAATACCTTCAAAGGATAATTATGAAGTGCTTAATAGATGTATTCAGAGCATAAGAAGCAAAAGTGAATATAAAAACTATGAAATAATTGTTGTTGATAACGGCAGTGATGAAAGTATAAAAAATAAAGTAAAAGAAATAACAGACAAATATATTTATGAAAAATTTGATTTTAATTTTTCTAAAATGTGCAATATAGGTGCTGAAAATTCAGAGGGTGAATTTCTGCTGTTTTTAAATGATGATACTGAGGTTATATCTGCTGACTGGCTTAATGTTATGTTAAGCTACGGAGAAAATGAAAAAACAGGTGCTGTTGGATGTAAGCTTATATATCCGGTAAGCAATAAAATTCAGCACTGCGGAATTATAAATATTCAGAATGGTCCTGTGCACTGCTTTCAGGGATATGACGAAAACAGTGAAATGTATTTCAGAAGAAATAAGTATGCCTATAATTATTCTGCTGTTACAGGAGCATGTCTGCTTGTAAAAAAGGATAAATTCACAGGCTTTGATGAAAGTCTGCCCATTGCATATAATGATGTGGATCTGTGCCTTTCTCTTATTGAAAGGGGTTATTTTAATGTTGTTGTAAACAGTGTAAAACTTTATCACCATGAATCTCTTACAAGGGGAGATGACAGAAAAATTGAGGATAAGCTTAAAAGACTTTACAGCGACAGGGAAAAGCTTAACAAAAAGCATGGGCTTATATGTTACAGAGATGTTTTTTATAACAGAAATTTAACACAGCACAGAGCAGATTTTACAATTGAAAATACAGAGTATATAAACAGGGGTAAATTCTGGAAAGCTTTTACGGATCCTCATAAATATGTAAGTGATAAAATAAAGGCTGAAATTGAATATGTTAAAGAAGGGGATATGGCGTCAGTAGGGGGATATGCTTATGTCATAGGTGAAGTTACAGAAACATATGTTATAATAATGACAAGAAGTGATGTTGCTGTACCTGTTAAGGCAAGTGTGGAATTAAGATCTGATATTTCAGCAAAAACAGGAACAAATGTGGATTTGTGCGGTTTTACTGCAACTATCAACACATGTATGTTTGAAGAAGGGTGCTATCAGCTCGGAGTAATGCTTGTAAACAGGATTACAGGAAAAAAACATATAAAGCTGTTTCCTATGGAAATAAATATAAAATAAAAATTAATGTTATGTATTGGGCATATAAGGAGGCTTGTATTCGTATAATTTAAAGAGGTGAGAATATGAGCGAAATTATTTCAACACAGCTTTTCAGCTGGGCAGTATATGCTATATCATTGTTTATTTTATGTTTGTTTTTTATGAATCACATTGAAAAAATAGGCAGATTATGCTTACAGGGGGTAATGGGTGTATCATTTATACTCATTATTAATTGTATAGTTTATAGATTTGATTTATGTCTTGGTATAAATATTTATACTACTGCCTTTGCATCGGTTTTTGGTATGCCGGGGATCGGACTTATGTATTTAATGCTTGGCATTATTACATAAGAGCTGTGAGCTTAAAGTGTAATTTTGTTATGGGGCAATATAAAGTTGATGAGATACTAAGGAAGGGGACAATATGTCTTTTATAAAAAATTTAACAGAAAAGCTTCTTGAAGCAGAATACAGACCTATAGCTAATTTTTATGACAACAGCAATATAGGTGAAAATACGGAACATATAGGTCTTATAAAGCAAATAGGAAGCATTGCTTACGGAGTTGTAATAATAAATGCTGACAGAAAGTATGATTATAAGGGATTTTATAAGGATGTATTAAGCTTTTTTGCTCAGCTTAAAAAGGTTATTGTTATTGGGATATTTGTAAGTGAAAAACCTGACAGTGAGCTGCTGGATTTTACCAATCATGACATTGAGGATTATAACGACAGTCTTATAGATATAAGATGGACTGTGGATATAACAGAGAATAAGTTTATTGTAAAGGGACAGCAGCCAGACAAAGTGAATGAACTTGACAAACTCATAAAGAAATCATTTCATAACGGTGAATATACGGTTTCACAAAATATAAGACTGCTACAGCAGAAGAACAGTGAAAAGAAAAAAAGTGAAATTAAAAGTTCAAATATATATCTGACATTAGGTCTGATTATCATAAATGGTGCAATTGAGCTTTTTCTGCTATTTTCAGGAATGAGAAACAGTGCTGTTGCTGAAGGCGGAATATACAGAGAAGGTATACTGTACGGACAATGGTACAGACTTATTACATATATGTTTATTCATGGAGGTATTGCTCATTATCTGGGGAATTCACTATCCCTTTACATTCTGGGAAGCAGAGTAGAAAAATATTACGGCAAGATAAAGATGCTTATTATATATTTAATATCCGGTATAGGAGCGGGTATTTTAAGTATGACATTAAACAGTGGATTTGCAGTTGGTGCGTCGGGAGCAATATTTGGACTAATGTCAGCCATACTTGTGTACACAAAGATCAAAAACCGTTCTGTTGAAGGATTTGATACATATTTTGTTGTAATTTTTGCAATAATGGGTATATTCAGCGGATTTTTGGTTACAGATGTTGACAACTGGGGGCATATAGGAGGATTTGTTACAGGACTTATTGCAAGTCTTGTTCTTATAAAAGGAGAAACAAATGAAAGAATTTAATGAACAGATGGAAAGAGAGAGCAGGGAAATATTCGGCAACAGACGGGTTGTATTTGGTGACGGAAAAATAAATGCAGAAATTATGCTTATAGGCGAAGCTCCAGGCGGAGAAGAGGAAAAACAGGGCAGACCTTTTGTGGGAAAGGCAGGAAAAAATCTTGATGAATTTCTTGAAATAGTAGGACTTGAAAGAGAAGATCTCTATATTTCAAATGTGGTTAAAATAAGACCTTTTAAGCTAAGTCCAAAGACCAACAAGCCTGTAAACAGACCGCCGGATAAGGCTGAGCTTGCCTTTTTTGTGCCTTTGCTTCATAAGGAAATTGAACTTGTAAATCCGAAGCTTATAGTTACACTTGGAAATTTTGCCCTTAAAAATGTACTTATGGATCAGAAAGTATCAATAGGTGATTATCATGGAAAACTTACAGAAAAGAATGGAAAAAGGATTTTCCCTCTGTATCATCCTGCATCAATAATATATGACAGAGCAAAAGCTCCTGTATATATTGAAGATTTACACAAGTTAAGAGAGATATTATGAATAAAAAATATTTGATATTAACAGTAATGCTTATTATATGTGGTTTGATACTTGGAATGACCTTAAATTACTGGACAATGTTTTTACCTAAGTGCTTTATACATAAAATGACAGGGCTTTACTGCCCGGGATGTGGTGGTACCAGAGCAGCTATATGTCTCTTAAAAGGAAGAGTGTGGACTGCATTTAAATACAATCCCGGAGTTGTTATACTGGCTGCCGTTATTGGACTTGGTCTGATTGAAAAAATATTTAATAAAAAAATACTGCCCAGAGCTTTGGTTTTCTGGGTAGTGCTGATAATAGTATTGTTTAGTTATTATATTTTAAGAAATTTTACATTTTCATTGAGTGCATTGCAACAGGAATTTCAAAGTTTGCATTTATGCTGCCTGCTATAACAAAAATAGCACCGAATACTATAAAAATAGCAAGACCTATTGCACAAAGAATTATACCTATAATTGCAAAATTTTTGCTGCCTTTATCGGTTTTAAGTGAAACTATACCAAGAATAAGACCTATTATTGCTGATATTCCTGAGGGTACAAATGTACAGCAGCAAATTACCGAAAATATTCCCAAAGCAAGAGATAAAATTCCCATAAGTGAATTTTCAGGAGACATTGTAGCTTCAACATGAACAGATGAATATGAAGCTTTATTGTCATTTATATTTTTAGCGTTTTCAGGGATATTATCAACAACTTCATCGGTTGTTTTGGGGTTTTCATCAATATTATTAAAATCGTCAGACATAGAAACACCTCCAAATAAATAATAGCATATTTGTAAATATAATGCAACAATTTAAAACTTAAGAAACTATTACAGAGGGATAAATACAATGAGAATGACTACTTTATGTTACATAGAAAAAGATGACAAATACCTTATGCTTCACAGAATATCAAAGAAAAATGATATTAACAAAGATAAGTGGATAGGTGTGGGAGGACATTTTGAAGAAGGGGAAAGTCCTGAAGAATGTCTTTTGAGAGAAGCAAAAGAGGAAACAGGACTTGATCTTTTAAGTTATAAGTTCAGAGGTATTATAACATTTATTGCAGATAATTATCCGACAGAATATATGTGTTTATATACAGCTCATAAGTTTGAGGGAAATATTATTCAATGTGATGAAGGAAAACTCGAATGGATAAGTAAGGACAAGCTTTTTGAACTTAATTTATGGGAGGGAGATAAAATTTTTCTTAAGCTTATAAAGGATAATGAACCTTTCTTTTCTCTTAAGCTAAGGTATGAGGGAGATGAACTTAAGGAAGCTGTTTTAAATGGCAGGAATATAAATAAAAGGTAAAGATATAAGTAATTAAGTTGTAAAAACAGTTTGATTGTGTTATTATTATAATAATTAAATCTAGGAGGAAATAGTTAATGGAATGGACAGAGGTTAAAATATATACTACAACAGAAGGCATTGAGCCTGTTACAGCAGCACTTATGGATTGCGGTATAAATGGTATACAGGTTGAAGATGACAATGAAATGAAAGAATATCTTACGACCAGCTCTACATACTGGGATTATGTTGATGAGGAGCTTTTAAATAAACCTGTAGGTGAAACGAAGATTAAAGTTTATGTAAGTGATAATCCCTATGGTGAAGAAATTCTCATGCATATAAGAGAGGCTGTAAACAATCTTAAAAATATAGATACAGGACTTGATTTGGGCAGGCTTGCTATTGAAACAAAGTCAGAACTTAATGATGAAGAATGGCTTAATAAGTGGAAGGATTTTTACAAACCTTTTGCTATTGGCGAAAGAATATTTATAAAACCTGTGTGGGAAGAATGTGAAGTGCCTGAAGGCAGGGTTGTGTTTAATATAAATCCCGGACATGTCTTTGGTACAGGATTACATCAGACTACACAGCTTTGTATGCTTGAGCTTGAAAAATACATTGATGAAAATTCTGTAATTGCAGATTTGGGATGCGGAAGCGGTATACTTTCAATTATATCACTTCTTTTAGGTGCAAAGTCTGCTTTTGCTGTTGATATAGATGCAAATGCTATAAAGACTGCCTATGAAAATGCAGAATTAAGCGGTGTAGATATAAGCAGATATTATGTTACAAGCGGAAATGTAATTGGTGACAAGGCTTTGCAGGATGAGATCGGATATGACAAGTATGATGTAGTTGTTGCAAATATTATAGCTGATGTTATCTGTGCTATAAGTCCTGTTGTACCTGCTCAGCTTAAAAAGGGCGGTGTATTTATTGCTTCGGGAATTATAAAGGACAGAATGCAGGATGTATATGATGCTCTTGACAAGTGCGGGCTTAAAGTTGTAAATACAGCAACTAAGGATGAATGGGTTTGTATTACATCAGTTAAGGAGTAGTATATTATGCCTAAGTTTTTTGTAAAAAGTGAAAATATAAATGACCATACTGTAACCCTTGAAGGTGAAAATGCTAATCATATAGGAAATGTACTGAGAGCAAAAATTGGTGATATAATCACTGTATGTGACGGTGAAGGCAGAGATTATGAATGCGAAATAACAGAAATAACTAAAAAGTATGTCAGTGCAAAAATAACAGATATATTTACAAATGATAATGAGCCTGATATAAAAATTACACTTTATCAGGGACTGCCTAAGGCTGATAAAATGGAGCTTGTTATACAGAAGTGTATTGAAATAGGTGTTGACAGAATTGTGCCTGTGAAAACAGAACATACAGTTGTTAAACTTGATGGCAAGGAAGATAAAAAACTGCTTAGATGGAACAAAATTGCCGAGGCTGCTGCTAAACAGTGCGGAAGGGGAAAAATTCCCGTTGTAGAAAGGGTAATGAATTTTAAAGATGCAATAAATGATGGATGCAGTCTTGACGGAACTATTATTCCCTATGAGAAAGAAAAGGAAAATTCAATTAAAACTTTTGCAAAGGAGTTTAAAGGCAGAAGTATAGGTATATTTATCGGACCGGAAGGCGGATTTTCAAATGAAGAAATTGAATATGCACTTGATAAGGGTGTGAAATCTGTTACACTTGGTAAAAGAATACTGAGAACAGAAACGGCAGGACTTGTGACTTCTGTTATACTTCTTTATGAACTGGAGGGTTAATTTTGATTTATTTTGACAATGCTTCTACAACAAAAATGTCTGATGAAGTACTTGAATATATGTATGATTTTATGAAAAGAGGCTTTGCAAATCCGTCTTCACTTCACAGCCTTGGATTTGACGTGGAAAAAGAGATTACAAAAGCAAGAAAGGCCGTTGCTGATGTTATAAAGGCAAGTCCTGAGGAGATATATTTTACAAGCGGAGGTACTGAAGCTAATAATACTGCAATTCTTGGTGTGGCTGAAGCTTACAAAAAAAGAGGCAACAGAGTTGTTACAATGAGTATAGAACATCCATCTGTAACTGACAGCTATAAAGAACTTGAAAGAAGAGGTTTTGACGTTGTGACCCTTGGGGTTGACAGTATGGGATATGTAAGCTTAAATGATGTTGAGGAAGCAGTTAATGAGGACACCATACTTGTAAGTATAATGTATGTAAATAATGAAATAGGTACAGTTCAGAATATTGAAAAGATTTATGAAATTATAAAGAAAAAAAATCCCAATTGTATATTTCACAGTGATTGTGTACAAGCCTTTTGCAAACATCATATAAACTGTAAAAATGCCGATATTATAACAATGAGCGGCCATAAAATTCAGTCTGCAAAAGGAGTAGGGGCAATGTATATCAAAAAAGGTGTAAGGGTAAATAATCTTCATTTTGGCGGAGGACAGGAAAAGGGATTCAGACCCGGAACTGAAAATACCTATGGAATAGCGGCTATGGGTAAGGCTGCTTTAATTGCAAATAAAAATATTGACAGTAATTTTGAAAAGGTTAAAAGTGTGAAAAATGCTCTTTTAAAAATTACAGATGAGCTTGAGGGAGTATATATAAACGGAGATGCAGAAAATGGAAGTCCTTATATTCTTAACTTAAGCTTTGAAAATGTAAAGGGCGAAGTGCTTTTGCATGCCCTTGAAAATGATAAAATTTATGTTGCAACAGGTTCTGCATGTTCAACAAGAGTTAAAGAAAAGAAGAAACTTGTTGACTATGTTATTGACGGAAGAGGCGGAAGTGCAGTCAGGTTTAGCTTTTCTTGTGATAATACTCTTGAAGAAGCTGAAAAGGTTGTTGAAAGTCTTAAAAAACATGTGCCTGTGTTAAGAAGATTTGTACCCAGATAGTAAAAGGGGGACTGTATAACTGTGCAGTCCCTTTTAAAATTTAATCAGAAGTATAAAATATTATTTTACCTGATGAAAACAGTTTTTGCGTTGATTCTGTAACTTCAACAACATTGTTTTTGTAATTTGTAAAGCTGATAACATAGTCATCTGAAAATTTACATTCTGCTTTGCCTGTTGCTGTAATTGTAGCTGTGCCCTGTGTTAAGATGTCGCTACCATTTGACGCAATAACCTGATATTTAAAGGTTGATGAAGTAACTTCTGTAATAATAAGATTTATAGCAGAAGCTGATGAGCCACTTGAATAATTGCCTGCCTTGAAATCTACATATCTATTTCCCTCTGAACTTGTAGATGTGGAGGAAGTTGTGGTTGTATTCATAGCTGTTTTATGAACAAATGTTGCTGAAGAACCTGTAAATAGCTGTGAGCTTCCTGTTTCAAAAACAGTTATTTCATCACCATGGATTTCAAATGTAATCGAATATGTATCTGATACATTGCTGACTGCAGAGTTATCAGATATATATGCTGTACCCTTTACAATAGTGTTATTATTTGATAAAAATTCATAGTTAAAATCATAAGATGTTACATTGCTTATAATAAGCTTATCTGTATTTACGACACCGTCTGTTACAGGTATATATACCTTATTTGCCCAGTAAGTTGAACCTGAAGATGTTGTAAGTTCGGCGGTATCAGATGACGCATCATAGCTTACCTCAGCACCAATGGCATCAGCAATATTTCTAATAGGTACATATGTTGTGCCATTATAGAGCAAAGTTTCTCCGCTTATGGCACTGCCATTTATGGTTAGCTTAATCTTACCTAAAACAGCTTCTACAGTTTGTGTGCCTGAGGCAAATGCTGCAATTGGAACCACAATAGCTGATGCAAAGACAGCACCTGTAATAAAACTTTTAAGTGAAAGTCCCTTCATAAAAATACCCCCTTGTTTCAGGCTAAATTAAAATTGATTTGCCTGTAACTTTAAAGAATAAAAAAACAGGAAGCAGAATGTCTGCTTCCTGTTTGATTAAAATTGAACTTATTAGTCAAGATTAAAATATTTAGCAGCATTGTTGTAGCAAATATCTTCCACAAGCTTACCTGCAAATTCAATATCGTCGGCATATTCACCGTTTTCAATCCATTCTCCGATAATGTTACAAAGTATTCTTCTGAAGTATTCATGTCTTGGATAAGATAAGAAACTTCTTGAATCTGTAAGCATACCAACGAATTTTCCGAGAATACCTAAATTGCCGAGAGCCTTAATCTGAGCTTCCATACCGTCCTTGTTATCATTGAACCACCATGCAGTACCAAACTGAATCTTGGAAGCTGCTTCAGGTCCCTGGAAACAACCAAGAATAGTACCAAATACCTGATTGTCTGCTGGATTACCGGCAAATAATAATGTTTTTGGAAGTGTGTTATTGTAATCCAGTGCATCTAAAAGACTTGTAAGTCCTTCAACTGTTGACCAGTCAGAAATACAGTCAAAGCCTGTATCAGGTCCCATTTTTTCAAACATTCTTGTGTTGTTATCTCTCTTGATATTTAAGTGAATTTCCATAGCCCAGTTTCTCTTAGCGTACTGTTCGCCTAAGAATAACATAAGAGCTGTTCTATACTTTTCAGCTTCATCCTTAGTTGGAATTTCACCTGAAAGTGCCTTTGCAATAATTGCATCAACTTCAGCATCTGTAGCCTTGTTAAAAGGTACATAAGTGAATGCGTGGTCAGATGCACGGCATCCTAATTCATCAAATAAATCCATTCTGTCTAAAAGAACAGACTTTAAGTCATCAAATGTCTTTATTTCCTTACCGCCTACAGTGCCAAGAGTCTTGATGTAATCAGCGTAAGCTGTTGAATCAACGTTAAGAGCCTTGTCAGGTCTCCATGCAGGATATACCTTAAATCTGTCTTCATCAGCAGCGATTTTCTTATGCCATTCTAATGAGTCAGCAGGATCGTCAGTAGTATTAATAGCCTTAACATTTGACTTTACAATAAGCTCTCTTACTCTGAAATCAGGCTGAGCAAGCATTTCGTTGATCTTGTCATGAATTTCAACGGCATTATCTTTTGTCAATGGCTCATAAATACCAAAATATCTCTGTAATTCAAGATGTGTCCAGTGATATAATGGGTTGCCTATTGCATACTGAATTGTTTCAGCCCATTTTACAAACTTATTAAGCTTATCTGCATTCTTGTCTGTAATTTCTGCTTCAGGTACACCTAAAGAACGCATTGCTCTCCATTTATAATGGTCGCCGCCAAGCCATACATCTGAAATATCTTCAAAATTTTTGTTTTCATAAATTTCCTGTGGATTAAGATGACAATGGAAATCATATATAGGCTGTGCATTTGCATAGTCATGGAATAATTTTTGTGCAGTTTTTGTTTTTAATAAAAAGTTTTCATCAATAAAACCCATTTTTAAATATCCTCCGTATTTGTTTAATTTGGTAAAATTTATATAGGGCAGGGGGTGCAATTGACATTTATTTGCAAATTGCATATAATCCCCCTTATAAATACAGAAATAATTTGTTACCGCTTAAAGCGTTACACCGTCCTTGAAGATAGAAATTTCTCTGTAATTGTTAATTTCATTCTTTGTTCTCTGCTTCTTTGAAGCTACATCAAGTATGAACTGGAAAAATTCTTCTGAATAAGAATCCATATCTTTATCTTCAACAAGTCTTCCTGCATTCCAGTCTATCCAGTTAGATTTTCTTTTAGCAAGTTCTGAATTTGTTGCGATCTTAACTGTTGGCACAGGAGCACCTACTGGTGTACCTCTTCCTGTTGAGAAGAGTATGATATGGCAGCCTGATGCCATAAGTCCTGAAATAGCCACTATATCGTTACCTGGTCCTCTTAAAAGGTTAAGACCCGGTGAAGATACCTTTTCACAGTAATCAAGAACGCCCTTAACATTTGAAGTACCGCCTTTTTGAGTACAGCCCAATGACTTGTCTTCAAGTGTAGTGATACCGCCTTTCTTGTTTCCCGGTGAAGGATTTTCATAAACTTCCTGATTATATCTTATAAAATAAGACTTGAAATTATTTATCAAATCTACAGTCTGATTAAAAAGTTCAGGTGTTTCACATCTGTTCATAAGAATAGTTTCAGCACCGAACATTTCAGGAACTTCTGTAAGAATTGTTGTACCACCATGGGCAACCATAATATCTGAAATTCTGCCGATAAGAGGATTTGCAGTAATGCCTGATAAACCATCAGAACCACCACATTTTAAGCCGATAACAAGTTTAGAAGCAGGGCATGGTTCCTGTTTGAATTGTTCTGCATATTCTACAAGTTTTTCAATTTGAGCTAAAGCTGCTTCCACTTCATCTTCCTGTTCCTGACAGATCAGGAACTTAACTCTGTCTTCATCATATCCGTCTTTATCAAGAACTTTCTTAAATTCATTCAAATTATTGTTTTCACAGCCAAGGCTTAACACAAGGACACCTGCTGCATTTGGATGCCTTACCATGCCTGCAAGAAAATTCTGTGTGTTTTCATGGTCGGAGCCTAACTGAGAACATCCAAAAGGATGGGTAAATGTAAATATACCATCGGTTCTGCCTGCAAATCTCTTGTTAGCTTCATTTGCAATTGCTTCTGATATTTTGTTTACACAGCCTACTGTATTTACAATCCAAATTTCATTTCTGATGCCAACAGATCCGTCCTTACGTACATAACCCATAAAAGTAGATTCTCTTGTTACAGGGATATCCTTTAACTGAGGGTTGTAGCTGTATTCAAGAAGTCCTGAAAGGTTAGTTTTTGTGTTGTGGGTGTGAATCCACTGACCTGCTTTGATATCTATTGTTGCATGACCAATTGGATAGCCATACTTAATAATGTCTTCGCCTTCCTTAATATCGACAATAGCCATTTTATGTCCTCTGTCAATATTCTCGGCTGCCTTTATACCGAATATTTCTTCGCCGGCAGTAATATTACGAAGAGCTACAACAACATTATCATTATCATTTATTTTAATAGCATCGTTTGTGTTCATATTATTCTAGTTATCCTCCATATTTGAGCTATTGGAATGTTTATTAATATGACTTATAAGCAGTATAATAAAAAATTAATTTCATTTTTGCAAAAGTCATAGAGGCATTTATATTTGCCCTGAATACAGGGCAAATATAATAAATTATAATTTTTTATGCCATAATATTTTCAACTTCTGATACAACACCATTGTTAAGAATGTTATATAAGTGATCTGCAACAACATCAGGGAAATTACCTAATTCTGTATTAAGGTCGCTTCCAAGCCAGAAATCCTTATTAGCACAAACTTTCTTAACAAGGTCAGCTATAGCAGCTTTATCTGCAACATCAACGCCTGTCCATGCATTCTTATAGAATTCAAGAACAGCAGCATCGTCCTTGATTGGGTATTCTTCGTCACCTCTGTGACCAATTAAAGCACCTTCCTTTATTTCTGTGCCACGGTAGAAAGCAAGGTATGCAGCAAATGAGAATGTAAGAATCTTAGGAAGTTCATTCTTCTGTGCATAGTATTCCTGAATAGTGTGAAGTACACGAGCTTCAAATTTAGAAGTAGAGTTAAGAGAAATATCAAGAAGCTTATGCTTGATAAATGGATTCTTAAATCTGTCAAATACAGCGTCTGCAAAGCTCTTTAAATCTTCATGAGTAAGTTCTTCACTTGTGATTGCAGGAATGATTTCGTCGTTAAGAGCCTTTTCAAGATAAGCGTAGAAAAGCTCGTCTGCCATTACTTCACCTACGAAGTTATAGCCTGCAAGATAAGCACCAAGTACTGAACAAGTGTGAGCACCGTTAAGAATTCTAACTTTACGCTTCTTATAAGGCTTAACATCAGGAGTAAATATAACCTTCAAACCTGCAGAAGGGAAAGGAAGTTCCTTTTCAAGTTCAGCGGGACCTTCAATAACCCATGTGTGGAAAATTTCACTTGTGTCAATAGCATTGTCCTCATAACCAAACTCTTCGCATAAGTCCTTAGCTTCGTCACGAGGATAACCTGTTACTATTCTGTCAACAAGTGTACTTGTAAATACACAAGCTGTTTCAATCCAGTCAATAAAGTCAGCACCAAGATTCCATTCTTCAGCATGCTTTAAAACATATTTCTTTAAAGTTTTACCGTTGTCATCAATAAGTTCGCAAGGAATGAAAACAAGACCTTTGCTCTTATCGCCGTTAAATTCCTTAAATCTTACATATAAGAAGTTAGCAACTTTTGCAGGGAAAGAATCCTGTGGCTTATCAGTAACCATTGGCTCCTCTTTCCATGTAATACCTGCTTCTGTAGTATTTGAAACTACAAATCTGAGCTCAGGGTTCTTTGCACAATCATTATATGTATCTAAATCAACATAAGGGTTGATACATCTGTTTACACAAGTGATAAGTCTTTTTGAAACTACCTTTTCGCCATTTTCACGGCCTCTTGCAATAAGAGTGTAAAGACCTTCCTGTTCATTGAGTATATTTCTTAAGAAATCTCCGCCGGGGATTGGCTGAATAAGTGTAATTCCGCCGTCAAATAAGCCCTGTGCATTGATTTCGTCAAACATATAGTCTACAAACGCACGAAGGAAGTTACCTTCACCAAACTGAATTACCTTTTCAGTACGCTTAGCGGCAACATTACCCATTGCTAAATCATCATTAAATTTAAAGCCATTTGTTAAAAGTTGTCTGTTTAATTTTTCCATTGGATATACCTCCATTTATAAATTATTATTTACCTAATACTATAATACTATAAAATAGACATAAAATCAATAATAATTTAATGAAATCATATAAAAAATCTATAAAAAATACTAAGTGAAATATTTGTTTTTCATTAAATATTATTAAAATATTTTAATTTATAAGAAATTAAAAGCATGATTTTATTGATAAGCAAAGAAATTAACAGGTTTTGAGATTGATTATGACATATAATATAATATGAAATAATTTTTTTGAAAAGCATTATTTTTGAAATGAATGCCAAACAACTGCAGTATGTTATTTTTTTCTTACTTGACAAATAGAGAATAGCACTATATAATGATTGTACACAATTAAATTTAGGGCAATTAAAAGGAGAAAGTATTTATGAATATTTATGATTTTAAAGTTAATGGTCAGGATGGAAATGTTATTCCTCTTTCTGATTACAGGGGTAAAGTACTTTTAATTGTAAATACTGCAACCGGTTGTGGTTTTACTTCGCAATATTCAGAATTACAGAAATTATATGAACTTCATCATGAGGACGGATTGGAAATCCTTGATTTTCCATGTAATCAATTTCGCAATCAGGCACCGGGAAATGATAAAGAAATACACGCTTTCTGTACCGGTCGATTTGGAATTACATTTCCACAGTTTTCTAAAGTTGAAGTCAATGGTGAGAATGCAATTCCTCTTTATAAATATTTGACGGAAAATACGGTATTTAATGGATTTAGGGGACCAATGTCAGCTATTTTAATTCCAATTGTAAAAAAGATGGATAAAGATTATAAGAAAAATGGTAAAATAAAATGGAATTTCACCAAATTTCTAATTAACCGACAAGGTGAGATAGTTGCCCGTTTTGAACCGACTGATTCGATTAAGGATGTAAAATTAAAAGTAGAAGAGTTATTATAATATAACTAAAATAAAGTGATAAAAATGGCAAAAATATAAAATAAAGGAGATGTTTAAAATGAAGGCAGCAATACGATATTATACAAGAGGCGGAAATACGAAAAAACTGGCGGAGGCTATATCAAAGGCAATTGGTGTGGATGCCATGACAACTGCTGAACCTCTTACAGAAGATGTTGATATTTTGTTTCTGGGCAGTTCTGTATATGCTTTTGATGTAGATGATGAAGTAAAGAACTTTATAAATAATCTTAATGTAAAAGTAGGAAAAGTTGTTAATTTTAGTACAGCAGCTTTGGTCAAATCTACTTATAATCAAGTTGCAAAACTGCTGGAAAAAAAGCACATTCCTTTAGCCAAAGAGGAATTTGCCTGTAAAGGATCCTTTGCGATACTTCACAGAGGAAAGCCTGATGCAGATGATTGCGAAAAAGCGGCAGCGTTTGCAAAAAGAATGCTTCATTAAACTAATTACTTGCGTATAGATGAACAGTAAAAAAGTTTTGGTAAAAACATTTGAGGAGCTATTTATGAACAATTCCGAATATGATAAATTAAAATTAGAAAATCAATTGTGTTTTCCTTTGTATGTTTGTTCTAAAGAGATTATCAGAAGATATAAACCATATTTGAATACACTTGATCTTACCTATACCCAATATATAGTGATGTTAGTTTTTTGGGAGCAAAAGAAGATTTCTGTTAAAGAATTGGGCAAAAAACTTTTTTTAGATTCCGGAACATTGACTCCTGTTTTGAAAAGTCTTGAAAAAAAAGAATATATCTCCAGATATCGCTCTACGGAAGATGAAAGGATTTTGCTTGCAGAAATTACAGAGAATGGTGAAATATTAAAAAAGAAAGCGGTGGAAATACCGTCACGAATTGTCGAATGTATGCAACTTGAATCAGATGAAGCAATGCAGCTTTATAAATTATTGTATAAAGTTATATCTGTGTTCGGTGAATACTGAATTATGTATTAATATGGAAATATAATTTTCAGCGTGTCAAAGAAATTGGCACGCTGAAAAGCAATGTTCGTATTTTTTGCAGTAAAAAACATATATTTTGAAATTAAATCAATTAAAAACTTAAAAATCTATATTAAAATAAGGAGGCAGTAGAATATGAAAAACATAAAAAAAGAAGTCATAAATCCTGTAGTAATTGATACTGAAAAATGTATTGGATGTGGCTTGTGTGAAAAAGATTGTCCAAATTCTTGTATACATTTAAAAGACAACAAGGCATATATGAATAATGTATTATGTATTGAATGCGGTCATTGCTTTGCTATCTGCCCTGTAAATGCAGTCAATATGACAAATTACAATATTGAAAATGAGCCGGCTGTTTCAATGTCTGAAATCAACAGTGATAAACTTTTAGCGGCTATGAAAAGCAGGAGAACTATACGTCGGTTTACAGCACAGCCTGTTGAAGAGAATAAGTTAAAAAAAATACTTGAAGCAGGACGATATAGTCCGACAGGGGCTAATGCACAGAATGTTACATTTACGGTTCTTGGAAGCAAACAAGATAATGCTGAGAAAATTTGTGTAAAATTGTTTCGTGAGGGTAAAAAGATGGGGAAACCATTCATAAATTTTCTTAAAAGCATTGAAATTACAGATGATTTCTTTTTCAAGGGTGCACCTGTGGTGATAGTTGTATCAAGCAGCAGTGATATTAATGCAGGACTTGCAAGTGCATATATGGAGCTTATGGCAAATAGTCTGGGATTGGGAGTTCTTTACAGTGGTTTCTTTGTTGTCTGTACAAAAATCAGCGGTAAACTTAAAAAGTTACTGCAGCTTCCAAAGGGACATAAGGTTGTATCATGCTTGGTTATAGGATATACGGATATAAAATATCAGCGTATTGTACCACGAAAGCCTTTGCAGGTAAATATATTGTAAAAGAATAAATTATATATCAAAAGGTATAAAAATATAAAAAGTAAATTTAATAATATGATTTTTTTGAAAAAATCTTATTTAAGATAAGATATGTATCAGGAGGTGGGGTTATTGCTATTGCGACAGATGAAATATTTTGCAAGTGTTGTTGAATGTAATAGCTTTACGGAGGCGGCAGAGCAATGTTTTATTTCACAGTCAGCCATATCACAGCAGATACAGGCACTTGAAAAAGATCTGGGTATTCAGCTTATACATAGAGAGAACAGAAAATTTTCATTAACTCCAGCTGGAGAATATTTTTACAGCAAGTGCAAAAGTATTATTGAAGAAGTGGAAAATTTAAGAAGAGAAACTATACGAATAGGTCAGGATGATGAACTGAGGCTTAGGATAGGGTACCTTCGCAGTTACAGTGGGCAGGAACTTTATCAGGCGGTGGCAGAGTTTTCACAACTTTATCCTGAAGTTTCTATAAGTATTATAAACGGAACACATGAAGAATTGTATGACAATCTGCGTTTTGGAAAAGTTGATATGGTATTAAATGACCAGCGCCGTGCTTTTTCTGATGAATATATGAATTTTCAGCTGCTTGAATGCGGATGTTATGCAGAGATGTCTGTTAGAAACAAATTGAGCCTTAATGAATATGTAACCATTGATGATCTTAAAAGAACACCGTGTATTTTAATATCATCACCAGAACAGCGGGATATAGAAATTGATTATTTTAGAAATACGCTGGGTATTGGAAGCAGTTTTCTGTTTGCAGAAAATCTTGAGGAAGGAAGGCTTATGGTAGCAGGAAACCGCGGATTTTTATTTATTGAGAGTGTAGGAACATTACCTCCGGAAGGGGCATTGCTAAAAAGAGTGCCTGTTTTCAGATTGGGTAAACAAATTAAACGCAATTACTGTCTTTTCTGGCTTAGGGAGCATACAAATTACTATATAGAAGAATTTGCAGATATTTTTTGTAATTTACTAAACAAATAAATATGTCAGGTCAAAAAGGTCACATCTGAAGATGTGACTTTTTTGCATAAGTAAAACTTATTATGATTATTAAAAAACAAAATTGCTTAATTATATATTCAGATGTAATATATAGTTACAAACAAAATTGGGAGGTATTTATAATGAGCAAAATATTAATTGTGTACTATTCAAGAAAAGGTGAAAATTACTGGAACGGAAGTATTAAAAATTTATCAAAGGGCAACACAGAAATTATTGCGGAAATGATCAGAGATATGGCAGGAGGAGATATATTTGAAATTGATACAGTAAAGCCTTATGCAAAGAATTATTACAACTGTATTGATGAAGCAAAAGCAGAGCTTAAAAGTAATGCAAGACCGGCATTAAAAGAGTATCCCGAAGATTTGAGTGAATATGACACAATATTTGTAGGATATCCAAACTGGTGGGGTACAATGCCAATGGTTATGTTTACTTTCCTTGAGCATTATGATTTGTCAGGCAAGAGAATTATTCCTTTCTGTACAAATGAGGGCAGCGGAATGGGAAGCAGTGAAAGTGACTTAAAGAAAATATGCAAGGGAGCTTCTGTTGAAAAAGGATTGTCAATACATGGTGCAGAGGCTGCACAATCATTGAAAAAAGTTGAAGAATGGGCAAGAAAGCTGATATAAAATAACGGATTGATTTATATGTGTTAACGAAGCAGAAAAAAATCTAAATTAAAAATTGAACGGAGGAATTTAAAATGAAGGACGTAATGATATTAACAGGTGCCGGACAAATAGGTATGGCAATTGCAAGAAGAGTTGGTTATGGTAAAAAAATTGTAATCGGAGATAAAAAGCACGAAAATGCTCAGACCATTTCAAAAATTATGAATGATGCCGGATTTGACACTGTTTCAATGGAAATGGATCTTTCATCAAGAGAATCAATAAAGAATTTAATTGTTGAAGCTCAAAAGTATGGTAATATTAAAATGTTAGTTAATGCAGCCGGTGTATCACCAAGTCAGGCTTCTATTGAGGAAATTCTTAAAGTTGACCTTTACGGCACCGCCGTACTTCTTGAAGAAGTTGGAAATGTCATTTCTGAAGGTGGTGTAGGTGTGACAATTTCCAGTCAGTCAGGACATAGAATGCCTGCTTTGAGTTCTGAAGAAGATGAAAAGCTTGCAGTAACTCCTGCCGAAGATTTATTAAAGCTTGATATTCTGCAGCCTGAAAACATTAAAGATACTTTGCACGCATACCAGATGGCAAAGAGATGCAATGAAAAGCGTGTAATGGCAGAGGCTGTTAAGTGGGGAGAAAAGGGTGCCCGTATTAATTCAATATCTCCGGGAATAATTGTAACACCTCTTGCAATCGATGAATTTAATGGTCCCAGAGGGGATTTCTATAAAAATATGTTTGCTAAGTGCCCGGCAGGTCGTCCGGGAACAGCCGATGAAGTTGCTAATGTTGCAGAACTTTTGATGAGTGAAAAGGGTGTATTTATTACAGGCTCTGATTTTCTTGTTGACGGAGGAGCTACTGCATCATATTTTTATGGACCATTAAAACCGGAAGTGTAATGAAAAATAACACAGGTATACAAAAAGTACTGTCATAATATTTTTATATGACAGCACTTTTTGTCCGGTGTAATTATAATTTATAAGGAATATTCTGAGGTTTGCAGATAAAAGGAGGTTTAAACCCTCAGAATCATTTCCTGTAAAATATTAATTTATTTTGATGAATATGGTGCAAGTTCTACTCTTATAAAAAATCCTTTGTTATGCTTGCATATAGGACACATTTCAGGTGCTTTAGTGCCTTTATAAATAAATCCGCAGTTCAGGCACATCCACTCTGTTTCCACATCGTTAATAAAAAGTTTGTCATTTTCAAGGAGGTTTGCAAACTGTGAAAAACGGTTACTGTGTGTTTTTTCAATTTCAGCAATACCATAGAACAAAGAGGATACTCTCGCAAAACCTTCTTCCTTTGCTATATCTCCAAATTGTTTATAATCATGTTCATATTCCTGAATTTCATTGTGTGCAGCAGCTTTGAGAAGGTCAAGGGTGTTTTCGTAAATATCTACAGGATAGTTACCATCAATTGAAATGTTTTGTCCTCCAAGTTCTTTAAGGCAGTCATAATAAACTTTTGCGTGGGCCTCTTCCTGCTTTGCCGTAAATTCAAATACAGCTTCAATTACATATAAATTGCTTTTCTTTGCTTCCTTTGCTGATATAATATATCTGTTTCTCGCCTGACTTTCGCCTGCAAAGGCACGCATAAGGTTTTCCTTTGTTCTGCTTGATTTAAAATCCATTTTATCCACTCCTTAAATAATTTCATATCTATTATTTGGAAATAATAAAAAAATATACATATTTAAAATGAATTTATTTTAATCACAAAAACAAATATATAATTAATTTAGGGAAGGGGAGTTATATGTCAATTTTGATTTGGGGTAAAACTTATTAGATTTGCATATAATAAAAATGACAAGCTGTCATAAATTACAGACAACTTGTCATTTTTTTACTGTTCTTTAACAACTCTAAATACTAATGACCCTTCATATTCAAAAGGACCAAAGGCAGTAAAGAAAACATATCCGTTTATAGGTGAATAAAGACGTTGCAGAATATTACCTTCATAGGGGTCCATAATATAGCCAAGTAATTCACCGCTTTTAACATAGTCATTTGCATGTTTGCATTTATGTAGAATGCCTGCAATATCAGTTCTTACAGTTACAATACTTCCGGATTTGACAAGTATACTGTTTTCCCCTTTTTTTACAGAGGTATTTATTACAATGCCGTTTGATATCAGAAAACGCAATACAGCGTCTACTGCCACTGAACCTGCATCCTCTTTTATCCTTGCTGTCCCCCCAAGATAAAGAGAAAATGCATGAGTTCCCCATATTTGCCAATTGTAGTTCAATGTTGTTGTATCATAGGGCTTTGAATTTCTTACATATATATATGGTAATCCGAAATCTTTTGCAAGCTCTGTATTTTCATAACCTGTATGCATCATTCTTACATGAGGAATAAAGCGTCCCTGAGTGTAATGGCTTGTGAAATGTATGCCAAATTCATAATCCTTTACATATTCAAACACATGATATGCAATTCTTTGGGTTGTTTCACCAAGATCATATCCCGGAAACATTCTGTTTATATCAGTGTTATCCATTGCCCAGAAACGTTTTTCTATGTTCATTGAAAAATTGTTTATTGTAGGAATTACAACTATGGATTTTCCTTCGGCAATACATCCGTCTTTTTCAAGTTCTTTAAGTTTTGCAATAATCTGAGAACAGTTATACATCTGCTGAGCTTCGTTACCCCTTGTAGCTCCTACTATAGCAAGGGATTTTTCACAATCAGGATTATCATAATCACCGAATTTATAAGCAGTAATCCTCATTGTATCTCTGTAGGGAGAGGGTAATTCAAAAATAACTTCCTTTTTCACTGCTTAACACCTCCCAGAATTCTTGCTATCAGAGAGCCTTCATAAACAACAGGATATTCTCTTATTGTAAAGAGAAGTCCGTCACATGGTGATAAAATCTTATCCTTAACTGTTCCTGTAAGGGGATCAACGATATCTCCGATATGTTCACCTGTTTCAACGCAGGCTGCATGTTTAGCTTTCTGTACAAATATGCCTGATGCAGTAGCATTAATAAAAAATACTTCTTTATCTTCTGATGATGTTATAAAATTATGTTTTTCACCCTTGAACACATTATCGCCAAGCCATATACCCATATCTTTCATAACATTAAATATACCATCTGTAAGCTGAACACAGTAATCCTTGGTTATTCTCATTCCAACACCGGCTTCTATAACCACACAAGGAACATTTCTTACATTAAGTGAATAACAAAGTGTGGATTCAAGTACTGTTGCGTTTTGATGTATCCATAGAAAATCAAGATTAAGTTTTTCTGCTATAGGAAGAAGTTTATCTCCCATATTTTCATTTATTCTTGCCTGAGGCATTTCTGTAAGGAATATATTTGAAGCATGAATATCAAGAACTAAATCAGAGCCGTCAAGACTGTCGATAATGTCGTGAGCAACGATATCGATCATTGTGCCGTAACTGCTTCCCGGAAAAACCCTGTTCATATCCAAATCAAAATTAGGCATTCCTCTTTGTATTGAATCTATACCCAATGGATTTGTAGCAGGATATATATCTACTATACCGTTTAGAAATTCAGGATTTTCCTTAATTCTTTCGGCAACCATAAAAGCAACATACTGTCCTTCAAGCTCATCTCCATGGGTTCCTGTAACTATTGAAATTCTTTTAAGTTCCCTCTGGTTTCTTGCTTCTCTGCTTTGATATCTGCATCTTTTAATTTCAAGAGTTTCATCAACAGGCAGACGGGTTGAAGAAATGACATCTATGCTCTGAATCATAAATCTTCACCAACCCTGACCAATATATCGGATGTTTGGGTAACCATACCCTCAAGAGAAGCAAAGCATCCGCGTTCTACGCTGCAGTCATAGCTGTCACGTCCGTTTGAAAGCTTAATATATCCATATTCGATATTGGTATTATTTGTCGGGTCAATGCCGTACCATGCACCATCGGCATAATATTCAACCCATGCATGAGTTTCGCCGTCACCTTCTATAAAGCCTGCAACATATCTTGCAGGAATTTTTGCGTTTCTCATAAGAGCAATTGTTATATGGGCAAAATCCTGACAAACTCCTTTTCTGCTTTCAAAAGCTTCTGCTGCCGTTGTATTTATATTTGTTATGCCTTTCTCATATGTCATATATTCATTTACAGAATTTGCAATAACATTTGCTGCCTCAAAAGTATTTTCAGGAATGGAGAGATTATTGAAAAATTTATTCATTTCTTCGCTCATCTTAGTTTTTTGGCTTGGATACAAATACATTCTGTCAAGATTATCCATTATTTTATATTTACTAAGAACGGCTTTTCCTTTGATGGAAAATACAAATTTATTGTGTTCAGAATTTATTGCACCGCTTACGGTTTTATTTCCAAAAGAATCTTCTCCTATTGTATACATACAATAAGGTTCTATAATAAACTTTTCGTCATATATTCTTTGGCATACATAATTCTTTGGAAAGCATTTCAATATAAAATTATGATTTATAATTGGCAGGTCAAAACTGATTTTAGTGGTAAATTCAAAATTATATGTTTTCATATTTTCACCATCCTATTGAAATAATTTGCCTATGCATGCAGAAATACGATCAACATCAGGCAACTCTCCCGTTGTAAGAAGTTCATCTATGTCTGTACATACACCTTCAGTATCAAGATGATGTATATACCGTCTTAATCTTCTTTCGCAGCCTTCTATTTTATACATGCTTCTGCCGAAACGGCAAAACAGGTCAAGTCTTTCTATGTATTTACCTGTCTTTATTGTATCTCTGACACTGTCATCGATAATATAATCATCAACAGCTCCCCAGAAGCTCATAAGATTATCTATAACTTTCTGTAAATCAAATATTCTGCATTCCTTGTTAAAAAGTCTTGTTACATTGTTGTAAGCAAGCTGTATGTAGGCAACTGTTTCAGTATCTATTTGTTCTCTCAATATTATTGAATTGTCATATGCTTTTGATAATGATGATGCTATGCTTGAGGGACATTCGGGATCTGCGATAATTTTCTTTAAAAAAGTATGTTTATCTGAAACTTCAATATTTATTCCTAGTCTTGTACAGAATTCCTTATATGCGTTCTCGTCATAGTCAACCATTCTGTCATAAAATTCTATTATAATCTGGGCAAGTTTGTAAGCTCTTTCAGTATATCTCCCCAGCCAGTATAAACTGTTTGCTTTGCTTATTGATACATTATCCATGTGTCTTTAAAGCCTCCTCCCTGTGATGAATTAACTACAAATGAATTAGGATTGCGTGAAAATCTTGTCAGACCGCTTTTCCATACCTTAATATCTTTGCCTTGCACAACAAAAGCTCTTAAATCGGCTTTTCTTGGAACGGTTGTCGTACCATCTTCATCAAGTACCTGCAAATCAAGGAAATCAATAATTTCCTGTGCAATAAAACGTCGTGGATTTTTGTTAATAAATCCTTTTAATTCTTCAAGCTTTTCTTTTGACAAATCTCTGCCGAATACAACACCATATCCGCCGGCTTCACTTACATCTTTTATTACAAGCTTTTCAATATTGTCCAAAATATATTTCATATCATTTTCATAATAGGGAATATATGTTGGTGCATTTTTAAGTACAGGTTCCTCTCCCAAATAATATTTAATCATTGATGGAACAAAATAATATATACCCTTGTCATCCGCAACACCATTGCCCGGAGCATTTATTATTGCCACATTTCCTTTTCTGTAAGCTTCCATAAGATGAGGTACACCTATTACAGATTCTTGTATAAATGACATAGGATCAAGGTAGTCATCAGAAAGTCTTCTGTAAATTGCACCAACTCTCTGGTGAGCAGAATTAAATGTTTTATAATAAACCTTATCATCAACAACTTCCAAATCCTCAGGAAATGCCAATACTGAACCTGTTTGTTCGGCAAGATAGGAATGTTCAAAAAATGCAGAATTATAACGTCCCGGAGTAAGGACAACAGTAATTCCTCCGCAATTTACATCATTAAACATTTCTGAAAGAAGCTTTGCATAGTTTCTGTTATCCACAATTTTATTCTGTTCAAAAGTTTCAGGACTTATACGCCTTGTAATATCTCTTGCTATCATTGGGTATGAGGCACCTGAAGGAACTCTGAGATTGTCCTCAAGTATATACCAGTCATCGGGTGCTTCAACAAGATCAATTCCGGAAATATGATTGTATACGCCTATAGGCGGTTTAATATTTCTGCATTCTGCCATAAATCCGGGAGCATTATACACATATTCTTCAGGTATAACATTATCTCTTAAAATATAACATTTTTCTGAGTATATGTCATTAAGAAAAAGATTAAGAGCACAGGCTCTCTGCTTCAGCCCCTTTTCAAGCTTTGTAAAGGTCTTTGCATCAATAACTCTTGGAATGGCATCAAAAGGGAAAAGCTGTTCAATAAACTTTCCGTTTTTGTACAGACTGAACTTAACGCCATATCTGTCAAGAGTTTCATTAACACGTTCTTTTTGTTCCCGTAAAAGTTTCATGTTCTGTCCCTCCTTGCTTATCCGGAAGTATATAAAACAAAAAAAGACGCACTGAGTCCATGCAATGTACGCCTTTATACAACCAGATAAATAATGCACTAAGTGCTGTGTTTTACTTAAATATTATAATTATATTATCACATATATTATAATATGTCAACATTGAAATATGCTGTTTGGTATATCAAAAAAATATTGTTTTTTACAGGTAAAGTTTATTGACTTTATATTACAAACGTGTTACAATATTTTTAGGCGTAAAGCTTCGCATTTAAGAAAGGTGGTTTTATAAAAATGAATGATGTATTAAAAAAGTTAAGTGCTATTGGTATTGTTCCTGTAGTAGTAATTAATGATGCTGATAAAGCTGTTCCTTTAGCTAAAGCTTTAGTTGAAGGTGGTATTCCATGTGCTGAAGTAACATTCAGAACTGCTGCTGCAGAAGAAGCTATTAAGAGAATGTCTGCAGAAGTTCCTGAATTAATCGTTGGTGCAGGTACTGTATTAACTAAGGATCAGGCTGACAGAGCTGTAGCTGCAGGTTCTAAGTTTCTTGTATCTCCTGGTTTGGATCCAGAGCTTATTGCTTACTGTCAGGAAAAGAACTATCCTCCTTTTACTCCTGGTACAGCTAATCCAAGTGACCTTAATCATGCTGTTAATCTTGGTCTTGAAGTTGTTAAATTCTTCCCTGCTGAAGCTGCAGGCGGTCTCAAGATGATCAAATCTATGGCTGCTGCATTTACAAGCCTTAAGTTTATGCCTACAGGCGGTATTAGTGCAGCTAATTTAAATAGTTATTTATCTTATGAGAAGATTATATGCTGCGGCGGAAGCTGGATGGTTCCCGGCAAGTTAATTGACGAAGGTAAGTTTGACGAAATCGTTGCTCTTTGTAAAGAAGCTGTTGCAACAATGCTCGGTCTTGAAATGGTACATGTTGGTATAAACACTGAAGATGAATCTACAGCTATGGCACTTGCTGAAAGATTTAACAAGTTGTTTAACTTCCCTGTTGACAATCATAATTCTGCTGTATTTGCTTCAAAGGGTATTGAAGTTAGAAAGCAGATGTTCTTAGGAAAGAATGGTCATATTGCAATTGGCACTAACTATATGGAAAGAGCTATCAGATATATTGAAGCTATGGGCGGTGAATTTGATTACGATACTGCCGTTGAAAAGAACGGAAAAATTACTTCAATTTACTTAAAAGAAGATTTTGGCGGATTTGCCGTACATCTTGTTCAGAAATAATACATAACTGAAAATTATCCCGGTAAATGAGCATTACATTGCTTGTTTACCGGGATTTGTTTTATAACTACGGAAAATATGAAAGTATTTTGCATTATAAATGAATATTGGAAATTTAGGCTTGCTTTAAATTAAATTATGATGTATACTTTAAGATATGAATTGGTAAAGGTGCCTTTTGTGGGCACTTTTTGTTTTATGGAGGTAAAATTATGAGATTAAATCCGAAAGAGCAGGAAAAGCTAATGCTTCATATGGCAGGTATGCTTGCAAAGGAAAGAATGGAAAGAGGACTGAAACTGAATTATGTGGAATCAGTTGCATATATAAGTTCTGAACTTCTGGAGCTTGCAAGAGATGGCAAAACTGTTGCAGAACTTATGAGTATAGGAAGAAAAATACTTAGCAAAGATGATGTTATGGAAGGAGTTGCCGAATTGGTACATGAAGTTCAGGTAGAAGCAACTTTTCCGGACGGCACAAAACTTGTAACAGTTCATAATCCGATTCAGTAAGGAGGCTATAATGTGAAAATAGGTGAAATAATTGCTTTAGACAGAGATATTGAGCTTAATAAAGGCAGAAAGACTATTGAAATTACTGTGGCAAATACAGGTGACAGACCAATACAGATAGGTTCACACTTCCATTTTTTTGAAGTAAACAAACTTCTTAAATTTGAAAGAGAAAAAGCTTTTGGTATGCATCTTGATATTCCATCAGGTACAGCAGTAAGGTTTGAACCCGGCGAAGAAAAAACTGTAACACTTGTTGAAATCGGAGGCAAAAAAATGGTATATGGTTTAAATAATCTTACCTGTGGTATTTGTTCCGAAGAAACGAAGACAGAAAGCATTAAAAAAGCTGAAGAAAAAGAATTTATTTCCTAGGAGGTCATAAGAAATGTCAAAAATAAGCGGTGAAAAATATGCCATGATGTATGGTCCCACTACAGGGGATAAGGTAAGGCTTGCGGATACAAATCTTGTTATAGAAGTGGAAAAAGATTATACAGTTTATGGTGATGAGGCAAAGTTCGGCGGAGGTAAAACATTAAGGGACGGAATGGGACAGAGCGTTAATTCCACTTCTGCTGATGGTGATCTTGATTTAATAATAACAAATGCACTTATTGTTGACTATACCGGCATATATAAAGCAGATATAGGAATTAAAGACGGTAAAATAGCCGCTATTGGTCACGGAGGCAATCCCGATATTATGGATGGTGTAACTCCGGGAATGACTGTAGGAGCATCAACAGAAGCTCTTGCAGGGGAGGGTATGATTGTTACTGCAGGCGGTATTGACTCACATATTCATTTTATATGCCCGCAGCAGGTGGAATGTGCATTATACAGCGGAATAACAACCATGATTGGCGGCGGTACAGGACCTGCTGACGGAACAAACGCAACAACATGCACTCCCGGTCCATGGAATTTAAAACAAATGCTTCTTGCTGCAGAAGAATATCCAATGAATCTCGGATTTATGGGAAAGGGTAACTGTGGCAGCAATGCTCCTTTGGAAGAACAAATTGAGGCAGGAGCTATGGGACTTAAAATTCACGAGGACTGGGGTTCAACGCCAGGGGTCATTGATTCTGCACTTAATGTTGCAGATAAATATGATATACAAGTTGCTATACATACAGATACATTAAATGAGGGCGGATGCGTAGAGGATACAATAGCTGCCATAAATGGAAGAGTTATTCATACTTTCCATACAGAGGGAGCAGGAGGGGGACATGCTCCTGATATTATAAGAGCAGCAGGATTTCCAAATATTCTTCCTTCATCTACAAATCCTACAATGCCTTTTACTGTTAATACTATAGACGAACATTTGGATATGCTTATGGTATGCCATCATCTTGATAATAAAATTCCTGAAGATGTTGCCTTTGCCGACTCCAGAATAAGACCTGAAACAATAGCTGCAGAAGATGTGCTCCACGATATGGGTATATTTTCAATGATGAGTTCAGATTCTCAGGCAATGGGAAGAATAGGTGAAGTCATTACAAGAACATGGCAGACAGCTCACAAAATGAAAGAAGAGAGAGGTCCTTTGCCGGAAGAAACAGGAAATAATGATAATTTCCGTGTAAAAAGATATGTTTCAAAATATACAATTAATCCTGCAATTACAAATGGTATAGCAGACTATGTAGGCTCTGTTGAGGTTGGTAAGTTTGCTGATCTTGTAATATGGAATCCTGCTTTTTTCGGAGTTAAACCTGATATTATAATTAAGGGTGGAATGATTATAGCATCAAAAATGGGAGATGCAAATGCTTCAATTCCAACAACACAGCCTGTAATGTATCAGCCTATGTTTGCTGCTCATGGCAAGGCAAAATATACAACCTGCCTTACTTTTGTATCAAAGGCGGCAATGGATAACAATATTAAAGAAAAACTGGGACTTGAAAAAACTGTTGTTCCTGTTAGAAACTGCAGAAATATAAGTAAAAATGATATGAAGTATAACAGCTGTACACCAAGCATAACTGTTGATCCTGAAACATATAAGGTTACTGCAGACGGGGTTGAAATTACATCAAAGCCGGCGAAAAAACTGCCTCTTACTCAAATGTACAGCTTATTCTAAGGAGAAAATATATGTTATGTGAAAAAATACTTGGCAATCTCAATGATGACAAATTTAAAAATCTTAAATGTGATTATGTTGATATAGAATGGCATGAGGCGTTTAAAAAGCTTCACAAAAAGAAAACACATTCAGGAACAGAACTGGGAATACGCCTTGATAATGATATTTTAGTCAGAGGACTTAAACAAAATGACGTTTTGTATGCAGACGATGATATGGTGATTGCTGTAAATATTCCGCCTTGTGAAGTTATTGTAGCAGAAGCTGAAAATCCATGCCTTATACCAAAACTGTGTTACGAAATAGGAAACAGGCATGCAACACTTTTTTATGGTGATAATGAAAATCAGTTTATTACACCATATAATCAGCCTATGCTTGAAATGATACAAAAAATACACAGACATATTGATGGCGAATGTTACAGAGTTAAAGCTGAAAAAAAGCTGGTAAAGCTTAATTTTGATAAGGCAATATCTTCATCAATAAATAATCATACACATTAAGGGTGGGTATATTGAATACAGAATATTTACTTTTACAAATAAATGATGCATTATTTCCAATAGGCGGATTTTCCCATTCTTATGGGCTTGAAACATATATTCAGAAAGATATTATAAAAAATGAATATGATGTTGAAAAATATATATACAGCAAAATTAAATACAGTATGGCAAATACTGAGCTTTTAGGTGTAAGACTTGCTTATGAGAAGGCAGATAATGTAAATGAATTAAAAAAAATCGATAATATACTGACAGCATCAAAAAGTCCCAGGGAAATAAGGCAGGCATCATTAAAGCTTGGCTCAAGATTTATTAAAACACTAAATGGCTGTAATATTCAGCTTAAAAATAAATATTTTGATGAATATATAGCTTTGAATTATGCAAATAAACACCATTCAACTGCCTATGGTGTTATTTGCAGAGCATCTGAAGCTGATCTTGAAACAGCATTAAATACATATATTTATGCTCAATGTTCTGCAATGATAAATAATTGTGTAAAAACGGTACCATTAAGTCAGAGTGCAGGGCAGAAGATATTATATTCAAGTTATAAACTTCTAAAGGATACTGTTAATTGTGTACTTGAAATGAGTGAAGATGAATTTTGTTTGTCTGCACCTGCATTTGATATAAGGTGTATGGAGCACGAAAAACTTTATTCAAGAATTTATATGTCATAAATTAAATAAACAAAGGGGTTGTTATAATATGAGTTATATTAAAATAGGTATTGCAGGACCTGTCGGTTCAGGAAAGACGGCACTTATAGAAATATTAACAAGGAAACTTTCAAAGGATTACAGCATTGGTGTAATTACAAATGATATTTATACAAAGGAGGATGCTGAATTTTTATGCAAAAATTCAGTTCTGCCCAAAGAAAGAATAATAGGTGTAGAAACAGGAGGCTGTCCTCATACAGCAATAAGAGAAGATGCATCTATGAATCTTGAGGCTGTTGACGAACTTATAGACAGATTTCCGGATACAGAACTCATATTTATTGAAAGCGGAGGAGATAATCTGTCAGCAACCTTTTCTCCGGAACTTGTGGAAGCCACAATATTTGTAATAGATGTAGCTGAAGGAGATAAAATTCCAAGAAAAGGCGGACCGGGAATAACAAGAAGTGATCTTCTTGTTATAAATAAAATAGATTTGGCACCTTATGTTGGAGCAGATTTATCAGTTATGGAAAGAGACAGCAAAAAAATGAGAGGCGAAAGACCTTTTGTGTTTACAAATATCCGCTCTGATGAGGGTGTTGACGAAGTTGTTAAATGGATCAAAGAAAATGTTATGTTTGAAGGTATGGAGTAAATGGAAAACAGATTTGCAGATATTTCAAAACTTGACATCGATATAATAAATAAGAATAATAAGACGGTTGTAAATGATATTTATTTTACATCGCCTTTTAAAATAATGAAACCTTTTTATGAAAACAACTTAATGAAGCTATTACAAATGTCAGCATCTCCAGGGTTAATGGAAGGGGATATTCAGAAAATAAGCATAAAAATAGGAGAGGGCTGTAAGGCGGAAATATATTCCCAGTCATTTGAAAAGATACACAAAATGCTAAAGGGATATGCAGAAAGAAATACTGAAATAACCCTTGATAAAAACAGTTTTTTTTGCTATAATCCTCTGCCTGTTATACCTTATGCCGATTCAGCATTTAAAAATTGCATAAATATAAATCTTGCCGATAACAGTTCAGCTTTTGTATATACAGATATACTATCAGGAGGAAGAATAACCAGAGGCGAGTGCTTTCAATATAAATATTATCATTCCATATTGAATTTATATGAAGATAATAATCTTGAATATCGTGACAATACAAAATTTGAACCTGAACATATGGATTTAAGTGATATTGGATTGTATGAAAATTACACTCATCTTTTAAGTATGGTTATTTGCAATATAGACGCCTATGATAATGTGTCGCAGATAATAGAGGATTATGAAAATCCTTGTGGGATTACATGCAATAATAAGGGATATGTAGTTATAAAAGCTTTGGGCAGAAGATCTGAAGATTTACAGAAACTGTCGGAAAAAATAAAAGACAAATGCTATAACATTTATATAAACGCATAGATAAAGCATTATTTAAAGGCTGCCATTTTTGGCAGCCTTTAGGTTCTTTACAGACAAATTTTTTATGTATAATATCTGTTGTTTTATTTATGCTTGTCATCTTCAGTAACAGGGCGTAAAACACGACATGGATTGCCTGCAGCAACAACATTATCAGGTATATCTTTTGTTACAACGCTGCCACTTCCTATAACAACATTACTTCCTATTGTAACTCCGGGCAAAACTCTGACTCCGCCGCCAAACCATACATTATCTCCGACTGTAATAGGTTTTGCATATTCAAGACCTTTATTTCTTGTTTCAGAATCAATAGGATGTCCTGCTGTATAAAATCCACAGTCAGGAGCTATAAATACATTGTCACCAAATTTAACTTTTGCACAGTCAAGAATTACACAGTTATGATTTGTATAAAAATTATTGCCTATTTCTATATTATATCCATAATCACACCAGAAAGGTGCTGTAATACAAAAATTTCCTTTTATATTACCTAAAAGTTTTTCTATTATATTTCTTTGTTTTTTTGTATCAGAGGGCTTTGTATTATTATATTCAAAACACAAATCTTTACACGTATTTCTGTCATTTAAAAGAACATTATCATTGGCATCATAAAGCATAGATGCAAGCATTTTTTCTTTTTCTGTCATAATTTTTCTCCTTCATATAATTTGCAGATATTTTACCACATTTATTTTTAATTTTCAATATATTATTTTGACTTAGAGTTTAATTCAATAGATATTCATTTGCATTATCAAAATTGAAAAAATTTAATTTTTTCGGCAATTATATGTACTTGTTAATTTTACAATATTTTGCTAGAATATAACTATTTAAGACACTTTAAGGAGAATTCAGCAGATCATCAGTAAAAAACACCCCAACTATTCGTAAAACTTGTGTTTTATGAATAGTTATATATGGGTTAATTTGTCGGATATTATCGATTTATGTTGTTTTTAAGTCTGCCCTGTGTTATATTTATATTAAATATAATATTTACGAGGTATACTTATATGATGTTAAGACCTGCTCTATATATTCTTTTATATACAATAATCGGTATACTTTTCGGCATATATTCATATGACCCTTGTCATTTATATATTTTTATTGCTGTAATTACAGTACTTACATTTGTTATTGTTACAATACATAAAAATCTGTTATGCTGTATTCTTATACCTGCAGCATTGCTTGCACTTTCTTTAGGTTCAACTTCCGGATTATATACAAATAATCAAATTGAAACTATAGCGGATACTGATTATCCTCTATCTGTAAAAGCTGATGTTTCCGATATTGTAAATATCTATGATGATACTATAAAGTACAAAATCAAAGCTAAGTATATGAGTTTTAATAATACAGATATATATGATAATATAAATATGTATATGTATGTAAACAAAGAACTTAATATTGGTGATACTGTAGAATTTATATCCACAATATCTCATGGCAATATTAAAAGAAACGAAACAGATTTTAACGAAATTCGTTATTTTAAAATAAAAGGTATTGAATATAAAACATTTCCTGACGATGTTGTTGTTACAGGTCATAATGATACACTTAAATATAGAATTAAAAATATTTCACTTGCACTACAGTCAACAATAAACAAACTCTATCCTTCAAAAGAAGCAGGTCTTATGACTGCAATGCTCCTTGGTGACAGAAATAATCTTGACGATGAACTATATGACCTTTACAGAAAAGCAGGTATTGTTCATATTATAGCAATTTCAGGTATGCATATTTCAATACTTGCAGGTATTATATTAGTTATGGTAAGACCTTTGGGAAAGTACTTATCATCATTAGTCGTTGTTTTATTTATCTGTTTTTATATTATACTTACAGGCGGAAGTGTATCTGTAGTGCGATCCGGTGTTATGATGTTTTTCTATATTTTAAGCGGATTAATAAGCAGAAAATATGACCTTATATCTTCCACTTCAATTGCCTGTGCCCTACTCCTTTTTATAAATCCCTATTATATTTATGATTTGGGATTTCAATATTCATTTGCAGCAGTATTTACAATAGGCTTTGCATCTGAAATACTTAAAAAATATAAAATTGAAAACAAACTAATAAACCTTGTAGTTATTTCAATTGCCATATCATTAACGACAAAGCCAATAACGGCTTATAATTTTTATTACATAAATTGTATCGATTTTATCGTAAATATTCTGGTAGTATCTCTTTCTGAGTTTATATTGATTTTTGGTCTTTTATCAACAATAATCGGAACATTGATATTAAATATAGGAGTGTTCCTGTCAGGCTCTGTTTATGTGGTTTTAAAAATTATAGAATATATTTCTGATTTTTCTTTATTACTGCCTTTTGCCAATGTACAAACAGGAGCAATATCTTCAATAAGTTTTATACTGATATATGTTGTTCTGTTTTTTATATATAAAATTCTTATGGGAAAAATTTATATAATATTTCCTCTTATACTTTCCGTTATATTCCTTTTTGTTAATATACATACAAAATACGAAGGTTTTGAAATGTATGTTGTATATGTTGGTCAGGGCGACTGTGCCGTTATTAAAGATGGCGACAAATGCTATGTTATGGATGCAGGAAGCAGTGAATATAAAAACTATGGCGAAGTTCTTTTTGAACAACTGCAATATAACGGTATAAGTAAAATTGATGGTATATATATTTCTCATATGGATTATGACCATATGGGTGGTGTAACTGAAGTTGCAGAACTTATACCGGTGGAAAAGATTTATATCTCTGAATACTGCGATAAAAATGAAAACTATAATACAATTATAGATTATGCCGGCTCAAAGGATATATCCATTGAGTATGTCAGCGAAGATTACGAAGAACAGCTTACCGAAAATATGTCAATAAAACTTGTATATGTTGACAAAAACGCTGTAAGTACAAACAATACTTCTGCTGTATATAAAGTGACATATGGAAACAGAAATATTCTTTTCACCGGTGATATTGACAGCGATGTTATGGATAAAGCTGCAGATTCTGCTGAAATTGATGCAGATATACTTAAAGTTCCTCACCACGGTTCCTCAGGGTCTGTTTCAGAAAAATTTATTAATGCTGTAAGTCCTGAACTGGCAGTAAATTCAGCAGGACATAATAATATTTATGGTCATCCATCTGATAAAACAATAGCTTTTTACAATAGTATGAATATTCCGTTTCTTAGCACAAATTATAACGGTATGATTAAAATAAGAATTATTGACAA
>CAZGIC010000004.1:0-10168 GCA_964526435.1 uncultured Lachnospiraceae bacterium | reverse complement strand
TTCCGTTTCTTAGCACAAATTATAACGGTATGATTAAAATAAGAATTATTGACAATGAAATATATTATAAGCTTTTAAACACAAACTTTGAGCCAATACAAAATTTAAGAGGTCAGGAATAATCTGACCTCTCAATTTTTATAAATCTCAGGTTTAAGACTGTTTATTTAATTAATGTCTGAAATGACGCATACCTGTAAATACCATAGCTATGCCATGTTTATTGCAGGCATCAATACTGTCCTGATCCCTTACTGAACCGCCCGGCTGAATGATACATGTAATTCCTGCCTTTGCAGCAGCTTCAACACAGTCATCAAATGGGAAGAAAGCATCACTTGCAAGAGCTGCACCTTTTACAGCATCTGCACCTAACTGCTTTGTACCGTGATCAATTGCCTGTTCAGTAGCCCAGATTCTGTTTACCTGTCCAGGCCCAACACCTATAGATTGCTTGTTTTTGCCTATAGCTATACCATTTGACTTTGTATATTTTACAATCTTCCATGTAAAGAGCAGATCTTCCATTTCTTCAGGACTTGGTGCTCTGTCTGTAACTACTTTTAATTCATCGCCTAAAAGCTTGTTATCTACATCTTGTATAAGAATACCGCCGCTTACTTTCTTAACATCAAAGGCTGTTTCAGGCTGTCTGCGTTCAATATTATTAAGTTTTAAAAGTCTTATATTCTTCTTCTTTGTAAGAATTTCAAAGGCATCATCATCAAAACCAGGAGCCAGAATTATTTCAAGAAAAATCTTTGACATTTCTTCAGCTGTGGCTTTATCGATTACTCTGTTTGCACATACAATACCGCCGAAAATAGATACAGGATCAGTATTGTAAGCCTTTGTATAAGCTTCGTAAATATCCTTACCGCTTGCAACTCCGCAAGGATTTGAATGTTTGCATGCAACAACCGTAGGTTCCTCATATTCTTTTAAAAGTTCAAGTGCGCCGTGAGTATCATTAATGTTATTAAATGACAATTCTTTACCATGTAACTGTTCAATTCCTGTAAGCATACCTGAATTATCCCCTACTTCTTTATAAAAAGCTGCTGCCTGATGAGGATTTTCACCGTATCTCATTTCCTGAACCTTTTCAAATGTCATTGAAATTGTATCAGGATATTTTGGAAGTCCTGCTTTATCCTTAAGATAATTTGCAATCATTGTATCATAATAAGCTGTATGGTTAAATACTTTTGCAGCAAGGTAGAAGTTAGTTTTAACAGATACCTTATTATTTTCCTTTAACTCACTTAAAACCTGTTCATAATCAGCAGGATCAATTATAACTGAAACATCCTGATAGTTTTTTGCTGCAGCTCTAAGCATTGTAGGACCGCCGATATCAATGTTTTCAATAGCATCTTCTAATGTAACATCAGGCTTCATAATTGTCTGCTTAAAAGGATAAAGATTTACAACCACAATATCAATTAAATCCACATTAAGTTCTTTTATTTGTGCCATATGCTCAGTATTGCTTCTCATTGCAAGAAGTCCGGCATGGATATTTGGATGAAGTGTTTTAACTCTTCCGTCAAGACATTCAGGAAAACCTGTTACATCTGATATGCCTATTACAGGCAGTCCTGCTTCCTTTAATTTATTGTATGTGCCTCCTGTAGATACAATTTCAACACCTAAATCATTAAGTGCTTTTGCAAATTCCACAATACCCGTTTTGTCAGATACACTGATTAAAGCTCTCATTTGTAAACCTCCTAAAATTAAAATAAAAAATGCCGCACCATTCCAAGCTCCATGCCCAGACAGTCGGCTTTTACCCGTTGCACTTCCCTGTGGTTATCCACATTTCCGTCAGTTATGCAACATCTATAATTAATATAACAATTTTGAATAATTTTGTCAATAGAAAATGACAGAATACTTGAAAATTTTGTATAAATAAGGGAACTATAATCCTCATAATTTATACTTTCCCTCATAGAATATTTTAAGGGACAAAGGGAGGATTTTATGTATAGACAAACAATAATAAAAGGTGCATTAATATTAACTGCAGCAAATGTTGTAACTAGAATAATAGGCTTTTTCTACAGAATATATATGGCAAAGACCATCGGTGCAGAGGGAATGGGACTCTATCAGCTCATAACACCTTTGTATATGCTTGTATGGTCTGTATCCTCTTCAGGACTTTCTACAACAATGTCAAAACTTACAGCCCAGGAGAAAGCAAGAGGAGCAATTGGAAATGTTAAACGTATTCTTCATTATTCACTTTTTACGGCAGTGTTTATTGCTTTTTTGTTTAGTTTGATTACATATAATTTTTCGGAAGTTATTGCAAAAATAATAGTAAAAGACATAAGAACAGCCTTATCTTTAAGAATAATAAGTATATGCTTTCCCTTTATGGCTGCAGGGTCAATACTGCGGGGCTATTACCTTGGTTTACAGAATACAGCTATTTCTGCTGTTAGTCAGGTTATTGAACAAAGTATAAGAATGATTGTTATATACCTTTTAGCGGGTACTTTTATACCAAAAGGACTTGAATATGCCTGCGGAGCTGCAGTATGGGGTATGGCTGCAGGTGAAATAATATCATTTTTATATGTATTTATACATTACATTATAAAAAGAAAGAAATATTCTGCTCCTATAATTACTCCTAAAGGAGCCATTGTTATGATTGGCACAATGGCTGTGCCACTTACTCTTAACAGAATGGCAGGTTCACTTTTTTCAACAGTTGAAAATATTCTTATGCCTCAGCAGCTTCAGGTATATGGAATGACACAGGCTGAAGCTATAAGTCTTCTTGGACGCCTTACAGGAATGGCAATGCCTCTTATAACGTTTCCATCTTCATTGCTTATCGCTCTTGCAACAGCGGCAATGCCTGCTATATCTGAAAGCTATGCTCTAAAAAAACATACTAGAATAAGAAGTACCCTTCATCAATCCCTTACAATAACAGCAATAATAAGTGCCTTTACAACAGGGATGTTTATAGCTTTTCCAACAGAGCTTGGCATTCTTATTTATTCACAGACACAAATAGGTAAAATGCTGAAAACATTAGCTATACTGTGCCCTTTTATGTATACACAGGTCACTATGTCAGCTGTTTTAAATGGTCTGGGTGAACAGTTATTTATATTTAAAACAGGGCTTATTTCGTCTATAATAAATATTTGTGCTATATGTTTTGCAATTCCATTTTATGGAATAGAAGGCTACATATATCCATGGATAATTAACTCAATAGCAACAACGTTTATGACAATATACAGAGTAAATAAAGTTTTAGATATAAATATTCAAATTATAAAGCAATACATAAAACCGTCTCTTGCAATTACAGCAGCTTGTCTTTGCGGTAATCTTGGAATGCATCATGTATGGAATAATATTGAATACAAACATTCTGTAATTGCAACGCTTGCAGCTGTTTTTATGATTTACATATTTCTTATTTTTCAACTTGGATGCATAAGTAAAGATGATTTTAAAATATAAATTTCAATAATTTTTTACAGTGATTTTATTATATTATTTTAATATGTTGGTTAAAAGACCAGTCAATTAATGTTTCATATATCCACAGCCAATAAAAAATCTGCAAAATATTTTAACATTTTGCAGATTTTTAACTTTAATTAATTATATGAGATTTAGTATTTCTTCCTTTGATATTACGCCAACACTCCTGTTAACAGCTTCTCCGTTTCTGAAAGAAATAAGAGTGGGTATGGACATAACACTGAATTTTTGTGCCAGTTCAGGTTCCTCGTCTACATTTATTTTTCCAACTTTAATTGCAGTGTTTTCCTCAGCAATCTGATCTACGACAGGAGAAAGCATTCTGCATGGTCCGCACCATGATGCCCAAAAATCTATAAGCACAGGCTTATCGCTTTTTAATACTTCTATTTCAAAATTATCTTTTGTTATAGTTATAACCGACATTTAAATCCCCCCGTTAATTATTTAAAAATATTATTTGTTTATTTAAATATATTATTCTGTTCTTTATTATATATAAATATTAAAGTAAATTAAATTTATAAAAGTAATAATAAACATTATTTCTTTAATTTTAATTATCAAAGAAACGTTCTTTTATTTTTTGAAATGAAATTGGGCTTATAACATGCTCCATTCTGCAGGCGTCATTAGCTGCAGTTTCTTCATCAACTCCAAGTGAAACCAAAAATTCAGTTAAAACTCTGTGTCTTTCATATATTGTTTCAGCAATTTTTCTTCCGTCATCTGTAAGCAAAATTTGGTTAAGTCCATCTATATCAATAAGTCCTTCCTTACGCAAAACTGACATTGCTCTGCTTACACTTGGTTTTGACACCCCTAACTCATTGGCTATATCAATTGATCTTACATAACCCTTTCTTTCCTTAATCACAAGTATGGCTTCAAGATAATTTTCACCGGATTCATGTATAGCCGCCATCCAAACACCTCCACGTTTTCCCTTATTTGTAAATAAATTTTTTTATATACAATACATATATCTATTATTAAATATGATAACATATTTCGCCTATATTTTCAACCACATTTTATATAACTACTGTAGTAAAATTAAAATTTGTTACTTAAATAATATTTATATGTAAAAACAAGAAGCCGTTTCTTATTAAACGGCTTCTTGTTTATATTGTTTATTCAGTATAAGTTTTTGCTCTTTCAAATTCATCATATATCTGTTTGCTAGGTTCTTTTGTAGCAAGAGATACAATTATTATTGCAATTGATGAAAGTAAAAATGCCGGTAAAAGTTCATATATAGCAAATATTCCGCCAAGTTTACTTATACCCAGGTTCCATACAAATACCATTACACCACCTGTAACCATGCCTGCAACAGCACCTGCTCTTGTTGTTCTTTTCCAGAAGAGAGAAAACAACATAAGTGGTCCGAATGTGGCACCAAAACCTGCCCATGCAAATGAAACAAGACTAAATATAACACTTTCTTCGTCCCATGCAATTATAATACCTATTAATGATATAAGTAAAAGTACACCTCTTGAAACATGCATAACAAGCTTATCATCTGCATCCTTTTTTATAATGCCTTCAAATATGTTCTTTGAAAATGCAGATGCTGCAATAAGCAGATATGAATCAGAAGAACTTATAGTTGCAGCAAGAATACCAGCCATAACAATACCTGCAAAAACAGGATGAAGCATTGCCTGAGCCATAACTACAAATACATTTTCACTTAAACTTTTTGTTGCAAGTTCATCAGTAAATGGGAACAGGCTTCTGCCGATTAATCCTATAAATACAGCAGTTGCAAGAGAAATTACAACCCATATTGTAGCAATTCTTCTTGATTGATTAAGTTCATCTACTTTTCTTATAGCCATAAATCTCAAAAGTACCTGAGGCACACCAAAGTAACCAAGTCCCCATGAAAGAGTTGAGAGTATAGTTATAAATCCATATTTTGATGCTTCACCGAATTGAGGAACTTCATTTACAGCTTGCTGTATGCCTTCGTTGTTAAGTTCAGGTGCAGCAATAGAAGTTAATGAAAAATATCCTGGTATTTCTTTTGCATTTTCAATTACAGCACTTATACCACCGGCATTAATAACACCAAGTGAAACAACTACTACCAAAGCACAGAACATTACTACGCCCTGCATAAAATCAGATGCACTTTCGGCCAAAAATCCGCCTAAAACTGTATATATAACTACAAATAATGCACCAACTATCATCATAGCATGATAATCAGCGTCAAAAAGTGCACTGAAAAGCTTGCCGCAAGTTACAAAGCAACTTGAAGCATAGATTGTAAAAAATACAAGTATAAACAATGCTGATATAGCAAGAATTACTTTTCTTTTCTCATGGAATCTGTTACTGAAAAAATCAGGTATAGTTATTGCATCTCCTGAAACAGCAGAATATTTTCTTAATCTCTTTGCAACAATAAGCCAGTTTACATATGTACCTATTGCTAAACCTATAGCAGTCCATGCTGCATCTGCAAGTCCTGTCCAGTAAGCAAGTCCGGGCAATCCCATAAGGAGCCATCCACTCATATCTGAAGCTTCTGCACTCATTGCTGCAACCCAAGGACCAAGAGATCTTCCGCCTAAAAAATAGTTTTCACTGTTTGCTTGTGCTCTCTTTGCAAAAAACAAGCCTATACCTATAACAATAAGCATATAAGCAATCATTGCAAATAAAACCATTAATGTATCGGAATTCATTATGTACCTCCTGTTAAATATATTTATTGGAATTTCATCCGATTTTCTAATTTATCTGTATTTTGATAAAAATTAGAATATTTTAATAATTATATCATAATTTCGTAATAAATGCAATTAAATATTTAAAATTTATCATTAAAATTGTAGAAATAAAAAATTATTCACAATTTGTTATTTTATATAAAAAGTAATAAAAAACACCACACATATTGTGTGGTGTCAAAAAGATAAGTTAATTTCTATTTAAGCTAAAATACCTTTTATATATTCAGCAATTTCATCATTCTTACAGTTAGCAAAGAAATATTCACTGAATTTTTCTCCGCTTACAGCACCCTTTAATAAATCCTGATCTATATTTTTAAGTATATACATAATATCAGTATGAGTAACCTTCTTAACTTCATCAAGGATCTTCTTATTTCTCTGCTCAGGAACAACTCTTTCCTTAGGATAGCCCTGTCCGCTTTCGCCGGAGAATAACTGCTCAAATGTATACTTTAAGTTAAGCTCAGCACCCCAGCCAAAGCCTTTTGCAAATGGGAATGCAGCACAGTTACCGTCATTGATCTGTGCAAACATATATCCGTCAGAAGGATCTACAATGTGACCGCATAAAACTCCTGGGAAAGCATTGCATGCAAGCATTGCACCCTCACCTGTACCGCAGCCTGTCACAACAAAATCGGCAGCACCTGAATTTAACAAAATTGCTGCAAGAATACCACACTGTACATATGTAAGCTGTGCATCATCTTCAGCAGTATACATACCGTAGTTAAATACTTCGTGTCCCTTAGGTTCCACAACACTTTTAAGTGTAGAACATATAAGTTCATTTTTTGCAGCCTGGCTATTTTCATTAATTAAAGCTATTTTCATTTTTTATCACCTTTCCTGTAAAATATCTATACTTATAACTATAAGATAAACAGACGGTTTTGTCAATGTTTAAATTATAATTTAAGAAAACAATTCAAATTTAGGTACGCTTTTCAAAACTATTATTTTGTTTCTGTTTCTATACGCTCTCTTGAGAATAAAAATTCGTTTTCTTTTTCGTATTTCCATTTGTCTTCTTTCTTCAATACGGTCTGCAACAATGCCGAAAGTAGCAAGACACAATATACTAAGTACAATAAAAGGCAGTGTAACAATCAACATATCACTACAGCTTAAATTATTTAACCAGCTTAAGCCAAAATTTACGCAATACATAATTATAAAAACAACAACAGCTGCAAGTAAATTTATACAAATCTTAGTAAGTCCGTTAATATTCATAATCTAACCCCCTATTAATCGTTCATTTGTTTGTTATATTATGATTATACAACAAATTTTCTAATTTGTCAAATATTTGTTCTAATAACTGACTATATTTTTTCCTTTTATTTATTTTTTGTTTATGCTATAATTTAAATATAAAATATTATTATGTTAGGAGGTATGCTCATGAAGCTTGTAACATTTATTCATCAGAGTAAAAAATCTGTAGGCATTATTACAGACAGATATTTATATCCCCTGCCCTTTAATTCAATGAATCAGCTTATTGACTCAGATATATCATTTGAAACAATAGCCGCAATGGCAGGCAATCCCATAGCTGTACAAGAGGTTGAAATTCTTTCCCCTATTCCGGAGCCAAAGCAGGATATTATATGCCTTGGCATAAACTTTATGGAACATGCAGCTGAATCAGCAAGGTATAAAAAGGAATCTTTCGGCGGCGACAGACCCTATGCTGTTTATTTTTCAAAAAGAGTTAATGAAGCAGTTCCTCATAACGGAACCATTTCAAGATACAGTGATATTGTAGATAGTCTTGACTATGAGTGTGAACTTGGTGTAGTTATAGGCAGAACATGCAGAAATGTAAAGAAAGAAGATGCCTTTAAATATATATTTGGATACACAATTATAAATGATATAAGTGCAAGAAATCTTCAGACAAGACATAAACAGTGGTACTTCGGTAAAAGCCTTGACGGATTTACTCCCATGGGACCTGCCATTGTAACGGAAGATGAATTTGAACGCCCTCCGATTTTGCATTTAAAATCTTATGTAAACGGTGAGCTTCGTCAGGACAGCACAACTGAGTTATTTATATTTGACATACCTCATGTAATTTCAGAGCTTAGTTCGGGTATGACATTAAAGCCTGGCACAATAATTTCAATGGGTACTCCTGCCGGTGTAGGCATGGGATTTCGTCCACCAAAGTTTTTAAAACACGGTGATGTGGTAGAATGCTTTATTGAAAATATAGGAACTCTGAGAACATATATAGATTAATTGTGTAATTTATTAAGGACTGTTATATAAATTCCTGTAACAGTCCTTTTTGATTTAAAATATCAATAATTATTTTTCATAAAAGGTTTCTGGCAATTTAACATAACTAAAAAAATTATCCTTTAAAAAACGCAATTTTCTGTAATGTATTGTCATCTGTAGGATTAAGACCTGAAAGCCTTTTGTTTTCAAGCATGAGTCCCCTTTGAATTATTTCCCAGCCATACTTGTTTCTGAGATCATCACTCATTATATCGAGTTTTTCATTTTCCTCACGGTATCCCCCAAAAAGCCTTTCCTGCCAAAAAGGCTCTCTTACAAGATTACAAGCCCTTACACTCAGTGCTCTTACAGGCATATTTATCCTTTCCTTTTTAAATATATAAAGGGATTGACTAAATATATCTTTAACACTTCTTGTTGCACTATTTAAAGGCGCCTGTCTGTCAATACTTTCAAGTGTATTGAACTTTATACCAAGCTGTATAGTCGTAGCATAAAAGTTCTTTTCCCTGAGCCTTTTTGACACACTTTCACTTAAAAGCATAAGCACAATTTTAACATCTTCAATATCAGTAACATCAAAAGGCATTGTGGTTCCATTGCCAATACTTTTTACTTCCCGTGAATATTCAACATTTCTCACAGGACTTTCATCATTACCCTTTGCATATTGCTGAAGCATAATGCCGTTTTTACCTAAATGCCTGCTTATAATCGCCTCATCGGAATTTGCAAGATCACCTATTGTAAATATATTAAGTTTTTCAAGTTTTCTGCTGGTTGCCCTGCCTGCATACAGCAGTTCATTTACAGGAAGGGGCCATACTTTCTTTTTATAATTTTCCCTGTTTATTATTGTGATTGCATCAGGCTTTTTCATATCAGAGCCAAGCTTTGCAAATATTTTGTTAAATGAAACACCTATTGAAACAGTAACACCAATTTCTTCCTTTACCCTCTGCCTTATTTCCTCTGCAATACTTTCTCCGGAGGGAAACAAAGGCACACTGTCGGTAACATCAAGCCAGCACTCATCAATTCCAAAGGATTCGATTAAATCGGTATAGTCATAATATATACTTCTAACTATTTTTGATATTTCAATATATCTGTCAAATCTGGGAGGTACAAATATTATTCCGGGGCATTTCTGCATAGCCTCCCACATTGTATCACCTGTTTTAACACCTTTTTGCTTTGCAAGCATATTTTTAGCAAGTACTATTCCGTGTCTGTTTTCAGGATTACCGCTGACAGCCACAGGAAAGTTGCGTATTTCTTTATTATCCCTGCATTCAACAGAAGCATAAAAATTGTTAAGGTCAGAATGTAAAATAATTCTGTCCATAGAACCACCTCATCAAACATTTGTTTATATATTATAACACATATGTTTGAATGCCGCAATGTAAATTAATTCAAAATAAAAGCCCCGAACATTTTTCAATATTCGAGGCAAAATAAATTCATAATAATTTTTAATTATAGTACTATATACTTAACAATAAACAATATTGATAATATTACCATTAATAAACTCAATTTCTTACTTTTATCAGGATTTATAAAATATAAAACTGTATAAGAAATAATCCCCATTGAAATACCTTCTGAAATACTTGAGAAGAACGGCA
>CAZGIC010000003.1:0-54770 GCA_964526435.1 uncultured Lachnospiraceae bacterium | reverse complement strand
GCAAGGCTACGCCTTGTCGGATCAATCTTTCCGATTCAATTCAAGTTTTCCGCAAACAAGCTGTAAAAAACAGCTTGTTTACAGAAAAGTTCCTGTCCTCAGGTGAAATGCGATTTCACCTTGCGGATTAAAGTCTGCGACGCTAATTGCAAGTTAGCTGTTCAAAAACTGCAAATTTTTTTTGAAAATTAAGTTTATTGACAGTTTGAGGTGTTGCAAATGCAACACCTTAAGTTTTAGGGGGAGGATTTGTATGAAGAAAATATGTTTAATGCTTGTTTTTATAATGATTATGACTTTATCTGTATATGCAGGGTCAAGGAACCGCATTAATGAAAGCGGTGCTGTAAAAAAGGCAGGGGAGGCCGTAAGTGCTCAGCTTATTATACAGCCCAGTAATGAGGTGGCAACAGGTGCATATGTAGAAATTGAGTTTGAAAATGCGGTTGTTTTTTCGTCAGCTGTAATTAACGGAACCGGAAGCACCGATGAAATAGGATATAACGGCAAGGGAGTCGGATATCAGTATAAGGGTTACAGAAGTTATACATGGAATGGAAGTGACAACTTTTATACTGCTATGTCCGGCAGACCTGTTTCATATGTGCCATATAAAATTACAAGATTAAGTGATTACAAAATAAGAGTATCTCTTTGTAATATTCCGGGAGAGTATGCTGACAAATCTCTGACAAACTTCAATGGTTCAATTGATGCACCTTATTATTCTATTCCTCTTCCTGTTTATGTTAAAGAGGACGGTTTTGTAAGAGTTAAATTATCAGGAAAAGTTAATGATACTTCTTTGAGCTATGGAAATTATGTATTTAATCAGGGAAATACACAAACAACGGAAACAGTAACTGAGGAAACAACCGAGGCAGTAACTGAGGAAACAACGGAAAGTGTAAAAACAGAAAATAAAATTAACAGTGTTCAGGTAACAATAGGAAGCAGTATAATGGTTGTAAACGGCGAAAATATTATACTAGACGGAGCACCTTATATACAGGCAGGTTCATGGGCTATGCTTGTGCCCCTAAGGGCAGTAAGTCTTGCTCTTGCAGACGGATACAGCGGTAACGGCAGTATTAATACAATATCATGGAATGAATATACAAAGACAGCTATTATAACATATAACGGAAATATGGTTTCTTTCACTGCAGGGTCCGGAATTGTCAATATAAACGGTGAAGACGTGTATATGGATGACGGTGTTACGGCGGAAATAAATGATGGAAGAATGTATGTACCTTTTAGAGTGCTGGGTGAAGCACTTGGAGCAGAAGTGAGCTGGGACAGCAATACAAAGACTGCATTTTATAATTAACAACGAATTTAGGAGATAGAAAATGAATTTACAGAATGCACTTGAAAGAATAAATAAATTTACAAAAGAATTTCCACAGAAAGAAATTGATTTTATAAGACAACATAAGGATGAAGCAATACCGAAACTTATTGAGCAAATTAAATATCCACTTGAAAATAGTAATAATCGTGACGATGAATATGATCAGATAATTGCTATGTTTCTTCTTTCGGAATTTAAAGAAAATAGTGGCTTTCCTTACATTGTTGAATATTTGTACATGAATAAAGATGACATTTATTTCTGGCTTGGAGATGCATCAACAGAAAATTTACATGTTATACTGGCAAATACAGCAGATACTAAGGATATTGATTCCCTTAAGGAGGCTGTTGAAAATTCGTGTATTGATTTTTTTGTAAGGAATACAGCATTAAATGCACTTATAACTATGTGCGGACAAGGTAAAATAAGTTACAATGAAATTGTAAAATATATAGAAGAGCTTATAGATAAATTTCAAAATGACAGAGATTTGATGACTATGATAGCGGCTTTGAAGGGAATTGTATGCTCAGAAAAAATATATAAAAATATTGTAAATGCCTTTGATCGCGGATGTATATATACGGGTTATATTGACAAAGAGTTTTATATAAGCCATACTGTATTTAATGGAAGTGTTGAGAATATTATCAATGATGATTTATATAGTGACAAAAGGGGAATGACAGACGACTTAAAGAGATGGTCCTGTTATAATGAAAGCACTGAAAATAAATCTGAACATATGTCAGAGAACAGTATGCTTGAGAGTTTGTTTAAAGACATTGGAGATGATGAAAAGCTTGAAATTTTTAATAACCTTAGTAATATATATGAAAGACGCAAAAGAGAAGATGTTGATCGTGTTACAATAATTGGTGAACCTGTTTTTGTACTTAAAGATATTCTTAAGATTTATACAGGCTCTGCTTTAAACAAAATAATAGAAAAACATAACATAAATAATTATAAAATTAGGGACAGGGAAATAATAGAAAAGAAAATATATGATTTTGTTACAGATTGTGATAGTATTGAAAATTTTGTAAATTCTATGGATGAAGATGAGTTGGACTTTATTAAAAAACTTGAATCAGCATCAAAGCCTGTTAAAATTAAAAATACAAAATATTACAATATATTAATTGACTGGACAGGCTTTATATGTGTGTTTTTAAATAATGGTATAAAATATGCAGTAATGCCAAATGAAGTTAAGGAAAATTTTAATACTTATATGAGGAGTCCTGAAAGAGCATTAATTGAAAAAGAAAATATAATGTTTAAATATGCAGATGCAGCATTGAATCTTTATGGGGCAATTTCTGTAGATGAATTTATCAGAATTTTATATAAATATACAAGCATAGATTTAGATGAAGATAGAATTTTAGATTTGTTGGAGGGCAGCTTTTTAATTAAACATGTATCTGATGCATATATTATATATAATGAGCATTTGGACAATGAAGATGTTTTATTTTCTATGCTTACAAAAGCAATTATTGATAAAAGACCGTTATATATACTATCAAACACAGAGTTTATAAAGTATGCTGATGAGGAGTATTTTGAACAGAATTCGGGAGTAAAAGAATTAAAAAAGTATTTTAAAGTATCTTGTGATGATATGGATAACTATGTTATAGATGCTATAACAAAAGAAATTTATGATTCTTTTGCCGGTAAAAGTCACAGTACGGTTGATGATATATTAAATGCTTATGGAGTTGGATTTTATGATGCTGAAAGTGAAAAAACGTTTAATATGGTCTGCAGATATATGGAGTATAATACAAGGAAATGGCTGAATCGTGGTTTTACGGATAAAGAAATTGAAGTAAAGGAAAGTAATAAGGGTGCTGTAAAAAACAAAAAAATAGGTCGTAATGACCCTTGTCCATGCGGGAGCGGAAAGAAATATAAAAAGTGCTGCGGCAGAAATTTATAAATACAAAAATCTCCTGTAAGTTGATAAAGAACCAAATAAATACAATTAAAAAAAGAGGTCGTCTTTTGAAGATTCAAAGCTTTGAAAAAGCTTGAATTTTACAGGACGACCGTTTTCTTAAGTGTTAAGGGGTAAAAATCAGTATTAACCGATACACCTTTTCTGAATTATTAATATTTATTTACCGCATATTTTATTATAAACTTCAATATATTCATCGGCACTCTTCTCCCATGAGAAGCGTGTATTAATAGCGTTTTGTACTACTTTTTTCCAGAGTTCCTTATCTTCATACACAAGGAGAGCCTGATTAATTGCCCACATAAGTCCTCCTGCGTCATAATCCTGGAACTGGAAGCCGTTGCCTTCTCCTGTTTCAGCATCAAAATGTTTAACGGTATCAACAAGACCTCCTGTTGTTCTTGTAACAGGTACCGTACCATAGCTCATGGAGAAAAGCTGACCTAAACCGCAGGGTTCAAATAAGCTTGGCATAAGGAACATATCGCTTCCTGCATATATTTTTTGAGCAAGAGTATCATCAAAGAGTATGTTTGAACTTACCTTGTCGGGATAACGATATGCTAAATCCTTAAACATATTTTCATAATGATAATCACCTGTGCCGAGGATAACAAGCTGAACATCCTTATTAAGGAGCTCATAAGCTGCCTGGAGTACAAGATTAATTCCCTTTTGATCAACAAGTCTTGATATTAATGAAATTACAGGGACGTTGTCTCTTTCAGGCAAGCCCAGCTCATGCTGAAGTTTTTGCTTGTTTACATATTTTCCTGTCATATTATCAGGAGAAAAGTTTGCATATATTTTAGTGCTTGTTTCAGGATTATTTTCATCATAGTCTATGCCGTTTACAATACCATAGAGCACATCGTTTCTGCATCTTAAAACACCGTCAAGACCGTAGCCGTACTGAGGCGTCTGTACTTCATAAGCATAAGTTTTACTTACTGTTGAAATAGCATCTGAGTACAAAAGACCTGCTTTCATAAAGTTAGCAGCATTATAATATTCAAGTTTATCATTTGTAAAATAATAATTTTCATCAAGCTCCATCATTGAAAGTGTTTCCCTTGGAAACATACCCTGATACTGTAAGTTGTGTATTGTGAAAAGAGTTTTGATGTTTGAAAAATATTTTAACTTTGAATATCTGTCTTTTATATAAAGGCATATTGGTGCAGTCTGCCAGTCGTTACAGTGAATAACATCAGGAATAAAGTCTACATAATCAAGAAATTCAATTGCTGCCTTACAGAAAAATGCAAATCTTTCATTATCATCACCATATCCGTAAAATCCGGCTCTGCCAAAATAATAGTCATTGCCTATCATATAAGTTGGAATATCGGAGTTAAGTGTAAAAATATCAGCTTTTTGTTTACGCCAGTCAAGAGTTACGTCAAATGAACTTATATACTGACATCCGGTAAGATACTGCTCTTTAATTGTTCTGTATTTGGGAAATACTACTCTTACATCAACCCCTCTTGATTTAAGAGCCTTAGGCAGTGAACCTACAACATCACCTAAACCTCCGCTTTTAGCATATGGTGCCATTTCAGAAGACACTATTAATACTTTTAATGCCATAAATTACCCTCCTTTAATACCGAGTTTTTTAAAATATGTAAAATTTACTCTTTTACTGAAAATTTTACTGTATATTTTCGGTTATTTATATTATAATTATACTATGTAAACAAAGATTAATCAATAATAAAATTTGCACAAAAGGAGATTTTTGTTATGGATAAGATTTTAGAACGCAGTAAAGTTGATGAAAAATTTAAGTGGAGTATATCAGATTTATTTAAAAGTGATGATGAGTGGCAGAAAGCTTATGATAAGGTTGAAAATAGCCTTATATTATTTGATAAATACAGAGATAAGCTGACAGCAGAAAATCTGGCAGACTGTCTTAAGCTGAGAGATGAAATTATGCTTTTAGCAGAACAGGTTTGCGTTTATGCCGGATTAAGGGCTAATGAGGATAGTACAAACAGCTTTTATCAGGAACTTGATTCCAGGAGTGAAAGACTTATTACTGTTCTTGGTGCGGCTGCTGCTTTTATTGAGCCTGCTATACTTGCTATACCGGAACAGGAATTAAAAAATAAGATGAACAGTGACCTTAAATTGTATGGACATTATATAGAAGACATATTAAGAAGCAGAGAACATATTTTATCTGCCGATAAAGAAGAACTCCTGGCACAGGTATATGAAATTGGTTCAGCACCTTCAAATATTTTTTATATGCTAAATAATGCGGATATAGAATTTCCTGATGTAGTGGATTCAAAGGGTGAAAAACACAGTCTGACTCACGGAACATATGTTACTTATCTGGAAAGTGGAGACAGAGATCTTAGAAAGTCTGCCTTTGACAGTGTTTATGACACATATTACAGACAGAAAAATACACTTGCTGCTATTTACAGTGCTTCAGTTAAAAAAGATGTTTTCAATGCAAAGGCAAGAAATTATGGTTCTGCTCTTGAGGCTGCACTTTCAGCCAACAATATTCCTGTTGAAGTTTATACAAAGCTTGTAGAAACTGTAAATAAATATCTTCCTCTTATGCATAGATATATAAAGCTTAGAAAAAAGGTTTTGGGACTTAATGACCTTGATATGTATGATATTTATACTCCAATTGTAGAGGACATAAATACTCATAAAAGCTATGAGGAGGCTAAAATAACTGTACTTGAGGCTGTAAAGCCTATGGGTGAGGAATACTGCAGAAAACTGGAGTCTGCTCTTAATGAAGAAAAGTGGGTAGATATATATGAAAATAAGGGAAAGAGAAGCGGTGCCTACAGCTGGGGTGCTTACGGCTGTCATCCCTTTGTTTCATTAAATTATAATGATACTGTTGATTCAATGTTTACTCTTGCCCATGAAATGGGACATGCCATGCACTCTCATTATACATGGAGCAGTCAGCCTTACGTTTACGGAGATTATACAATATTTGTGGCCGAAGTTGCATCTACTGTCAATGAATCTCTTTTAATGGAACATCTTCTTAAAAATACAACAGATGTAAATGAGAGAAAATATCTTTTGAATTATTTTATGGAGCAGTTCAGGGGAACATTGTTCAGACAAACTATGTTTGCTGAATTTGAGCTTGTAACACACAGTAAAGTTGAAAAGGGAGAACCCCTTACATTTGAAAATCTTTGTGAAATTTACGGAGAATTAAATAAAAAGTATTATGGTGAGGAAATAAACAGTTCAAATGAAAAAATTAGCTGGGAATGGGCAAGAATTCCTCATTTTTATACTGCTTTTTATGTATATCAGTATGCTACAGGTTACAGTGCAGCTATTACATTATCAAGAAAGATATTAAATGAAAACGGTGCAAAAGATTATATTGACTTTCTTAAGGGCGGTTCATCAAAGTATTCAATTGATTTGCTTAAGGGTGCAGGAGTTGATATGACAAGTCCTGAGCCTGTTGAAAATGCTATGAAGGTTTTTGAAGGTTTACTTGATGAGTTTGAAAAGCTTATATAATTGTTAAAGAGGATAAGTACAAATGAAAACAAAGCATGTGTTATATTTATATTTAAGCTTACTTTTAGGCTATTGTACAACTGAATTTATAGATTACAATTTCTGGGCAGTATATGTTTTGTCCGCTGTTATTTACTGGATTGCTATGTGTGCAGCAGATTACATTTCAGTGAAATGTAATCTGCCGATTTTATCAACAGAGAAGAGATTTCATAGCGGAAAAAGAGAAGTGGGTGGAGATATAGCAAGGACAGTTGCTGTTATACTGGTGCCCCTGGTACATTTTTTCGGACTTACATATTATTATAGTACGGAATTTTCGGAAGAAATGATTTTTCCTACGGCTATAAGATGGCTTGGAGTATGTGCAGTGCCTCTTTTTATGATAATTTCGGGTTATTTTAAGGTAAATGCTAAAATATCAAAAAAGCATTATTTTACTATAATACCTTTGATTTTTACCCATATATTTATATCCTGTATAAGGATATGGGTGGATTATAAATTTCACAATGAAAATGTTGATGCCTCTTACATTGCAGACAAGCTTCTTTATTTTAACTATGGCTGGTATATAAGGCTTTATATTGGTATGCTGCTTTTAATGCCGTTTTTCAACATTGCTTACAAGAGTATCGGGGATAAATGGAAGAAGGAAGTATTTATTCTTACCCTTGTGGGACTTAATGCACTTGGACCTCTTACCTTTAATGTGGTGCCTTCAAGCTGGCTTATATTGTATGTATTTGGATATTATATTATAGGCTGTTATCTTTCAGAATACAAGGTCAATGTAAATCCTATATTTGCGTTAATGGCTTTCTGCGGTCTTCTGGCTGTTATAAGTGTTTCAACTTATTTACATTGTCAGGGAACTGTATTTGACTGGAACTTTGTGGGTTATCAGTCAAATTCGGGATATTCGTCAATGATTACAGTATTTTTATCAATGCTGATTATGGTTATGTGTCTTGATATTGACTTTAAATTCAGACCTTTAAGATATATTTTTAAGGCTGTAAGTCTTGTTTCTCTTGAAATGTATCTTTTCAGTCAGATGTTTGACGGATTTATATATAAGGAAATTATTGAAAATAATGTACCTTTTATGGATAGTTTTAATAATATAATAAGGCTTGTTGGTACATGTATTCTTCTGTCTTTCTGTGCAAGCTGGATAAAAAAACTTATTTTTATTCCGGGTCATGTTATCAAAGTTTTTTTCAGTAAAAAGGAGGTATTAGAAATTGAGCAGGATTAAAAGAGGGGTCTTGTTTACGATACTTGGAGGTATGTTCTGGGGATTTTCAAGTGTATGTGGTCAGTATCTTTTTAATAATAAGGGACTTAATGCGGAATGGCTTGTTTCAGTGCGTCTTTTGCTATCGGGAATGATTATGGTTATTATATCCATGGGCAAATATAAAAATTTAGATGATGTATTTGAAATATGGAAAAATAAAAAAGATGCAGTATGGCTTGTTGCCTTTGGAATTTTGGGAATGACTGCCAGTCAGTTTACTTATTTTGTAACAATTGAGGAATCAAATGCAAGCACTGCAACAATTCTGCAGTATACGGCTCCAGTATTAATAATGGTTTTTACTGTATTAAAGAATAGAAAAATGCCTGAGGTAAGAGAAATTATTTCTCTTATACTTGCAGTTTCAGGAACATTTTTTATAGTGACACATGGGAATATACATAGTCTTGCTATTTCAAAGACGGCTTTTTGGTGGGGAATTACTTCTGCCTTTACAGTAGTGTTGTATAATTTGATGCCTGTAAGACTTATGAATAAATATGGTACAGTCCCTGTTCTTGGCTGGGGAATGGTTATAGGTGGAATTATTATGACTGTGATTTTTAAACCGTGGATAATACCGGGAGTATGGGATATAGAAACCTGGCTTGCTTTTATATCTGTAATAATTGTTGGAACGGTATTTGCTTTTGGTTTGTATCTGGAAGGGGTAAGGCTTATAGGTGCTCCAAAGGCAAGTTTGTTTGCATCTACGGAGCCTTTAACATCTACAGTTCTGACGGGACTTATTATGAAAGTTACATTTAAGGCTATGGATATACTGGGTCTTGTGTTTATAGTGTTTGGTGTTACTTTATTGTCCATAAAAAAGAAAAGCGATTCTAAATAAATTATTTCTCCTTTGCGGATTATGGTTCATATCTGATGCAAAGGAGAATTTTTATTTATAAGGTATACATACGAGAGATTGGGTTGTATTGCCCAAAACGTTGACAATAATTTCCATTATATCTCCTGAAGCTTTCATTTTATTATCATCCATATATTTGGCTGCTTTTTTAAAAAATTCTATTCTTTTTTCTTTAAGCTTTACTGCATCGTTCATATATTGTGCAGGCATTTCCAGAACGCCGTAAAGGCATTGTTGTGAAGGATATATTTCTATAAATTTATTGTTCTTTATTATATCTTCAACGTCCAGTCTTTTTATATCCATTTCTTTCATTTCCCATCCGTTGTAGGGTATAAAGATATGATTTTCAATGTCTTCCAGTTTAAAAAGTCTTATAAGCTGGACTTCAGGTATAGTGTACATAAAGTGATTTATTGTTTCAAGTCTTTCCTTTTCGTTCAGCAGCCGGTCGCCTTTGCTGTAGAGTATATATCTTAGAGAGGGGTTTTTCATTGTCATAAAGCCTTCACCTATCTGCTCAAGAGTATTAAAAAGCTGAATATTATCCTTTAACCAGTGTCTGAGAAAATACAGACGGCTCATTTCCTTATCTATTTCATCTAAACGGTTTTGGCATATTTCAGTTATTTTATCTGAATTGTTATCAAGCATTTCTTTTATTTCAGAATGAGTAAAACCGCATTTTATAAGCAGTCTTATAATAGCTGTTTTACATATGTCAAATTCTCCATACCATCTGTAATCTGACTTGTCTCTCTCAGAATTTATAAAACCTTCCTTTTCATATCTTCTTATTGTGTTGGTTGTTACACCTAATACCTTTGATAAATCACTGACTTTATATTTCATAATAAATCACTCCCTGATACAGTATATCAGCCCTTAATATTAAAAATTATTTGTAATTATAACATATTTTAACTCAATGTTTTATTATAAAATTATGAAAATTTTATATTTTGTTGAAATTGCAGTAATTTAATTATGTAAAAAATATGTAAAATTGTTTAAAAGGCAGAAAAAATTTTTTATTCAAAAATTTAATTGACCCTGACCTTATGTCATAGTTTACTATAAAAGAACAGACACAAGGATATGTGGTCAATAACTGTAGAGTTTTAAAATTAAACATTTATTGCCGTATAGCCTATCACAAATTTATAAAAAGGAGGAAGATGTTTTATGGTCAACAAAAAAAATCGCAGATTAAGAAGCTTTATATCTGTGCTCTTGTCTGTGGTAATGGTTCTTGCTTCAACACCTCTGTACGCTTTGGCTGCAGAAGTGATCACACAGGGGCTATGGACCATTACAAACGATGACAGCAGTGGTGTTGCTACTTATGATGATATTGGATTTACATATTACAGTCCAACAACTGTTTTGACTTATGGCAGCAGTGGCGGCAAGGACTATGTAAGATCTAATAATACAAACGGATCTGCAAGCAATGGCATTGTAAACACAACAAATTATTCCTATTGTGACTTTACACCTGAATCTGATGGTACATTAACTGTCTATGTAGGAAATGCAAGCACTAAGACGGGGTATATAAGCAGAACAAGCATTGATGATGGCACAAGTGAGGCTATTGCATCATATGTTCCCGGAGGCAGTGACGACTATGATACAGATGTGTTCAAGGTTACACAGGGAAGCACATGGGCAACTCTTGAAATAGAGGTTGAAGAAGGATATGTATATTATATAAATCTTTCAGGTTCAAAAATGTATTGTTATGGTGCTGAGTTTACAGCATACACTAATGTAACAGGTACTATTAATGACAGTTTTGGTCTGGACAGTTATGGTATCAAGTTCACTAATCTGGAAACAGGCGAAAGCAAGGAAGCTACAGTAGAAGGCAATAGTTATTCTATATTGTTAAAGCCGGGTTATGAATATTCAGCATCTCTTACAGGCAGCAATGCCACACAGTACGCATTCACAAGTGATACAAGACGTATAACTGTAGAGGCTGTAGATACGCAGGTAGCTGACTTAACTATAGAAGAAAGTGTATCTTATACAGTATCCGGAAGTATATTGGGTATAGCTGAGGGATATAACACAGATGATATGAGTCTGGTGTTTGTGCCTGAGGATACGACAAGTTTTGAAAGTGTTACTGCAGATATTGATGCAGAAAATATGACATATGAAGCACAGCTTGTGTCAAATGAGAATTATACACTGACACTTGAAGGAGCTTATGATTATGAACTTTCAGAAAGTGTTGTTGTAAACAATGAGGATGACACAGCAGTAACAAGAGATATAACTCTTACAGAGGTTTCTACATATGCTGTAAGCGGTAATTTCCTGGGACTTACTCAGATAAGAGGAGAATATGAAACTCTTAATGTAAATCCTGATTCTATTAAATTTACAAATGTTGATGACGGATATGAGTACAGCGGTACAGTATCAAACGGTTCATACAGTGTAAATTTAAGAAACGGTTCTTATGAAGCTTCAATTACAGCGGATAATTATTCAACTTCCACTCATGTAACTGTAAATGACGGAGCTGTAACAAGAGATTTACTTCTCAAGGATACAAGTGTTAAATCTGTTGCTTATACTGATACAATTTATGTAGGTTCAGATAAGGAGTATAAGTCAGTTCAGTCTGCAGTTGATGCAGTTTCTGCTATGACAAGAACTGACGGACAGAGAGTAACAATTATGATTGATCCCGGAACATACAGGGAGCAGGTTGTTGTAAATACTCCTGACGTTACTCTTGAAAGCAACGGCGGTACAGATGATAATACAATAATTACATGGTATTACGGCATAGGTTATAAGTATTACAGCTGTGTAGACAGCTATTATGACCCATATGCAGATTATGATCAGTATGAAAAGGGAAATGTTGAAAGCTACTGGGGTGCCGCAGTTATTTTAAACAGCGGAGCTGAAGGCTTCAGAGCTGAAAATATCACTTTTGAAAATTCATTTAATAAGTATATGACTGATGAGGAAATAGCAGATGGTGTTGAAGTAAACGGACTGGAATCAATAACAGTTGAAAGAAAGGAAAACACCAATGTTGATACAAGAACAGCAACTGAAAGAGCAGCTGCTCTTGTAAACTATGCTGATGAAATAGAGTTCAACAACTGTTCATTTATAGGAAGTCAGGATACTCTTTACACCGGTAATCGTGGATATTTAAAATCATATTACAAGAATTGTTATATTGAAGGTCAGACAGACTTCATTTATGGTAATGGTGATGTTATATTTGACGGCTGTGAAATTAACTTCTGCGGCTATGATGGAACTGAAGCTGCCGGATATATTACAGCTAATTCAAGTTCAGCAAGTTACTTGGCAGATGCAGGCTATATTTTCAGAAGCTGTTATATTTCATATAATTCAGATCGTGATACAACAGCAGGTTACTTTGGAAGAATGTGGGGCGACAGTGCAAAGGTTTCATTCTTAAACACTCAGCTTCAGGAAAGTGACATGATAGTTGGTGAAGGCTGGACTGCAATGTCAGGTAATGAGCCTACAGCATCAACAGTTACATTAACAGAATATAATACTACTTATAATGGTTCATCTGTTGATACATCTGAGAGAGTAAATGGCGTTACAGAAAGTATTGATGCAGATGCTTATTCTGTTGAAAGTGTATTTATTGCAGATGGCTGGACTCCTGCATATTACACAGGAGATGCATCAGCAGTACCTGAATTTGTAACTAATCCAAGCATGACATCAAACGGTGATTTAAATACACCAAATCCAGGTGAAACAATTACAGTAAACTATGAATTAGGTGATGAATGGGCAGATGAAGATGCTTCAATTATTTCATGGTATGCAGTAGATGAGGATTTTGTTGATACAAGTCTTGATACTATTCTTGAAAGTGCAGCATTGTTAAAGACAGTATCTGCTGTAAGCACAAATAAATTCCAGATACCTATGGAATGTGCAGGAAAATACCTTATGGTTGTTGTAACACCTGTTACAATAAGCGGACTTACAGGTACAGCACAGTATGTTATTGATACAGAAAAAACTGTAAGCAGTGTATGGTCTGATCCTGATAATCCGGGAAGTCTTGCTCCTGGTTCAGGTATAAATATTTATCTTGCAGGTGATTCTACTGTTAAGGATTACTCAGCAAATGGTATTTATAACGGCGGTCAGATACTTAGTGCAGGTTCATGGGGCGAGTTTTTACAGGAATTCTTTGATGAAGATTATGTAACAGTTAATAATTATGCCCAGGGCGGAAGAAGTTCACGTTCATTCTTAAATGAAGGTAAGCTTGACACTATTATTGAGAACATAACATCAGGAGATTATCTCTTTATACAGTTTGGACATAATGACTGTGCAAATGGTGCAAGTTATTATCAGGAAAGGTTTGTGCCTCTTTATACAGAAGATAATCCTTATGACGGTACAGCTTATCCTACAATAGTACCTACAGAGGATATGAAGGTAACAACACCTGATTCTTTACAGAGCAGTTATGGAGATACTTATTATTCATGGGACAGCGGTGCTACATATAAGGGATTTTTACAGTATTATATTGATGCTGCTCTTGAAAAGGGTGCAATTCCTGTAATTGTATCTCCTGTTTCAAGATTGTATTATGATTCAAACGGAGATATAAGAACACATCATGATGCAACATCAACAGATTATTCACCAACAGCTAGTTTACTTACATCAAACAATGCTTATGTAACAGCTTGTGAAGAATTGTATGAAGAAAATAAGGATAAGGGCGTTCTCTACATTGATGCATTCCAGATGACTGTTGATATGTATGAAGCTGCATGGGACGAATGCGGAAATAATACCCTTGGCTATGCTGTTATGGATACAGATGATTCAACTCACAGCAACAAGACAGGCGGTGTTATTCAGGCAGGTTTAATTGCAAAGTGTATTCAGGATGCAGGAATATCAATTTCAGATTATGTAATTCAGCCAACATCAGTTTACGGTGAGGAAACATCAGGTGATTATATATTCACAATTGATAAGGACGGCGTCTTTACAGCAAAGGATAAATCTCTTGCAGAACAGCCGTATTGGGAAGAAATCGGTCAGGCTATTTTCGACTCTCTCTCAGGTTCTGTTACTGCTGTAAATGATGTTACACTTAACTTTGCAAGCGATGATGCACTTGCTCTTTATGAAACAAATGCTGATTCAACATATACAGATGGTGTTTATTCAGGAGTATATACAAATGAAGATAATCAGGAATTTGAAGTAAGTGTATATGAGAGCGGTATACAGTATTATAACAGTGAATCAAGATACGGAACAAAGGCAACTGCAGGAAAGGCTATATTCTCATTAGAAGCTGATGAGGCAGGAACTTATACAATAAATGTATCTGTATCAACAGGTGACGGCACAGTTGCATTATATACTGATGCTGATTGTACAAATGCTGCAGCAACATCAGCCGCACCGGGAACTCTTGTTTATGAAAAGACAAGCGATGAAAGTGAAATACTTTACTTTGCAGCTTCTGAAGCATCAAATATGTATATTTCAGATATAAGTATTTCATATACTGAGCCTGAAGAAGGTGATACAACTGAAACTAACAGTGTTACACTTAATTTTGCAAGCGGTGCTGCACTTGCTCTCTATGAAACAAATGCAGACTCAACATATACAGACGGTATTTATTCAGGAGTATATACAAATGAAGATGGTCAGGAATTTACAGTAAGTGTATATGAGAACGGCATACAGTACTATAACAGTGAATCAAGATACGGAACAAAGGCAACTGCAGGAAAGGCTATATTCTCATTAGAAGCTGATGAGGCAGGAACTTATACAATAAATGTATCTGTATCAACAGGTGACGGCACAGTTGCATTATATACTGATGCTGATTGTACAAATGCTGCAGCAACATCAGCAGCACCGGGAACTCTTGTTTATGAAAAGACAAGCGATGAAAGTGAAACACTTTACTTTGCGGCTTCTGAAGCATCAAATATGTATATTTCAGATGTAAGTATTTCATATACAGAGCCTGAAAAAGATGAAACTGATAATTCTTCAGAGTCAACTACAGAGAGTACAACAGAATCAACTACAGAAAGCACAACTGAGTCAACTACTGAGAGCACAACAGAATCAACTACTGAAAGTACAACTGAAGATGTTATGATAGGTGCTCCAATGGCTAATATTGTGGGAGATAATGGAATTGTATTTGTATCAAGTGTAGATTCCCTCAATTACAAAGAAGTTGGTTTCCTGTTTGAGGCTAATGGTGTATCTGTTTTTAGAAGTACAGATACAGTATATGATTCTATCGAAAACAGTATTTATACATTAGATGAAACAGGCGGTAATTATATGTTTGGTTTCACTATAACTGATATTGATGAAGATGAATTTGATACAGGAATAAGCGTAACACCTTATGTTATAACAGCTGACGGAACAATTGTTTATGGCGATACGGTTGAATATAGTGTTGACGCATTAGAGAATACAGTATTAAGTATAGGTTTATCTGATATTCTGGCAAGCGGAAGTGCCGTAGCTTTACCTGAAGACGAAAAGTTTTATATTAAGGAGGATGAAGACTGATGAAAAAGGCGTATGTTAAAGCAACTCTTAATATAATAAAATTTGAAAACAGTAATATTATTGCCACAAGCGGTGTAAATAATCAGCTTACATACGGTGGTGAAAGCGGAACAGGAGGAAGTGAAAGCTTTGCTTCAATGTTTGGCAAATAATTTAGTAGTAAGTTATATTAAAAATATTGACTTTGATACTATGTTATAGTATATAATAAACATGAGTTAATAAATTATCCTCTTTTGGTACTGCGGCAGAATTTATTTCTGTCGCAGTACTGTTTTATGTTAAAATAATAAAATTTAGATTGCAAAGATGTATGAATTATTTTATAATTAATATGTAATGTATGTAATAAATTATAGAAGGAGGCAGGCAGATGAAAAAAATTTTGGCTTTAATGTTATCAGTATCAATAATTTTTACCGGGTCCGTGTTCGGGCACGCAGAAAGCACTTCAGAAATTCCTGCATTCCCCGGTGCTGAAGGCGGAGGAAAATACACAACAGGAGGACGTGGCGGAGAGGTCTATATCGTTACAACTCTTGAGGACTATGATCCTGAAACAGAAGAACCAATTGAAGGTTCATTAAGAGATGCAGTAAGTGAGGACAACAGAATAATTGTTTTTGATGTGGGAGGGGTAATAGAATTAAAGAGCAAGCTCCTTATTACAAATAAAAATAATCTTACAATAGCAGGACAAACTGCTCCGGGTAACGGAATAACAATATATGGTTATGAAACAAATTTAAGCAATTCAAATAATATTATTATGAGATACTTACGTTTCAGACCAGGGGCTGATAATGTCCTTGAGGGGGATTCAATGGATTCTATATGGGGAAGGTCTATGACAAATATTATGATAGATCATCTCTCATGTTCATGGTCTACTGACGAAACAATGTCTCTTTACAGAGCGGAAAATATGACTGTTCAATGGTCAATAATAGCTGAAAGCCTTACTATGTCAGGGCATACAAAGGGCAGACATGGTTATGGAGCTATTGCCGGCGGTGTTAATACTACCTATCATCACAATTTGTATGCAAGCCATACTTCAAGAAATCCCAGATTCGGGGGAGGTACTGTAGAAGCTGATGATAATGACCATATTGCTCATTTTGATTTTAGAAATAATGTAATATATAACTGGGGATTTAATACAGGATACGGCGGAGGAAGAGCCGAGCTTAACTATGTGTTTAATTATATGAAGCCGGGACCCGGAACAAGAGACAGTGTTATAAGCAGACTTATAGACTGCGGTGAGGAAAACAAGCCCGGGTGGTTTTATGTAAACGGAAATGTACTTGAAGGAAATGAAGAAGTGACAGAGGATAACAGTAAGGGTATTTATATATCAGACAGCAGTGCACCGTATACGACTATTGTCAATGAAGAATTTGAAATGGAGGGCACAAAGCCTGAAAATCTACACACAGATACACCTGAAGATGCATATGACCTTGTACTGGCAAGGGCAGGGGCAACTTATCCTTACAGAGATGCTCTTGATGCAAGGATAGTACAGTCTGTAAAGGATAATACCGGTTATTTTGTAAACAGGCATGAAGAAGTGGGCGGGCTTCCATATACTGATGAAGTACACAGGGATACAGACTTTGATAAAGACAGAGATGGTATTGCTGATGAATGGGAGCTTGAAAACGGACTTGATCCCAATGACCCTTCCGACAGTGTGTTAATAAGCAGTAATGGTTATGCAAATATTGAAAATTATATTAATTCTCTTGTGGATATGGAATATGAACCTACAAATTCAGATATAAGTATTGAAAGCCCTGTAAATAATCAGGAATTTGACCTTGGAGATGCTGTTAAAATAAGTGTAAATACAGACGATGACGTTGAAAAGGTTATATTTTACAATAACGATGAGATAATAGGGACAGATACAGAAGCACCTTTTGAATTTACATTAAGGGGACTTGATGACGGAACATACAATATTTCAGCAAAGGCAGTAAATTCTAAGGGAGAAGAAACCCAGTCAACAGCCCATAAAATACACATAAATACACAGACTGACTTAGGTGTGTGGCAGGATACGGATATAGGAGATACGGGAGTTGAGGGCAGTGCATCAATTACTGACGATAAGATAACAGTAAAAGGCAGCGGAAAGATGGGCGGAGAAAACGATTCTTTTAACTTTTTATATCAAAAGGTAAAGGGGGATTTTGATTTTACTGTTAAAGCAGACAGTATTACTCCTGTTGATAATCATGCTTTCAGCGGTATTGTGGCAAGAAACAGTCTTGAAGAGGATAGTGCTTCTGTCGCTCTTGGTATATCCCATACAAAGGCATATGAATGGAAGGAAACAGATACGGAAACAGGAAAATCCACAACATATTACAGAAATCCATTTGGAGTATATTTATTTGGAAGGAATAAGGATGGGGGCGAAATGCCTGTTCCCGGTGAAAATCTGGATACTGTTGAAAATGCACAAAAGAGCAATATTCAGCTTTTAAGAGATATTGAGTTTAAAGACGGTCTGGACTTTAATGGTTATTATTTAAGGCTTGTGAGAAAGGGAAATATATTTACAGCTTATGCATCTCCTGACGGAGGAAGCTGGACCGTGGTTGGTAAAAAGACAGTAAATATGAATGAGGAGCTTTATGTTGGTCTGGGTGTAGATGGAAATAAGGTTGATAATGATATTGATAATTTAAATACAGTTGTATTTGAAAACATTAAACTTAAATAGGTAAAAAGTGGTGAAATACTTCTTAATATATTAGTGGTGTAAAAATAATTTGATTAAATTTTAAAAATATATTGACCTTGACTTTATGTTATAGTTTATAATAAATATAGAAACAGAAACTTATAATGTATCCTCTTTTCTGATAAAGCGACAGATTTGACGTCTGCCGCTTTATTTTTTTTAAGACAGATTAATTATTTTAAAATTAATATAAAAGGGAGAAACTTAAAAGCAGTTTCTCCCTTTCAGCATATATTTTTATTTTAATGTTATGTTATATGTACTTTCTTTACCGTATTCACCGTTAATGTTTATGGAGCTGAAGCCTTTTCCTGCTATATACTGTCTTATAGTAGCAGGTTCATCAATAGTGTAATCCTCAGTTCTAAACGTAAAGAAGGTATTTCCACTGTTAATCTGTGTATTTATAAAATCTTCCAATTCTTCTTCGCTGTGTATAATATAGTTATTTAATGTATAGTAGTTATATTTATCTGATGTGCAGGCAGGAAATTCACTTCTTTCCCATGAATGGGTCTGGGATATAAGATCGTCTGAAAGATTAAAATATGTATATCTTTCTCTGTTTGGCACATCGGGAGTAGGATCATCGTTTGTAACGTCAACGTGATAGTATTCTCCGTCAAGTTTAATCAGATTCCACATATGGCTTACACTGTTTATGTTGCCTGTGATTATGCTTACATCAAGACCTGCCATTTTACACATAACATAAAATGTGTTGGCATAAGCTTCGCATATTCCCTGACCGTCAAATATAAAGCCTGTAATGCTGTGGGCTCTCTGAGGAACGCTTGCCATATCAAGAGGTCCGTACTGGAAGTTGTTTGTTATAAAATTGTGTATTGCAAGTTCTTTTTCATAGTCTGTAACAAGATTTTCCGTAAGTTCTTTAGTGCAGCTGTAGAGAATGTCATAGGCCTCTTTCTGCTCTAAATCAAGTTTGTCAAAAAGAGCCGGAGTTTCAACTGCTCTTGCAATTTTAAAATTGGGATTATAATCAAATGTATATATTATAGTTGAAACGCCATCTGATGAAATAAAACCTTTTGCAGAAATTGTAGCATTATAATTTTTAAGGGAGTCCAAGTCGTATTCTTCTTCATTAAAACCTACAATATTCAGGGTAATCTTATCCTCCAGCCTGGTATATGCGGAAACAAGGGCATTTTCCCATGCCTCCGGGGTTGTAACTGTAAGTGTGGCTGCTTCTGAATATGTTTTTCCCTGTAAATTTGAGTAAAGAGATTTCCATATTGTTACAAGGTCGTCGCAGTTATCTGCGAATACATTTTGACTCATAAGCATGACAGCTAAAGCTGTCAGTATAATTTTTCTTTTCATATCTATCTGACCGCCTTTACAAATTTCATTTCCTCGGGATTAAGCAGACGGTATTCCCCCTCCTTTAAATTATTGTCAAGTTCGATTTCTCCAAAGCTTATACGTTTTAAATATATAACTTTGCAGCCCAAGGATAAAAACATTCTTTTGATCTGATGATATTTTCCTTCGTGTATTGTTACCCTGACAACGGTATAGTTGTTGTGGGTTTCTTCTATTATAAGGTCTGCACTCTCACATGTAAAGTCTTTTAATATTACACCTTTATTAAAAATTTCGCAGGCATTGGCAGGAAGAGTGCCTTCTATATGAGCTATGTATGTTTTTGAAACGTGTTTTTTAGGGGATAGAGTATTGTGGGCAAAGTCGCCGTCATTTGTGAGTATTACAAGTCCGACAGTATCTCTGTCAAGTCTTCCTGCGGGGAATAAGCCTATTTTATGGTATTTTTCTTCCAGAAGGTCTATTACAGTATCCTTGTTGTTATCTCTTGTAGCGGAAAGATATCCTGAAGGCTTGTTGAGCATTATGTAGGTGTATTGGTTGTATTCTATTACTTTGTTGTCAAGGGTGACTGTCATGGTTTCATCTACCTTAAAGTCACTTTTGTCAATAATTTTGTCATTAACCTTTACTCTTTTTGATTTTATTATTTTTTTAACCTCTGTCCTTGTGCCTGTGCCGCAGCTGCAAAGGTATTTGTCAAGTCGCGTTAGCATAGTTATCTCCTTTTTGTATGTATCCGTTCCCGCTCGGAATATGGGGCAAGAAATGCTTGTCATACAAATGTAATGTGTTAATTTTTTGATTAGTGATTTAAGCACCGCAAAGGTGCGAAAAATAATAGATGTGGCTTGGCGATACTTGTATCAGACAAGACACAGCTATTAAATTTTACATAGGGCAGAAAGCCCGTGAAGGAGCCAAAGCGGAGCGAAGGCGAGTTTGGCACCGCAGAATATTTAATTAATTTGTAATTAAAAGCAGTGTACAAATTAAATTTAATTTGATATAATTATAATAAATTCAAAGGAATTTGTCAAAAAATTAAAAATATACAATTATAATATCAGGAGGAAGAAATAAAATGGCTGTTATTAATGAAATTATCTGTACTGAAGCTGATGGTTCTTTAAGCTTTGGCAATTACGAAGTTGCTGAAAAGCAGAAAGCAGAAGGTTTTAAGGTAGGTAATGATGTATACAAGGTAAGAACTCATAAAGATGTTACACGTCTTTCAAAGAACGGTAATCTTGTTCTTGAAACAGTTCCAGGTGCAACAGTACATAGCCTTAAGGTTGGAGAGAGAGTTACCGGCTTTGAAGTTGAGGGCAGGGGAAGTACTATGATAACTCTTGAACTTGACGGTGACAGCACTTATTCAATTTATGTTGATGATGTAAATCTTGATAAGGTCAATACTAATATGACCGGTAAGATAAGTTTTAGTCTTGAGCTTGACTCAAACTGCAAGTCTGTAAGAATAGAAAAGCACTGATATGGCAAAGACTAAAAGTAAGTTCGTATGTCAGAAATGCGGATATGAAACTGTAAAGTGGCTTGGAAGATGCCCCGACTGCGGAAGTTACAATACACTTACGGAAGAGGTCGTTGCGGCACCTTCAAAGGTAAGAGGAGTAGGAATACAGTCTTCTGTAAAGCCTCAGATGCTTAAGGATATTAAGCCTGTAAATGAGGACAGAGTTACAACAGGTATGGGTGAACTTGACAGAGTCCTTGGCGGAGGACTTGTAGAGGGTTCTCTTACTTTAATTGGAGGCGATCCGGGAATAGGCAAGTCTACTCTTCTTCTTCAAATCTGTAATGAGCTTGGGAAACAGGGCAAAAAAATACTCTATGTTTCAGGTGAGGAATCTCCTCATCAGATAAAGCTAAGGGCAGACAGACTTAAAATAAATTCAGAAAGTATAAAGCTTCTTTCGGAAACCAATATAGCTGTTGTTGACAGTGCGGTTTTAAATGAAAATCCAGATTTTGTTATTATTGACTCAATTCAGACAATGTATTCCGAAGAGGCTGCATCTGCTCCAGGTTCCGTAACTCAGGTAAGAGAAACTACGGCAAAACTTATGCATATAAGCAAGGGCAGAGGTATATCTGTAATGATTGTAGGGCATGTTACTAAAGACGGGAATATTGCAGGTCCCAGAGTTCTTGAACATATGGTAGACACTGTTTTGTACTTTGAAGGTGATAAAACAGCAAGTTACAGATTGTTGAGAGCGGTTAAGAACAGATTCGGAAGCACAAATGAGATCGGTGTTTTTGAAATGGGCAATGAAGGACTTAAGGAAATATTAAACCCGTCGGCATATATGCTTTCAGACAGACCTGTTGATGTACCCGGGACTGCCGTTACATGCAGTATGGAAGGTACAAGACCTCTTCTTATTGAGGTTCAGTCCCTTGTGAGCTATACAACTTTTAATATGCCAAGAAGAATGGCGACAGGTACTGATTTTAACAGGGTTGTTATAATTATAGCTGTTCTTGAAAAAAGAGCAGGACTTCAGCTTTCAAGTTATGACACATATATTAACCTTACGGGTGGCATAAGAGTACTTGAACCTGCAATTGATGCGGCAATTGCTGTGGCAATTGCTTCAAGCTATCGTAATGTGCCTGTGGCATCTGATTTGCTTGTGATTGGTGAAATAGGTCTTACAGGAGAGCTGAGGGCTGTTACAATGGCGGAAAAGAGAGTTCAGGAGGCCTGCAAAATGGGCTTTAAGACATGTATTGTGCCAAAGGCGAACTATAAAGAAGCTTCAAGAGTTAAGGGCATAAATGTTGTATGTGCCGGAAGTGTTGATGAACTTCTTGAAAAAGTATTGTAAATTAAATTTAATGTTTGTAAGTTTTATGAAAATAAAAAATACTAGACATAGCAGGCATTTTGTAGTAAAATGAAATGTGATTTAAAAAATTAGATTGATTTCTAGGAGGAATACAAATGACTTTATACGAACAGTGGCTTTCATCTGCTTATCACAGAAACGGCAGAAATAATGACATTCTTTGGAATGATTATATCCCACGTGAGCAGAAAATTTATGAGGATATTTTGGAAAATAAGAAAACCGAAGTTAAGGGAACAGTAAAGGAACTTGCAGAAGTTTATAATGTTCCTGCTCCTTATATTGTAGGCTTTATTGATGGTATAAATGAAACTCAGGATACTCCTTTTGAGCTTGAAAAGCTTGAGGAAGATACAGTAGTTAATATAAAAATAGATTTTGAAAGACTTTATAAAAAGATGGTAGAGTATAAGGCTGACCATTTATATTCACTCCCTCAGTGGAAGAATATATTTGATGAAGAAGAGCTTACTAAGCTTTATAAGGAACAGAAGAAGTCTACTACAATCGTTAATCAGGGACCTAAGATTGGAAGAAATGATCCTTGTCCTTGCGGCAGCGGAAAGAAATATAAAAAATGTTGTGGTGCAAAATAATTGAAAACTCTAATTTATAAAGTTGATTCAGATAATATTGATAATATTGTAATTGGCAAGGCCGCTGAAATTATTAAATCAGGCGGTCTTGTGGCATTTCCAACAGAAACAGTATATGGACTTGGAGGAGATGGGCTTAACCCTTCTGCATCAATGAAGATATACAGTGCTAAGGGCAGACCTTCCGATAATCCTCTTATACTACATATTTCAAATATATCACAGCTTAAAAGGCTTGTGAGAGAAATTCCTGATATGGCAGTAAAGCTTGCAAATGAATTCTGGCCGGGTCCTTTAACAATGATTTTTAAAAAGAGTGACATTGTGCCTAAGGAAACAAGCGGAGGACTTGATACTGTTGCTGTGCGTTTTCCTGAAAATAAAATAGCACAGGCTTTAATTACGGCAAGCTGTACCCCTATTGCCGCTCCCAGTGCAAACACATCGGGACGTCCAAGCCCTACAAGGGCATCTCATGTGGAATTTGACCTTAATGGGAAAATAGATATGATCATTGACGGGGGAGCCTGTGAATTCGGACTTGAGTCAACAATTGTTGATGTTACGGGAGATATTCCATGCCTGCTGCGTCCCGGGTCAATTACTCTTGAAATGCTTAGAGAAGTTCTGGGCAGGGTAGATGTTGACAAGGCTGTTGTTACAAAACTTGATGCGGGAGAACTTCCGAAAGCTCCGGGAATGAAATATACCCACTATTCCCCAAGTGCCGATGTTGTTATTGTAAGAGGGGACAGGGATAAAATGGTTCAGAAAATAAATGAACTTATTTCTGAAACTGACAGCTCATTTAAAATAGGAGTTATAGCTACTGAAGAAAATAAGGATAAATATAAAAATTGTGAGGTTCTTGTAACAGGCAGTATAAAAGAACCACAGACAATTGCCGCAAATCTTTTTAAAATGCTTAGAAAGTGTGATTATCACAAAATAGACAAGGTTTTTGCAGAAGGACTTTGTGAAGATGAACTTGGACTTGCTATAATGAATAGGTTGAAGAAAGCGGCAGGATATTGTATAATAGATGTGTAAGGAAAAAATAACCTAATAAATAAAATACCGAAAGGAGCTGTTATAATGATAGGCTTAGGTTGTGACCACGGCGGTCTTGAACTGAAAAAGACGGTTATGGATTATCTTGACAGTAAAAATATTGAATATAAGGATTTTGGGACTTATACAAGTGAGTCATGTGACTATCCTGTGTACGGAAAGGCTGTGGCAAATGCTGTTGCCGGCGGTGAATGTGACAAGGGTATCATTATATGCGGTACCGGCATAGGTATTTCAATTACTGCAAACAAGGTTAAGGGCATAAGAGCGGCTTTGTGTCATGATGTTTTCTCTGCAAAGGCTACAAGAGAACATAATGATTCCAATATTCTTGCTATGGGGGCAAGGGTAATAGGTCCCGGACTTGCCCTTGAAATTGTAAAGGCTTTTCTTGAAACTGATTTTTCTAATGATGAAAGACATATAAGAAGAATAAAAATGATTGAAGATTAAAAGGAGGTATTTTTATGAGTAACTTATATATTGTTGAACATCCACTTGTGCAGAGCAAGCTTGCTCACCTGAGAAATAAGGAAACAAACAACAAGGAATTCAGAGAACTTGTAAGTGAAATTTCAGCTCTCTTGTTTTATGAGGCTACAAAGGATATGGCTGTTAAATCAGTTAATGTAACAACTCCACGAGGAGAGGCTGACTGTAAGATACTTGACAATGAAATCGGTATTGTACCGATTTTAAGAGGCGGTCTTGGTATGGTTGAGGGAATAGTTGATTTAATGCCAAATGCTAAAATTGGTCATATAGGTCTTTACAGAGATCCTAATACATTTATGCCTATTGAATATTACTGCAAGCTTCCTGAGGGAGAAGATATTGAAATGTTTGTTCTTGAGCCTATGATGGCTACAGGAGGTACTTCTTCAGCGGCTATTCAGTTCCTTAAAGAGAGAAATGTTAAAAAAATCAAGTACATTTGTCTTATATGTACACCTGACGGTGTTAAGAAGCTCCAGGAAGATCATCCTGATGTAGATGTTTATGCAGCAGCTCTTGACAGAGCAATAAGTGAGGACGGTTACATTGTCCCCGGTTTAGGTGATGCCGGCGACAGAATGTTTGGTACTAAATAGGGGAGATTATTATGTCGGAAACCTGGCTTTTGTGTATGACAGCTTTTGCTGTTGCTTTTGCAATAACACTTTTGACAACACCTATAGCTAAAAATCTGGCATATCGCTTTAAAGCTGTAGATTTTCCCCGTTCAAGAGGTATGAATAATGAACCTGTGCCCCGTATGGGCGGACTTGCCATTGTGCTTGGGTTTATGTGCTCTATAATTGTTATGTCATTTTTTGTTGAAGATTTTCATACAATGAAATTTGTCGGCTTTATTGTGGGTGCTGTGATTATTGTTGTTGTAGGTGTACTTGATGATATTTATGAGCTGAGTGCAAAATTTAAACTGCTTATACAGATTATAGTTGCAATTATTGTTGTTGCAACAGGAACTAAGCTTGATTTTATAATGTGGCCTATGTGGCAGTATTTAAAGCCATTTTCAAACATTATAACTGTTTTGTGGGTTGTGGGACTTATTAATGCGGTAAATCTTATTGATGGTCTTGACGGACTTGCGGCAGGAGTTACGACTATTGCAAGTGTTTGCCTTACTATTCTATGTGCATTATCAGGGAACACTCTTGCTGTAGTTATATGTGCTACTCTTGCCGGGTCAACACTGGGATTTCTTCCAAGAAACTTTGCACCTGCAGAGGTTTATATGGGCGATACAGGCTCAACGTTTTTAGGATATGTTCTTGCGGTTACATCATGTATAGGTGTATTCAAAACTTATGCACTGCTGGCTCTGCTTCTTTCAGTTCTTGCTATGGCATTGCCTATACTTGATACGAGCTTTGCTATGATAAGGCGTGCAATAAATCACAAGCCTATTATGGCTCCTGACAGGGGACATCTTCACCACAGGCTTGTGGATTCGGGCTTAAGTTCACAGCAGGCTGTAATGGTGCTGTATGGCTTAAGTTCTATAAGCTGTCTTATAGCTGTTGTTATAGCTATAGGCGATTACAGGATTACACTTGCTCTTTTAATGATTTTACTTGTTATAATATTAATGATTGCAGTGTATGGCAAGAGAACAGACAGAAAACAGTAATAAATAATTGGAAATAAAAAAATTGAGGGATTTGAACTCCTCAATTTTTTATTTCCAATATAAAGAAGTCACTGTCGGCATAGGGATAGCTGTATTGAACCGGCAAGTCCTCCTTTTTTATAGGTTTAAAACCTGCTTTTATGTAAAACTTATGGGCACGTTCCGTATTTTTAGGTGTATCAAGTATAAGGGTTTTAATTCCGTTCTTTTGTGCAAACTCAAGTAAGGTAAAATAAAGCTTTTGCCCTAGGTGATGAGGAGCACTGCGGTATTTTTCATATACAAAAAATTTTTTTAAAATTGCAATATTGTTTTCGCATATATATAAACCTATTGTCCCGGCAAGTTTATTATTATCTCTTGCAACCCAGAAATTGCCGCCTGTGTCTATGTATTCTTCCTTAATATGGAGTAAATCAGGCTGGTCATTGACTGAAACAAGAGGTCTTGTTCCGTCGTTCTGACAATGGAGCACAAGCTTTATGATATCATCTGTGTCTGAATATGAGAATGTGTTTATTTTTAACATATCAATGCCCTTTCTTTATAAATTTTAATGTTGAAATATAATAATAAATTAACATATATATTTGATAAAATCAAGTAATTTTATTAATAAAAAAACCGAAGATTAAGTTCTTCGGTTTAAATTATTTAATGAATATTAAATTAACTTATTAATGTTCCACAAAGCCTTGTTAATAGGGGAATGTTATATTGTTATCTCCGTGACAAATATCATAGAACAGATAATTGTTTCTGTCGCTGTTCTGTGTTGAGCTGTCATTATTGTAAGAATCTGAGGCATATGGGCAAACACCGTCAATGTGGTAATGGGCAGGATTGCCATTACAGTAATATTGAGAATTGTTATGACGGTTTTGATAACTGTAGTTATGATGCCTTTCTCCACTGTGAGCAAAGGCTGTACTTGTACACATTAAAATTCCTGCTGTAGTTAACAGTAATATTTTATATCTCATAAAAACACTTCCTTGCTTTACAGTATATTAAAGTTAGGTTTTGTGGTAATATAATTATACTATTTTTAAAATATATTGTCAACTTGTTGCAGTATATCTTAATATTTACAAGGTATTTAGTTCAAGGGTATTATCGTTATGGCTTACAGTTCCGAAGGCTGCAAGGGAGTCAAAGGCAACAAACATTCTGCCATCGCCGTTTACGGATTTGCTGTAGCTTGTGTTTGAACCGCAGAGAACTTTTATTTGTGTAGACTCGGCAACATAGGCTATTTTGCCGTCGGGGTAAGAAATAACAGTATTTGGGTTAAGGTTTTTTTCTGTATTTCTGGTTATTTTTACAAGGGCATTTTCTGCTGTGTACTGAGCGTCAAAGCCATAGTTATTTAAGTCGTTGCAGAGGACGTATATTTCGTTGTTGTAAGTATAAAGCTGTATAGGTTCTCCGTTTATTTTACCCTGAGTGTTTGTGTAAGCTATGTATCCTTTGCAGGTTACAGTGTATGAGGCAGATTTATAACCGTTTGATACTGTAATTACTGCTGTACCTATGCCGTTAGCCGTTACTTGTCCCGTTGAGCTGTTTACAGAGGCAACGCTGTTGTCGCTTGATGACCATGTAAGAGCTGCTGAAGTGTTGTTTGACACAGCTTGTGCAGTGAATGTTTCGCCTACTGTCATTTGGGGCATTGTGTGCATAAGGTAAACATTGTTTCTGTTTGGATCAGAGGCTGACTGAGTATATGAACTTCCTGAACTGTTTGAACTGTTTGAACTTCCCGAACTGCCGGAGCTTGCAGAGCCTGAATAACCTGACGAATAAGGACATACGCCATTTGTATGGAGGTGGGCAGGATAGCCGCCGCAGTGGTAGTGATAGGAACCTAAACCGCTTGCGTTTTTGTTGTCACGGTGTCCTCCGCTGCTGTCTGTTCTGCCGGAGTGGGCAAAGGCTGTGCCTGTACACATAATAAATGCCAGTGTGATTGATACCAATTTCTTAAATTTCATAAAAAGACCTCCTTTATTTGTTATATATTAATAATATAATACATATTAGCATCATTTCAATATATACTTATAGACAAATTTCGACATTATAAGCGTTCAAAGATAAAAATTTGGTATTATTATGTGTTTTATTAATATAATTATATAATTTGGGGAAAATTAAGTCAACCATTAGAATACAAAAAACATTAATAATTAACAACGCTGTGATAAAATTTTGCAAAAGGAGGTATATCAATGGTTGACTTTGGTCACAGATTGAAAACATTACGAACCCATGCAAATATATCACAGGGAGTATTGGCAAAAAGACTTGGCATTAGTAAATCCGCTGTAAGTTCTTACGAAAACGGTCTTATACTTCCTTCATATGATGTATTGATGAAAACAGCAAGAATATTTAATGTATCAACCGATTATTTGTTAGGTATGGATAAAAGATATGATATTGATTTATCGGGGCTTACACCTGAAGAAGTTGATTCCATAAGAGAATTGATACATGCTATACAGACAAGATATGATAACGGTGAGTAATATAATTGAGCTGCATGTATATAAATAAAGTTTTTGAACATACAGATGGTAAATGGCAGAAGGTGATGAAGTGAATAACTTAGGTGAGAGAATAAGAAGTTTACGTTTATGTGCAGGAATGACACAAAGTGATTTGGCAGATAAATTATTTGTTACAAAGGCAACTGTAAGTTCATACGAAAAAGGAATAAAACTGCCTTCTTATGATGTGCTTATTAAAATGACAAGTGTATTTAATGTGACAAGTGATTATCTCCTTGGTATAGAAAAAGAAAGTAATGTTGATTTTTCAGGACTTACAGAAAAGGAAATTAAGTCAATAAAGAAGATAATTAAAGCTATACAGAACAGATAGTAAAGAAAGGGGGAAAACTTAATTCCCTTTTATATTAACAATTAAGAAGTTGAGGCTTTATATGGTTAAATTAGATGTGTTAAATTTATTGGAAAAGAACGGAAAAACAAAATATTGGCTTTTTATGCAGTTAGGGATGAGCTATCAGAATTTTAATAATATGGTTATGAATAAAACTAAATCTATAAGATATGACATGATTGAAATTTTGTGTCAGATATTTGAATGTACCCCTAACGATTTGTTTGTATTTGAAGAAGATGAAAATAATTAAGTGTCAGACAGGTATACTGATGATTGACTTTGGGCACGGATTAAAAATATTGCGAATATATCACAGTATATTAATGAGTTATTAATTTTTAAGTAATATAAAAATTAATAGTTTTGGGAGGGATATTAATGGTTGACTTTGGCGATAGATTGAGGAATTTAAGAGTGCGTGACGGCTTGACTCAGGAGTACTTAGCCCGAAAGCTTGGAGTAACTAAATCAACTGTAAGTGCCTATGAAACAGGGACAAAATTCCCGTCACACAAGGTATTGCTCAATATAATAAAAATATTTAATGTATCTAGTGATTATTTACTGGGAATAGAAAGCAAAAATAGTGTAATAGATTTATCGGGGCTTACGGAAAAGGAAACAGAAGCTGTTATAAATCTTATAAATGTTATGAAAGAAAGACAAGAATAAAAATGCTATTAACTAAAGATTTTGGTTAATAGCATTTTACGTTTATTAGGACTTTTTCATATTAAATTTACATTTTAAGTCATAGACAGTGAATTTTTAATTTAAAAAACGCTGTTCAAATTTTTTCAGATGCTTATTGCTTTGTTTTGCTATAAGTCCCACAAGTATCGCTGCAGCAACAGTTCCTTCACGTACACCTTCAAGTTTATGGAGAAATATAAAAGAAAGCAGACAAGCTGTTATAACAAGGGTAACATCAAAGGCAACTTTCATATAGCCGAATTTTATGGGAAATACTTTGCATATTGCAAGGATAACGCCTTCTCCGGCTAAAGTTATTACATTTGCTGTTACTTCAAAGCTGACACCTACTGCCACAAGGACAATACCTATCACACATAATATCCATTGCTGAAAATAGTTTGAATGTGATATTCCCTGAATTAACCATATACTTAAATCTGTTAAGTAACCAAAAACTATTGCAACAGGCAGCTGCATAAGCTGAATTAATTTGTATTGTTTCCTTAAAATAAGTATTTGAATAAGTATAAATACACAGTGCATTATAATTGTTGCGTTGCCTACAGTTAAGTGAGTAAACAAATTTACAACATATGGTACGCTTGATATGGGAGATGTGCCGAGATTTGCTTTTATTGAAAATGCCACACCCAGGGCCATAATTAAAAGACCTGCAATAAACATTAAACATCTTTTGATAAATATGTAAATATTTTTGCTTTGAGTCATTAGTTTTTCCTTCTTTCATTTATAATTCAATACAAATACATTGCCCCTTTTAGTCTTAAAACGGTTAAATCGGCTGCCAGTAAGGCAACCGATTTAAAAATAAATTTAGTTATTCTTTTTAGCATTCTGGAGCATTAATGCTCTTACTTTTAAAGGAAGTCCCATAAGAGTAATAAAGCCTTCTGCATCCTTGTGTGAATAGTGGTCGCCTGTTGTAAAACTTGCAAGATCGTCGCTGTAAAGGCTGTATGGTGACTTAACACCTGCACTTATAATGTTGCCTTTGTAAAGCTTTAATTTAGCTGTACCTGTAACATATTCCTGAGTTACATCAACAAAAGCTGCAAGAGCTTCTCTTAAAGGAGTGAACCATTCGCCTCTGTAAATTAAATCAGCATACTTAATTCTTATAGTTTCCTTGTAGTCTGTAGTTGCTCTGTCAAGGCAGAGATATTCAAGATCTCTGTGAGCTGCATAAAGTATAGATCCGCCGGGAGTCTCATACACACCTCTTGACTTCATACCAACAACTCTGTTTTCAACAAGGTCGGTAATTCCTACGCCGTTTTCTCCGCCTATTTTGTTAAGATAAGTCATTATTTCAAGAGGTTCCATTTCCTTGCCGTCTATAGTAACAGGGATACCCTTTTCAAAACCGATTTCTACATATGTAGGTGTGTCAGGAGCTTCTTCAGGAGAAACACCAAGCTTTAAAAGATTCTTGAAATCTGGTTCATTGGCAGGATCTTCAAGATCAAGACCTTCATGGCTTATATGCCAGAGGTTTGAATCTCTTGAATAAGAGTCCTCTTTCTTCATAGGAACTTCAATTCCTCTGTCTGTAAGATACTTGATTTCATCTTCTCTTGATGTAAGAGTCCACTTGTCATCTCTCCATGCAGCTATAATCTTTAACTGAGGAGCAAGTGCCTTTATACTGAGTTCGAATCTGATCTGGTCATTACCCTTGCCTGTAGCACCGTGGCATATAGCGTCAGCACCTTCTTTAAGAGCAATGTCAACAAGTTTCTTTGCAATAAGAGGACGTGCGATAGATGTACCTAAAAGGTATTTGTCCTCATATACACAGCCTGCCTTTACCATTGGGTAAATATAATCTGTAATAAGTTCTTCCTGAACATCTTCAACATAAATCTTTGAAGCACCCTGATTTAAAGCCTTTTCTTCAAGTCCTGTAGTTTCAGCCTTTGTAAGACCGACATTTATGCAGGCAGCGATAACTTCTGCATCGTAGTTTTCCTTTAACCATGGTATGATAACAGATGTATCAAGACCACCTGAGTAAGCCAATACAACTTTCATATAATTTTCCTCCGTATGTTTTAATTTGATATTATTGTATCACTCATACAATAAATATGCAAGTGGTTTTTTAATAAAAACATAGAATTTTGCAAAATTTATGAATTTTTATAAATTAAGCTTGCATATTATGCAAAATGGGTGTATAATCATAAAATCTTATAAAAAAACAAAAAAGTACTGTACAATTAGGTGATTTGGTATTAAAATTATTAGATAGGAATTAATATTGCTGTATAAACGGAGGTTATTATGATTAAGGTAGGTATTATAGGTGCTACAGGTTATGCAGGACAGGAACTTGTGAGAATTATTTCTCAGCATCCAAAGGCTGAAATAGTTTCTCTTACATCACAGAGCTATGCAGGTAAGGATTATGAAGATGTTTATTCAAATTACAGCCATTTGAATTATATATGTGAAGAAGAAGATATTGAAAAAATGGCTGATATGTGTGATGTTATTTTTCTTGCACTTCCTCATGGCGTTGCCAGCAAGAAAATAAATGATAATATATTAAATAAGGTAAAAATTATAGATTTGGGTGCCGATTTCAGACTGCAAAATCTGGAGGTTTACGAAAACTGGTATACAACTCATTATTCAAAGGATATTCTGCCTGAAGCTGTTTATGGGCTTTGTGAAATAAACAGGGATAAGATAAAGGGCAAAAGAATAGTTGCTAATCCCGGATGTTATACCACTTGTTCAATATTGTCAATGTATCCTCTTGTAAAGGAAGGATTGATAGATAATTCCTCTATTATAATAGATGCTAAATCAGGGGCTACAGGAGCAGGAAGAGGTCTTTCTCTGCCTAATCATTACTGTGAGCTTAACGAGTCTGTAAAGGCTTACAAAATTGCAAGCCACAGACATACTCCTGAAATAGAAGAACAGTTAAGCTATGGGGCAGGTGAGGATATAGTTATTAATTTTACTCCTCATTTAATACCTATGGACAGAGGTATACTGGCTACATGTTATGCAAACCTTAAAGAAATGTGTACATATAATGATATTAAAGCTGTTTATGAGAAGTATTACGGAAATGAATATTTTATAAGACTTACAAAGGAAGGGACATTCCCTGAAACTAAGTGGGTCAAGGGTTCTAATTTTGTTGATATCGGGTTTACTGTAGACAGAAGAACAAAGAGAGTTATTGTTGTAGGCGCTATTGACAATCTGTTTAAGGGTGCGGCAGGACAGGCTGTGCAGAATATGAATATTTTATTTGGTCTTGAGGAAAAGACCGGTATTGATTATGTGCCTATTTTCCCGGCATAAGAAAGGATGTATATTATGAATATTATAAATGGAAATGTAGTATCCCCAAAGGGATTTAAGGCCTGCGGAAATGCTATAGGACTTAAGAAAAATAAAAAGGATATGGCAATTATAGTAAGTGATGTGCCATGTAATGCAGCAGGCTGTTTTACAACAAATGTAGTTAAGGCTGCCCCGGTACAGTGGGACATGAAAACAGTTGGAAACAAAATAAAGGGCATTGTTGCAAACAGCGGTAATGCTAATGCCTGTACGGGAAAGCAGGGCTTAAAGGATACAGAGGATACAGCAGAAAAACTTGCGTCACTTACGGGAGTAAATAAAGAAAATATTCTTGTATGCTCAACAGGTGTTATTGGTGTCAATTTACCAATGAATATTATTTTAAAGGGTGTTGAAGATACATTTGCTCTTTTAGGTGACAGTGCAGATAAGGGTGATCTGGCGGCGGAAGCCATTATGACAACTGATACATATGCTAAAAAGGCAGCAGTTGAAATTGAAATCGGCGGTAAGACTGTTACAATAGGAGGCATGGCAAAAGGCTCAGGAATGATTAATCCCAATATGGCTACAATGCTTTGCTTTATAACAACAGACTGTGCAATAAGCAGTGAAATGTTAAACAAGGCTTTAAAATCATGTGTTACTGATACATTTAATATGATAAGTGTTGACGGGGATATGTCAACTAATGATACGGTTTTGTGCCTTGCAAACGGTTTGGCCGAAAATAAGGAAATAGACAATGAAAATGAGGATTTTGAAAAGTTTAGAGAAGCTCTCTTTTATATAACCAAAAAGCTTGCTATGGCATGTGCTGATGACGGCGAAGGAGCTACAAAGCTTATTGAGGCAAAGGTAACAGGTGCAAAGGATAAGGAGAATGCAAGGAAAATGGCATTAAGTGTTGTTTCTTCTTCTCTTTTAAAGGCTGCTGTATTCGGTGAGGATGCAAACTGGGGAAGAGTGCTCTGTGCAATGGGATACAGTGGTGCAGAGTTTGACCCTATGGGCGTGACAATTGTGTTCAGAAGTGAAAATGGAAGTATTAAGCTTATGGATAAGGGTACACCTGTTGTTTTTGATGAGGATCTTGCAGCAAAAATTCTTTCAGCTCATAATATCTATATAGATATGATACTTGAAGAAGGTGACGGAGAGGCCGTTGCCTGGGGCTGTGATTTAACTTATGATTATGTAAAGATAAACGGGGATTACAGAAGCTGATTTTAGAACTCAATCGTGATTTACGTGAGGCAAGTATTGAATGCCAGGGAGGTTATTATGTTAGACGTTATAACAAAGGCGAGTATATTAACGGAAGCTTTGCCATATATAAAGAAATTTTCGGGAATAACCGTTGTAATTAAATACGGCGGAGCAGCCCTTATAAATGAGGATATAAAGACTACACTTATTAAAGACATTGCTCTTATGAAGTATGTAGGATTTAAGCCTGTTGTTGTACATGGGGGCGGAAAGGATATAAATAAGGCACTTGAGGCTGCAGGTATCGAACCTAAGTTTAAAGACGGTCTGAGAGTGACTGATGAACCTACTATGGAAATTGTTCAGCAGGTTCTTGCAGGGAAAATAAATAAAAATATTACTACAGAGCTTTGTATGCACGGCATAAATGCCGTAGGTATATGCGGTAAGGATGCAGGGTTTATGCAGGTTAAAAAGACTATGCCTAATGGTATGGATATAGGGCTTGTAGGTGAGGTAACAGAGGTCAGAACAGACCTTATAAATACGCTTATAGACAATGACTTTGTCCCTGTTATTTCGTCAATAGGTGTTGATGAAAAGGGAACAAGCTACAATGTAAACGCAGACTATGCGGCAGTTGCCGTAGCAGGTGCTCTTAAGGCTGAAAAACTTGTTTTTGTAACAGATGTTTCGGGAATAATGAGAGATGTAAATGATCCTGATTCTGTCATATCTGTAATAAAGACTGATGAAGTAAACAAGCTTATTGAAGACGGAACTATTTCGGGAGGTATGCTGCCAAAGGTTCAGTGCTGTATGGCAGGTGTTGAGGCAGGAGTAAACAATGTACATATTTTAGACGGAAGAATTGCACACTGCCTTATTCTTGAAATATTTACAAAAAAAGGTATAGGAACATTAATCGAGAAATAGGAGGCTTTTTAATGAAAACAGCAGATTTAGGTGAAAAATATGTTATGAAAACATACAGCCGTTTTCCCCTTACATTTGAGAAAGGCGAGGGTATGTATGTATATGACGAAAACGGTAAGGAATACCTTGACTTTGTAGCAGGTATAGCGGTGAACTCCCTGGGACACAATCATCCCAGGCTTGTAAAGGCTATATCAGAACAGGCTTCAAAGCTTATACACATTTCAAATTTGTATTATACAAAGCCCCAGTGTACTCTTGCACAAAAACTTGTTGAAAACGGAAGTCTTGACAAGGTGTTTTTCTGTAATTCAGGTGCGGAGGCAATTGAGGCAGCATTGAAGCTTGCAAGAAAATACGGTTCCAAAACAGGCAGACAGGAAATTATAACTATGCATCAGTCTTTCCATGGAAGAACATTCGGTGCCGTTACTGCTACGGGACAGGACCATTATCACGAAGGTTTTGGTGATATGCTTCCTAATATCAAATATGCAACATTTAATGATTTTGAATCTGTAAAGAATACTGTTACTGAAAATACTGTAGCTATTCTTATGGAGCCTGTTCAGGGTGAGGGCGGAATCATACCTGCAAAGAAGGAATTTCTGGAGCAGGTAAGAGCTCTCTGCGATGAGAAAGATATTCTGCTTATGTTTGATGAGGTTCAGTGCGGTGTGGGCAGACTGGGTACACTTTTTGCATATCAGACTTATGGTATTGTGCCTGATGTTATGTCAACTGCAAAGGGTATAGCAGGCGGTGTTCCCTGTGGTCTTATGATGGCTAAGGAAAAGGTTGCAGAAGCTTTTGTTCCTGGGGATCATGCTTCTACATTCGGCGGAAATCCTCTTGCAGCAGCAGCAGGAAATGTTGTTGTAGATGAGCTTTTGGGAGGGCTTCTTGACAATGTTAAGGAACAGGGGGCTTATTTAAGAGAAAAACTTGAAGAAGTTGCCGTAAAGCATAAGGACCTGGTTAAGGAAGTAAGAGGTATCGGACTTATGCAGGGTATGGAACTTACAGAACCTGTTTCAGAATATATTGCAAAGGCTATTGATATGGGACTTCTTCTTGTGGGAGCAGGAAAGTATATTATAAGATTTGTTCCTTCTCTTATTGTTTCAAAGGAAGACATTGATAAAGCTGTGGAAATACTTGATAAAGCATTGAGCTAATATAAAAGAGGGTGCTGCAAACGCAGCACCCTCTTAGCGTGTCGAAAAGTCGACACGCTTGCAAGATTTTTGCCTATAATAAGTTTATTAACAGTCTTAACAGGTGTTATATTTTGCCACTAACTTTTATTAAATAAGTCCCAGTTCAGAAGCTTTGACATAAAATACCGTAACAGGAATCATAAGCTGTGCAAAGTTTTTAGTTCCTACACTTCCCTGTATAAGGCTGTCTTCTTCAATTCTCTTATTAAAGCTTAAGGCTGCTGCCTTATAGCTCATAACATATTTAAGAGTAGGCAGACCGGCTTTGATATATTCTTCATCTCCGCTTAATTCATAGGCTATTGTGAGGGCTTCAAGTATAAGGGGATTGTTTCCCAGTCTTTTTAAGCTGGGCAGTTCTTTATAATAGAACAGACCGTTTTCAAGCCTTGCATTGTCGCATAAATCTTTTACTGCTCTTAATATCATTTCCTTTATTTTTTCCTGTGGACGCACTCTGTAATATCTCATAAGGCTTCCTACAGCTACTGAAATCATAAATACTACCCTTATTGCTGTATTGTCTGTGTATGGAGCAAGCCATAAACCGTACTTTTCTTCCCATTCTTCAAAATGACCAACAATCCAGTCGCATTTTTCAAGCCATTTTTCGTCGTTTGTTTCTATATAAAGGGCTGTAAGTGTACGAAGTGCCCATCCTGTTTCTCTTGCGTTTGCCTCACCAACATTTCTGAACATTGGAGTTTCAAGAAGTCTTGTTACATTTTTTCCTATTCCTATTGCTGTGTTGTAGGCTTCAATATTTCCTGTAAAGTGATAATAGTCCAGAAGTCCTTCTACCCACTGATGTGAACATACAATGTTGTTGCCTAAAATATGTCCGTTTGAGTGTTCATACTGACCGCCTATAATGAGAGGATCGTTGCTGTAATGGCACACATCAACATCCATCCAGTGTTCTGCGGCTACCAGTACATAATCGAGAAATCTTCTTGTTCCTGTCCTTACATACTGGAGAGTGCAGGCATGGGGGAAGTCATATTCATTGTTTGTCCATACAAGGGCACCGCCTCCTCTTCCCTGTGAAGTGTAGCCTATGTCCGGGGAATCCCCCCAGTTCATCATACCTAAACAGCGGGCATGTTCATCAGCTTTTGACATAATGAATAACTCTATGTCATAGTTATATTTATCGGTGAATACATCATGGAAAACATTCGCCTGTTTGAATACTTCGGGTTTTACATAAGGCTTGTCGGGCATTTGGTATATTATTGTCTTGTTATTTATACTCTGTATGTCTTCTTCAGGGGCATGGAAGTAAAATTGTACTCTCTGCTCTCTTGCCATACCCCTTTCAAATTTGACACTGCCTATATCTTCGGGAACGAGCATTATTTCCATTTTGCCGGAGGCTACTTTTACAGCTTTCGGGAAATTCTGCTGTGCCTGATATACTGTTGCAGTAACTCCAAGTTCTTCATCTGTCAGATCACCGAAAAATGTGCCGTAAAATACTTCTGCATTGTGTTCGTTTGATTCATATTTAAGCATTTCGGCATCTATATATGTGAATATTTCTTCTCCTGTGCTTTCGGTAAAACGTGTTTTATAATTTGAAATTCCGGTAAGCGCTCTTACTTTTCCTTTGCTGTTTTTTTCAACAGGTATTATAAGGCTTTTTATGTCAAGTCTTTCATTTGTTGTATTTATAAGTCTGTATGCAAATTCAAAGGAAGATTTGTTTCTGTAAAATGTAAGCTTTATTTCAAAGTCGTAAACATTTTTGTTATCAAGAGTGTGAGAACCCTGTCCTTTTAATATAGTGCATAGATTACCCTCTTCTACAGTATGCCAGCTGTAAATAAGGGGTTTGTATTTGTTTCCTGACTTATCTTCTAAAAGGGGAATTTTTATAATATCATTGTATTTATTGCCTTTGTACTCTATATAGTCAAAAAGAGTGTCGTCTGTACCAAGTTTTAACTTTAATGCTCCCGTATCAATTACATTGTTTTCAAAACTTATGCCTTCAAAGGGAGCAGGATTTCTGTCAGTGTGCAGTATGTATTCCGCACCTTTGTTTGCAGGAATATCTGCTTCAAAGCGTGTGAAAAGCCATTTTATACTGCCATCTTTCCAGTATGCTGTTGCCTTTGACTGAGAAGCATATTCCCTGTCTTCTGCATCTGTTATGGTTACTTTTGAAATATCCTTAAGCTGTCCCTCTTTAAAAGGAAGTCCTATATAACAGTTTTCCTTTATTCTGTCTGTTGAATATACCTTTTCAAAACTTAAATTTATCATTTTCTTAACCTCCGTGATAATTGTATTTTACCGCAAGAAAAATGTATTTACCTTTAATTGTTTGTGTGATATAATCAAATTACAGATATTTTTAGGTGGTGATGCTATGACAAGACCTGGCGATAAAGGGATAGAGGTTGGAAGTGACCGTCAGGGAAAGTACTATGAAATGAAAAATGCCCATTTCCATCCTGTATATGAAATATATTACCTTATATCGGGAACACGAAAATTTTTTATTGAAAGTGATATATACAATATTTCAAAGGGAACTTTGGTTTTAATCAATAAAAATGTTATGCATCAGACTACTTATACTTCTGATATGGTTAATGAAAGAACTTATATTTTATTTAATGACAATCATATTTCGTATCTTATAGAAAAATACGGACGGGAAAAAATAAATGAATGTTTTAAACAGAAAATTTTCCCTATACCTATACAGAGGAGAGAATACGTTGAGGGTGTTATATCACAGCTTTACAACGAATACAAAAACAAAGATGAATTTTCGGAAAGGCTTATGGAGTGTTATCTCAATGAGCTTATGATATTTCTTATAAGATACAAAATGCATATTGCAAATGGTGATTATAGTATTAATGTTTTAAATAATACAATAAGCCTTAGCAGCTGTGATGAAAGTATACAGACTGCGGCTAAATATATTATGGAAAATTACAATAAAAATCTGACACTGTCCAATGTTGCATATAAGGTGAATATGAGCAGTACATATTTTTCAAAGAAGTTTAAGGAAGTAACAGGTTTCGGATTTAAGGAATACCTTCTTAACGTCAGAATAAAGAAGGCTTGTGAGCTTTTGCTTGAAACAAGACTTTCTGTAACTGAGATTGCTTATAAAATAGGTTTTAATGACAGTAATTATTTCGGTGATGTGTTTAAAAAGAGCAGAGGAATTTCTCCTCTTAAGTACAGAAAAAATCGTGAATTTGTATAAAGGAAATTGTTGTTTGTTAAATATTGTTATTTACATATAAAGATAGTATACTTAAAATATAGAACACAGACGGGAGGTTTGAAAAATGAAATTTAAAAGGATTATTTCGGTTTTAATGGCGGCGGCAATTACTTTGTCTGTTCCTGTTTTGGTACAGGCTGAAGAAAGTTCGGAAACAATGGTTTTCAATTTTACTTCGCAGTATGTTGAGGGAGCCAAAAGGGTGCGTACTGTTCAGAAATATGACAGTGACAGAGGTTACGGCTTTGTAAATACTACAACATCAATGCCTGAAAGAACTGTCAATATGTCAAAAATAAAAGTAAGTGATGATGGCTTTACTGTTACGGAGCAAAGCGTTGTTATGTTTAATACTGTTGACGCTGACGGAAACAAGCTTGACATTAACAAAGCTACGGACTATAACTACGGTGGCATGGTTTTCAGGATAAAAGCACCGGCAGGAGGTTATCATATTGAGGTAGAAGTTGAGGGCGGAGAAAACAATGCTCTTTTAAGCGTAAATGCAATGCAGACATACAGAATAGAAAATACTTCATATTGGGATGCGGCTAAACTTGTACCTAATCTTCATCCTGCAAAGTGGGAGGGTGATGTATGGTCATTTGATTATGCCAACGGAAGAGATTTTATAGATATTGAAATTGAGGCAAGGGAAATAAACAAGCCTGTAACATTAAAGACTATAAAAATAACTCCTGTTGAAAATAATGTATCAGATAAACCAACGATCTATCTGCTTGGAGATTCAACTCTTAAATCATATCTTTTTGAAGAAGCTCCCATGTGCGGATGGGGACAGGTTTTTGACAGGCTTTTTGACCTTGATGAAATAAATGTTGTAAATTACTCAATGGGCGGCCGTTCTGTAAAGCAGATGTATCAGGAAGGCAGACTTAACGATGTGCTTATGACAGGCAGTGAGGGTGATATTGTATTTATACAGTCAGGGCACAATGATGAGAAAGACGGACATGATATAGGCACGGCTTCAGATCCTACGGCAAGATTTGGTGTGGGTTCAACAGAAGAAATGTACAGAGCATATCTTGAAGAATGTTATATACCGGCAATAAAGGCGAGAGGTATGATACCTGTTTTTGTAACGGCAATGACGAGAGCAAGCAAGTATGAAGACGGGGAATTTAAAAACTCATTTACAACAGAGGGTAAGGAATTTCCGAAAGTTATGATAGAAACTGCGGAAGATAACAATATTCCTCTTGTAGACTTAAATACATTAAGCTGTGAGTATCTTACTGAAATAGGCTATGATGAGGCTATGGCAATTGTTATGTCCCTTGAGGCAGGAGAATCTCCGGGAAAGACAAACAGCGGAAGTTATGCAAACGGACATCCGGACAACAAAATTGATACAACTCACTTTAAGGAAGCCCTTGCGAAGCAGTATGCAAGAATAGTGGCAGAAGAGGTAAAAACTCTTTCAGACACCTATACAGAGCTTAAGCCTGTTGTGGAGGCAATGACTGACGATGTGAGAGAGGGTAACTGGTCACAGGTATATCCGGAAGTATGCAAGGACGTAACGGGAGAAAATGCCTATTACAGAAATCAGATTGAAAAAATGGTACAGCTTGGGGCAATGACCAAAGACGATGAAGACTGTTTCAGACCAAAAGATGAAATGACTGTTTCCGATTACATTTATGCTATTGAAAAGCTTTACGGTGAAGGATGTGTAGATGCTGAAAATTATGGTGAAGGTGTGCTTACAAGAGAAGTTATGGCAAAGATCAATCTTGATGCATATAATTATAAATTTACAGAAAAGCCTAAGTATATGACTGATTATAACGGCACAAATATTTCTCCTGATGATCCGAACTACGATCCTAACCTTGTGGGGGAAGAAGCACAGTACTATCCTCTTGTAGGTTATGGCAATATTACAGATAAGAATGAAATATCTCTTCAATACAGAGAGGCGATGGAGGAGGCCTATGAGCTTGGCTTAATAAGAAGTGAAGACGTTGAAAGAGGCAAAATGGAGAATGGTTATACTCTCGATCCTCAGGGCGTTGTTACAAGAGAAAAGGCTGCGAAATATCTGTATTTCATGTATGTTTTAGGTTCTGATATTAATACTGAAAATGATATAATTGGTTGACATGGAGGAAATTATGCTTAAGGATATTATTCAGTCTGCTTTGGGTAATGTTAAAGCGGACATAGTATTTAAAAACGGTAAAATAATAGATGTGTTGAATCACAGAATTGTTGAAGGCAGTGTTGCTGTTAAAGACGGGGTTATACTTGGCATAGGAGATTATGAAGGTGAAAAGGAAATTGATGTAAAAGGAGCATATATTTCTCCGGGATTTGTGGACAGCCATGTACACATTGAATCTGCAATGGTTACACCTTCTCAGTATGCAAAAGCTGTTATGCCAAAGGGTGTAACAACAGTTATTGCTGACCCTCATGAAATAGCAAACGTAAAGGGGGAGGACGGACTTGCGTTTATGATAGAGGACAGCAAGTCATCACCTCTTGAAGTTCACTTTATGCTTCCGTCATGTGTGCCTGCTACACCTTTTGACCATGCAGGCTGTGTGATTGACGGAGATATGACAAAGGAGCTTTTTGAAAAGTACGGTTTCCTTGGACTGGGAGAAATGATGAATTATCCTGGGGTTACAGCCTGTGTGCCTGATGTGCTTAAAAAGCTTGAATCGGCAGAGTGCATTGACGGTCATGCACCAATGATAAGCGGTATGGGACTGAATGCTTATGCCTGCGGAGGTATTAAAAATGACCATGAATGCAGTACAGCTGATGAAGCTCTTGAAAAAATAAGCAATGGTTTTGACATATTTGTAAGAGAAGGCACGGGAGCCAAAAATCTGGAAGAACTTATGAAAGCAGTAAATCCCTATAATATGCGTCATTTTGCCTTTTGTACAGATGACAAGCATCCTGCGGAAGTCATAAATGAGGGTACTGTTTCCCATTGTATAGATAAGGCTGTTAAGCTGGGATATGATCCGCTGGACGCTTATACAATGGCATGCTATAACTCCTGTGTAAGCTATGGTTTGGGAAGAAAAGGAGCAATTGCAAGCGGATTTGATGCTGATATTGTGATTACAAAGGATATTAATGCAACACAGATAGAACAGGTATACAAAAAAGGTGTCCTTGTGGCTGAAAATGGAAAGGCTCTTTTTGAAGTAAAGAAAGCTGATATATCAAAGGTTGAAAATACTGTAAATATTGATGAAATAAAGGCTGAGGATATATATATGCCTTTTGACAAAAATAAAATGGTTATTTCCCTCAATGAAGGAAGTCTTATAACAGATGGTGTATACTGTGAAAGTGAGGAAGGACTTTCACTGTGTGCAAATATTGAAAGGCATCACAATACAGGTAATATAGGTAAGTGTTATGTAAAGGGTCTTGACATAACAAATGGTGCAATTGCCCAGACTATAGGTCATGATTCCCACAATATAAGTGTTATAGGCAGTGACAGTGAAAATATGGCTGCTGCCGTAAATGCTCTCGGTAAGCAGGGGGGCATTGTAGTAGTAAGGGAAAAAAGAGTTATTGCAAAAATGGAGCTTGCTGTAGGCGGTATAATGTCAGAAAAGAGTGTGGAAGAAGTTGTGAAGGAACATGATGAAATTGTCAGAGCAGCAAAGACACTTTCTCCAAGCGGCAGCAATGAAACCCTTATGATACTTGGATTTATATCACTTCTTGTTATTCCTCATTTTAAACTGGGGGATAAGGGTGTATTTGATGTAGATAAATTTGAGTATGTGTAAAAAATTGATTAATGAAAATTTGATGGAATAATAAAAACCGTAAATCAGTGCAGTGCGTTGATTTACGGTTTTTATGTTAAAAAAAATTATGCCTAAAAATAAAAAACACTCTTGAAAATGCTTGACAAGGGTGGGAAATGATGTTAAAATAATATACTGTATCTTTAGTTATAAAACGCTTTTAACATACAGAAATTATACCACGATTTAACCTTATCTGTCAAGGGATAAATGTTAATAAATTGTAAATAATTTCGGAGAATATGAATAAAGTGTGAACAAAAGAGAGAATAAATAAATTCAAAAATAATGAAGGAGTGAAAGTGCCAATGGAAAAGAACAGATTACGTCCTGTACGCAGTGGTGACACTATGCGTATGAGTTACGCTAGGGTTGAAGAAGTTTTGGAAATGCCTAATCTTCTTGCACTTCAGAAGGATAGTTATCAGTGGTTTCTTGATGAAGGTCTGGCTGAAGTATTTGATGATATTTCACCTATAAGTGATTATAACGGCAATTATATTCTGGAGTTTGTTGACTTCAAGCTTGACAATGAAACCAAGTATTCTATTGCGGAATGTAAAGACAGAGATGCTACCTATGCAACATCTTTAAGAGTTAAGGTAAGACTGCGTTCAAGGGGAGATGTTGCCGAAGTTAAGGAACAGGAAATTTATATGGGTGAATTCCCTATAATGACCGATACAGGTACATTTGTAATTAACGGTGCTGAAAGAGTTATAGTTTCACAGTTGGTGCGTTCACCCGGTATATATTATGATATAACAAAAGATAAAGACGGCAAGAATCTTCTTACATCTACTGTTATACCTAACAGAGGTGCATGGCTTGAATACGAAACAGACAGTAATGATGTCTTTTCTGTAAGAGTTGACAGAAACAGAAAGGTTCCTGTTACAACACTTATAAGAGCTTTAGGCATAGGTTCTGATCAGGATATTATTGATCTTTTCGGAGAGGAGCCTAAAATACTTGCCACAATTGAAAAGGATGTAACAAAGACTCATGAAGAGGGTCTTATTGAAATATACAAGAAGCTTCGTCCCGGTGAGCCTCCGACAGTTGAGTCTGCTCAGACTATTCTTCACAATATGTTCTATGATTACAAGAGATATGATCTTGCTCATGTAGGTCGATATAAGTTTAACAAGAAACTTGCTTTTGCCAACAGAGTTGCAGGCTATAAGCTTACAGAAGATGCGGTTGATCCTATGACAGGTGAAGTATTATGTGAAGCAGGAACTGCACTTACAGAAGAAATGTGCGACAAGCTTCAGGACAGCGGTATCGATGCTATATACATTGATGTTGATGGCAGAGCAGTTAAGATACTTTCAAACAAGACTGTAAAAATTGATGATTATATTGCAGGTCTGGGACTTACGGCTTCAGATTTAAAGATAAAGGAAAGAGTATATCTCCCAGTTCTTATGGATCTGCTTGAGGCAAATGATGATGCAGAAAGCTTTAAGGCTGCTGTTAAGGCAAATATGTTTGAGCTTGTTACAAAGCATATTACTCTTGATGATATTATGGCTTCAATCAACTATTGTATTCATCTTGATTACGGTGTAGGTAACAAGGATGATATTGATCACCTGGGTAACAGACGTATAAGAGCCGTTGGCGAGCTTTTACAAAATCAGTTTAGAATAGGTCTTTCAAGAATGGAAAGAACTGTAAGAGAAAGAATGACAACTCAGGATTCAGATTCCGTTACTCCTCAGGCACTTATAAACATTAAGCCTGTTACAGCGGCTATAAAGGAATTCTTCGGAAGTTCACAGCTTTCACAGTTTATGGATCAGAATAACCCTCTTGGTGAGCTTACTCACAAGAGAAGACTTTCAGCCCTTGGTCCTGGCGGTCTTTCAAGAGAAAGAGCAGGCTTTGAAGTTCGTGACGTACACAATTCCCATTACGGAAGAATGTGTCCTATCGAGACACCTGAAGGTCCTAATATCGGTCTTATCAACTCACTTGCAACATTTGCTAAAATAAATGAATACGGATTTATTGAAGCACCTTACAGAGTAGTTGACAAATCAGGTGAAATACCTGTTGTAACAGATGAAGTTATATATATTGCTGCCGATGAGGAAGAAAAGTACACCATTGCTCAGGCAAATGAAGAACTTGATGAAAACAAGCATTTTGTAAATGAAAGAGTTACATGTCGTTTCAGAGAGGATAACATTCAGGTTCCTCCTGAGAGAGTTGAATTAATGGACGTATCTCCAAGACAGCTTGTTTCAATTGCGACAGCTCTTATTCCTTTCCTGCAGAATGATGACGTTACAAGAGCTCTTATGGGTTCTAACATGCAGCGTCAGGCTGTACCTCTTTTAACTACTGATGCACCTATTGTAGGTACAGGTATGGAATACAAGACTGCAAAGGACTCAGGAGTTTGTGTAATTGCTAAAAATGACGGTGTTGTTACTTATGTTGATGCTGCACGTATTGTTGTTAAAACTGATGCAGGAGAAAGTGACAGATATGACCTTATTAAATTTAAGAGATCTAACCAGTCTAACTGTATGAATCAGATACCTATTGTTGACAAGGGTCAGAGAGTGCATGCAGGTGATGTTATTGCAGACGGTCCTTCAACTAAGGACGGAGAGCTTGCTCTTGGTAAGAACCCTCTTATAGGTTTTATGACTTGGGAAGGTTATAACTACGAGGATGCCGTTCTTCTTAGTGAAAGACTTGTTATGGATGATGTTTATACTTCTATCCATATTGAAGAATATGAAACAGAGGCAAGAAATACAAAACTTGGCGATGAAGAAATAACAAGAGATATTCCTAATATGGGTGCTGATGCTCTTAAGGACCTTGATGAATCAGGTATTATAAGAATCGGTGCTGAAGTTCAGCCAAACTCAATACTTGTAGGTAAGGTTACACCTAAGGGTGAAACAGAGCTTACTGCAGAGGAAAGACTTTTAAGAGCTATTTTCGGTGAAAAGGCAAGAGAAGTAAGAGATACATCTCTTACTGTTCCTCACGGTACAAGCGGTATTGTAGTTGATGTTAAAGTATTCTCAAGAGAAGATAATGATGAGCTTCCGCCCGGAGTAAATAAGTCAGTAAGAGTATATATTGCACAGAAGAGAAAAATCTCTGTAGGTGATAAGATGGCAGGCCGTCATGGTAACAAGGGTGTGGTTTCAAGAGTACTCCCTGTTGAAGATATGCCATATCTGCCTAACGGACGTCCCCTTGATATAGTTCTTAACCCACTGGGCGTTCCTTCACGTATGAACATTGGTCAGGTTCTTGAGATACATTTGGGACTTGCAAGTAATGTTCTCGGATGGAAGGTTGCAACTCCTGTATTTGACGGTGCTAACGAAGAGGATATTATGACTACTCTTGAAATGGCAAATGATTATGTAAACACATCATGGGAAGACTTCAGTGTCAAGTGGAAAGAAAGCTTAAGAGATGATGTATTCTCATATCTTGATGAAAATAAAGCTCACAGAGCTGAGTGGGCAGGAGTTCCTATTGACAAAACAGGTAAAGTAAGATTAAGAGACGGAAGAACAGGCGAAGAATTTGACAATCCTACAACTATAGGTTTCATGCACTATCTTAAGCTCCATCACCTTGTTGATGACAAGATACATGCTCGTTCAACAGGTCCTTACTCACTTGTTACACAGCAGCCTTTAGGCGGTAAGGCACAGTTCGGCGGACAGAGATTCGGTGAAATGGAAGTTTGGGCTCTTGAGGCTTATGGTGCATCATATACACTTCAGGAAATATTGACTGTTAAGTCTGACGATATTGTAGGAAGAGTAAACACATATGAGGCAATTGTAAAGGGTGAAAATATACCTGAACCCGGAGTACCTGAGTCATTTAAGGTGCTTCTTAAGGAATTACAGGCTTTAGCCCTTGATATAGAAGTATTTAACGAAGGCAAACCTGTTGAAATTGATGAGTTTGCAGAGAACAGAGAACTTAGTGTAGATGTAAACATGGAGGGTAATGAGCCTGATGAAGATGAAGAAAATGTTGAGGATAAGCTTGACGATCTTTTAGGCGGAATTTCCCTTGATGATGTGGATGTTGACCTTGATGAGGTTGACGATGAGGACTTTGTAATAGATGATGAGCTTAGTGATGAGGAATTGCTTGATGATTTTTCTGATCTTGAAAAGTTTATTGAAAATGAGGAGGAGTAAAACATGAGTAATGATACTGAAAAGCAGATGGTTTTTGACTCTATTAGAATAGGCCTGGCTTCTCCGGAAAAAATCAGAAAATGGTCCTATGGTGAGGTTACTAAGCCTGAAACCATTAACTACAGAACTTTAAAACCTGAAAGAGATGGTTTGTTCTGCGAGAAAATTTTCGGACCTACAAAGGACTGGGAATGTGCCTGCGGTAAGTATAAGAGAATAAGAAACAAAGGTATGATTTGTGAACGCTGCGGTGTTGAAATAACAAAGAGCAAGGTAAGACGTGAAAGAATGGGTCATATTGAGCTTGCAGCTCCTGTTTCACATATATGGTATTTTAAGGGTATACCTTCAAAGATGGGTACAATACTTGGCAAAAGCCCTAAGGAGCTTGAAAAGGTTCTTTATTTTGCAAACTATATTGTACTTGATTCAGGTGAAACAAATCTTGTTTACAAAGATGTTATTACAGAACAGCAGTACAGAGAAACTATTGAAAAATACGGTCCCGGCTCATGCAAAGTAGGCATGGGTGCCGAGGCTGTTAAAAAACTTCTTCAGGACATTGATCTTGACAAGGAGTCAGAAGAACTCCAGAGAGAACTTGTTGATGCCACAGGTCAGAAGAAAACAAAGATAATAAAGAAACTTGAAGTTGTTGAGTCTTTCAGAGCAAGCGGAAACAGACCTGAGTGGATGGTTCTTGATGTAGTGCCTGTTATTCCTCCTGAGTTAAGACCTATGGTACAGCTTGACGGCGGAAGATTTGCTACATCTGATCTTAATGACCTTTACAGAAGAGTTATTAACAGAAATAACAGATTAAAGAAGTTAATTGAATACGGTACTCCTGATATTATTATAAGAAATGAAAAGAGAATGCTTCAGGAAGCTGTTGACTCACTTATTGACAACGGCAGAAGAGGCAGACCTGTAACAGGTCCCGGAAACAGAGCATTGAAATCTCTTTCTGACTTGTTAAAGGGTAAGCAGGGAAGATTCAGACAGAATCTTCTTGGTAAGAGAGTTGACTATTCAGGACGTTCAGTTATTGTAGTTGGTCCTACTCTTAAGATTTATCAGTGTGGTTTGCCTAAGGAAATGGCTATTGAGCTTTTCAAGCCTTTTGTTATGAAGAAGCTTGTAAGCGATGAAATTGCCGCTAACATAAAGAGTGCAAAGAGAATGGTTGAACAGCTTAAGCCTGAGGTTTGGGATGTGCTTGAAAGTGTAATAAAGGAGCATCCTGTTATGCTTAACAGAGCACCTACACTTCACAGACTTGGTATCCAGGCATTTGAGCCTGTACTTGTGGAAGGAAGAGCTTTAAAGCTTCACCCTCTTGTTTGTACAGCGTATAATGCTGACTTTGACGGCGACCAGATGGCTGTTCACGTTCCTTTAAGTGTTGAGGCACAGGCAGAGTGCAGATTCCTGCTTCTTTCACCTAACAACCTTTTGAAGCCTTCTGACGGTGAGCCTGTTGCTGTTCCTTCACAGGATATGGTACTTGGTATCTATTACCTTACTCTTGCAAAGGACGGAGAACCTGGTGAGGGCAAGATATTTATGGACGAGAATGAAGTTCTCCTTGCCTACGATAACAAGGTTATAAGCCTCCATTCAAAGATAAAGGTAAGACGTCAGATTGAAATAAACGGCGAAATAAAGTCAGGATTGGCTGAAACTACATGCGGAAGAATTATATTTAATGAAATCATTCCTCAGGACCTTGGATTTGTTGACAGAAGCAAGGAAGAAAATCAGCTTAAGTATGAAATTGATTTCCTTACAGGCAAGAAGGAACTGGGTAAGATTATAAACAGATGTATACACAAGCATCCTGCTACAGAAACAGCAGAGGTACTTGATGCTATTAAGAGCCTTGGTTATAAATTTTCAACAAGAGCTTCTCTTACCGTATCAGTTTCTGATATGAAGATACCTGAAGCTAAGTATGCTCTTCTTGCTGAGGGTGATGAAGAAGTTAATAAGATTAACAAAATGTACAGACGTGGTCTTATGACTGATGAGGAAAGACACAACAAGGTTATTTCAGTTTGGGAAAAGGTCGATGATAAGATAACAAAGGCACTTATTGACAACCTTGGTCAGTACAATGATATTTATATGATGGCTCTTTCGGGTGCGAGAGGTTCTAACAGACAGATCAAGCAGTTAGCAGGTATGAGAGGACTTATGGCATCACCAAGCGGTGAAACTATTGAGCTTCCTATTAAGGCTAACTTCCGTGAGGGACTTACTGTTCAGGAATACTTTATTTCTGCTCACGGTGCAAGAAAAGGTCTTACAGATACAGCCCTTAAGACTGCCGACTCAGGTTATCTTACAAGACGTCTTGTTGATGTTTCACAGGATATTATAATTAGAGAAACAGACTGTGCTGAGAATTTAGATGAAGTTCCATATATGGAAGTAGAAGCCTTTATGGACGGACAGGAAACTATTGAATCTCTCTGCGACAGAATAAGAGGAAGATTTTCTGCTGAGGATATTATTAATCCTGAAACAGGTGAGGTTATAGTACCTAATGATACTCTTATTACACCTGATATGGCTGATGCTGTTATTGAAGCAGGTGTTACAAAGGTAAAAATAAGAACTATTTTAAGCTGTAAGTGTCCTAATGGTGTTTGCTCAAAGTGCTATGGCTCAAATATGGCAAGCGGCAGACAGGTAAGAATAGGCGAAGCTGTAGGTATTATTGCGGCACAGTCTATCGGAGAGCCCGGTACACAGCTTACAATGAGAACATTCCATACAGGCGGTATTTCAGGTAACGACCTTACACAAGGTCTTCCGAGAGTAGAAGAACTTTTTGAGGCAAGAAATCCTAAGGGACGTTCTATAATTGCTGAATTTGGCGGCAAGGTTACTGTAAATGTGAATAAGGTAACAAAGAAAGAGGATGTAAGCGTTGTTGCTCCTGACGGTACAGTTAAGGATTATTCAATACCTTACGGTTCAAGAGTATGTGTTCATAACGGCGATGTAATTGAAGCAGGTGACCAGATTACAGAAGGTTCAATTTATCCTCAGGATATACTGAGAATAAACGGTGTAAGAGGTGTACAGGATTATATCCTTAAGGAAGTACAGAGAGTTTACCGTTTACAGGGTGTTGATATTAACGATAAGCATATTGAAGTTATTGTAAGACAGATGCTTAAGAGAGTCAGAGTTGAAACTGCAGGTGAAACGGGACTTCTTCCGGGTTCTCAGATCGACTGGCTTGCTTTTGAAACTGCAAATAAAAAGGCAAGGGAAGAAGGCAGGGAAGAGGCTACAGGTACAAGAACTCTTCTTGGTATTACAAAGGCATCTCTTGCAACAGACAGTTTCTTGTCTGCGGCTTCATTCCAGGAAACTACAAAGGTATTGACTGATGCTGCCGTAAAGGGTAAGGTTGATCCTCTGGTAGGACTTAAGGAAAATGTTATAATAGGTAAGCTTATTCCTGCCGGTACGGGTATGAGCGTTTACAGAAAGGTTGACCTTAAGCTTGATAAGCCTGATTATGTAGAGGAAACAGAAGAAGTATATGTTTCAGAAGATATTGATACTGCAGAAGAAATAAGCGACGATGTTATAGATGTGGCTGTGGAAAATGCAGATATTGATAACATAACAGAGTAAAGAGATTTATTGTCTGCGATTACAATGCAGAAATTATAAGGGACCGGAAACGGTCCCTTTATTAAATTTTATGGAGGGATGAAAAATGAGTTGTCAGAATTGCTGTGATTTCTGTCTGCATTATGTTTATGATGTAGAAATGGAATATGATTACTGCGAAATTAATATGGATGAAGATGAGATGGCAAGGAGCTACACATATTCAGAATATTCATGTCCTTATTTCCATTATGATAATGAGTATGAAACAGTTAATAAGCAGATCTAGCAGGTGAGGACTGTGAAGGAAGATTTAAAGAAAATAATGTACATAGTTATATTTGTTTTGGCTGATATAGTTGTTTTTGTTGTACTTGCTGCAGGAGCGGGGGCACTGACAGGCGGTATAAGTACTGAAACAACTATGACAGAAATTGAAATAAATACTGTTGAGTATGAGCAAATAACAGAACATACAACTGCTGAACATAGTGTACTATATGAAAAAAGCAGTTCTCCTTTTGTAAACTGGATGCGAAAAGTAATAATCGATATAAGAAATTAAGAAGTGGGTACAGGATTAATTAATACGCTTTTAGTAAAAATGTTTAATTAAACTGTGTGTAAAGTTGATTAAATTGTGAAATACTCACAATAAAATGCGTTTTTTTTGAAATTTCAGCTAAATTGATAAAAAAGTCTACAATTATTTGTGCATATTAGAGAACAGGAAATTTTCAAAAACAAATTGACATTTGGCTAAAAAAAAAGTATAATTTTAATTGTATAATATTCTAGGAGAAAACATGCACATTTCTCATAATTAGAATATTTCCTAAAATAAACTATAAAGGAGGAAGTTAAATTGAGAAGATCAATCAAAAGAATTGTAAGTTCTGTACTTGCAGCTAGTATGGTACTTACGTCTTGCGTTGTGAGTAATGTAGTTACCACAATGGCTGCTTTCAGTGGTGGCGGAGTGACTTATATTGATCAGTTACCTGCAACAGTTACTGGTAGTGATTCAGGAAACACATGGATTTTAGCAGGATCAGAAGAGAATCCTGAAATCTATAATGGTGAAGTTACTATTGATGTTAATTTTACTGTTGATGCAATTGCAGGAACCGGTACAATAATAACTATTGTAAAGGAAAATGATGGCCAAAATGCTGATACTAATCTTGGGCTCAGATTAACAGATAAAGATACTGGTGAATGCTCATTTTCAAAGAGTAACTCTACACCTTCAGTTGGTAACTTGGTAGTTGGCGAGAATACAGTAAAGTTTACAATTAACACTGAAACTGGAGAAGCAACTTGCCAATTTAATGGTGGTGACATTGTAGAATCAACTGATTCAACAGCTACTGATTTAAAGGGTATTAAAATTAATACAAAATCTAACAGAGTTCTCACAGTTAATTCAGTATCTATAAGCTCAAGCGGTGAAGATACTTCTACAACTACAACAGATGCAACAACTACAACTGAGACAACAACTGAAACTACAACAGATACAACAACTACAACTGAGACTACAACTGCAACTACAACAGAGGCAGAAGGCTCAGGTGAAGAAGCTACTTCTTCAGCCGGTGTTTACATAACTCCGGAGTACACTATTGATGAAGAAGCTGGTACAGTAACTGTTGCTTATAAGGCAGAACTTGTTGAGGCAGGTTTCAATAACTATACAATGTTCTTAACATTTGATCCTGCAGTTCTTAAGCCTGTAAGTGCTGAAGATGGTGATATTACACTTTCAGCTACAGATGCAACAGGTAATGAATATTCTATTACAGCTTCAAATGCAAGTAATATCGAAGCACAGTTTACAAATGCTCCTTCAGCAGATGATACAGATTTTGAAGGTGCAGACGGCACTCTTACTCAGGCTGAATTAGGTAAGGTTAAGGTTGCTTATTGTGTATTTGATAATGACTTTAGTGCAGCTGCAGCAGGCTCATTACCTGAATTTACAACAAGCGGTACATTATTTACTGTAACATATGAAATCCTTGATACAGATGCTTTAGATGGTACTGAATTAAGTGCAGAAGTTGGTGTATTAGATACAGTATCTTCTGATTTAGACGTTCTTGGTTCAGCTGATGTTACTGTATATCCTGTAACTATTAGTGTTAGTGATGAATCAACAGAAATTACAACTGTAGCAGTAGATGCTCCTGTAGAGGCTGTAACAGGTATTGCAACTGTAACAGGTGAAGCTGCTATAACAGCTAATCCAAGTGGACTTACAGATGGTACGGTTGTTGCTGAGGGCGTTTATGTAATAAATGGTGGCGGAGCTTTTAGTGTCAGAGGTGAAACAGAATATACTTTTGATGACGGAACTGTTTCAAGAACATATTTCCAGATTGGTAGAGGTAATGAAAATTCACCAACTGGCTTAAGTATTGGTGATGATGCAGGTACAATTGAAAAGGCTATAGCAATATATGCCGGAGCATCAGGTACAGTTGATTTCTATGCACAGATTGGCTCTAGTGGCATAACAGAAGTTACACTTTATCTTGTAAATGTAGCAACTAATCAAATCGTAGACATACAGACTATTACAAGAACAACAACAGATTCTACAGGTATTAATTCAGTAGCTCACTTTACAATTCCTGAAGCTGGTGTATATGCAATTTATGCTCCTGGAAATACGACAAGCCTTAATTTTGCAATGTTACACTATGAACTTGGTGTAGATAGTTCAGATGATGGAACTACAGAGGCAACAACTGAAGATTCAACTGAATTCACAACAGAAGAAGTAACAGGTTCTGTTATTTATGGTTCTATAGCAGAGGCTGAAGTAGGCGGTACTGCTACAGTAGAATTTATGATTAATGAAAATCCTGGTGTTGCTAACTTCTTAGTATTCGTTACTTATGATCCTGAAGATTTAATTGCTACAGGTGGTACAGTACCTAACTTTGGTTATTATGATTCAAATGTTGTAAATCAGCAGGTTGCATATGTACCTGTAGCAGGTGATCCTGATTATTCTGTTTTAGATGAAAATGGTGAGTCAGTATCAATAGCAGATGGTATTTCATCAGCTGCTGAGCTTGGAATAATTAAGATTGCAGGTATAAGTGAAACAAATGTAAC
>CAZGIC010000002.1:0-65897 GCA_964526435.1 uncultured Lachnospiraceae bacterium | reverse complement strand
TCTTGTATCAAAGCAGACTGTAAGAAAAGTATTAAGCGAAGCTGAAAATTTAAGCGAATAACAAAAAGGTGGTATGGTTAAGCCGTATCACCTTTTTATATACCATTTTTTATTTATAAAAATGGTGCAGTCATTTTTAACGGCCGCACCAAATACCATAGTTATATATAACTATAAATTTCATTCCTTAACACTTTTCACCTGAACATCAACCCCAACATAAATATCAAATGTCCTTCCCCATGGGAAATTAAGTGTATCAATACTTACACTGTCAACAGTGAAGTCCTCACCATTTATGCTATAAACACAACCTTCAAAAACACTTGTAATACTTTCTGTATCAAGCAGTTCATAAAGAGTCTGGGAATTTGTCCTGTCCTCAACATTAGGACTATATCCTCTGTTGCTTAACTGAAGCTTTCCGCTCTTTGTATATAAGCCATCCTCTATAAGATGCTGAGTAAGCATTTTAACCTGGGCGGCAGCAGTTTTGCTTTGGTTTCCGCTTGTTTCCTTAGCTATAGCAATAACCTGTGAATGGGCTACCCCAAGACCTATAGCGTTGCCGTTAGTATTCCATGCAGAATACATATCAAGATCTGTAATAGAAAGTCTTCTTTTATTATTTAAAAGATCCTGAAAAACTGTGTTTTCCTTATTTCCGCTGAAAAGCTCTATAAGCCCTATGTTATTACCTGCCGCCTTATTAGTTCTAAGACTGTTTACTGCTGAAACTGCTTTGCTTGTTCCAAGACTGTAGTCAAAAATATAAATAGTAGTAGATGCCTCTGTATACTTTCCCACACTGCCCTTTACAAATGCATAGGCAGCTCTTGCAATATTTCCCGGTTCCTTTACATCATAAGTTGCCACATTTTGTTTTGTATCATTGTAAAGAAAATTTATATTAGTAGTAAGTCCGCTTCTCCTTGCATAATCCCTTGCATAAATAAGCTGAGGCACCTCATCTGTACCATATATAATATTTATAAATTTACTTGAGCCTGTATTTGCTCTTCCAAGTTCCTGAGCCGAATAAACATCTGAAATACATTTCTGAACAGATGAAACACCTGTTTCCATATAAGTTCTGGCATAGCTGTACTTTATAGGAGAATTATTTTTTGTCTGTACCCAGTCACAGCCCTGGTTATAAAAATATGTTATTGAATCAGGTATCTGCAAATCGTCATTGCTTATTATTATCTGATCAATCTTGCCCTCATTCTGAAGATTTATAAGCTGTCTGCATATGTCCGCAGTCGCCTCATAGGGCTTTTTGTAATATTCAACATATTGTCTGTAAGGTGACTTGTTTTTAATGTTGTTATTAAAATAATTTAAAAAACTTTTCTCCCATTCTGTAAGATTATCGGTACCAATTTCATCAGCCTTATTTACAACATAGCTGAATTCCATAATATACTGTGTAGGAGTAACATTGCTGTATTTACTGTTTATGGTGTCATAATCTTCAGCATCCTCATTATATTTCAGATAATAATATCCCAGACCTTTAAGACTGTCATTGTTGCACCAAATTTCATTAAATCGTGTTTCAGGCAGTGTACGGGGCACAGTAATATTTATATAATAAGTAGGTTCGGGGAAATCCGTAACCAGCTTTTCAATATCATCTATTGCCTGCTGATAATTTTCGTAATTGCTACCGCAGCGGCTGCCAACAAGACCATTTGTAATGTAAGATGAGGTATTGATTATAACTGTGGTATACTCATTATTATTCTGTGACACAAGGGAATATATCTCCTCTCTTACTTTCTCACTGTTACCCAAATGATTATCAGGCTCATAAGAAGAGAAAAAATCCAGATTTTCCTTAGACACACTGTAATACCTGTCATTACCTATTTCTGCAAGATTTTGAAGATATTCATCGCTTATAGGTCTGCCGTCAATTGGAGCTGTAATTATCGTACCTGCATACACCGGCAGAGCAAAAAGCAATGAAAATAAAAATGTTATTAAAAATATCTTTTTCATTATTCTTCCTCCTGAATTATTCTTATATACATTTTAACCTATTAAGGGACATTTTTCAATGGTTTATGCAGCTGAAATAAAATTCTGTGTTTAATATTTCATTTGTTACAACATTTTGTTTTTTATGGAGTATACAGAAAGGAAAATTTAATAAAATTTCTCAGTCCCTCTAATCCAAAGAGGCTGCTGCAAAATATTTGCATATTTTACAGCAGCCCCAGGTCTTTTTAAAAAATCCTCCATATCCCTGCACATATAAAAGCAAGGGCACATATACACCCCATTCCCCACATCATGGAAATTATAATACCTATACCTATGCCTATAAGAAAAATACCAATGAAATATTTTTTAACATCACAAAATCTCATTACATAAACTTCCCTGCACTATATATATATTTCTATGCAGTTTAGTTTAATCTCTTGACATAATTAATATGAGCGTTCCCTCTTCAACAGAAACTGTAGCAACTTCTTCTTTCATAACATTGCTCACTCCAAGGGAACTTCCTATTTCCATTTCAGCATTTTTTAATTCATATTCCATATGTTTTGTACAGATTCCCTTTACCCTTGTTGTAAGAGGAATCAGGGAAACCGTCTGCCCTTCTTCTCCCACAATATCAACGCTGTCCTCAACAAGAGTTATAATATTGTTTTCATCAAGAAGACATGCCCTTATTCCAAGCCTTACAGGTCTTAAAAGTATATGTACGTTGGCAAGACTGTGATCAAACCTTTTGCCCAGTCCTCCTACTATGTAAATTTCATCAGTCTCTCTCTCTATAGCCATATCAATGGCAATTTCCATATCGGTCTTATCTTTTTTTACAGGATATTCTTCCATAAGTACACCCATATTATAGAAAAACTCAATATCCTCCCTATGAGCAGAATCAAAATCCCCCAGCATAACATTGGGCTGTATCATCATAGCCCTGCAATGTCTCAGCCCTCCGTCACAGGCTATTATGTATGCCTCATCAAAATATTCTCTTATTAATTCATAATCATTGATTTCGCCGTTACCGATAATTATAGTTCTCATATCTACCTCATATTACAAGCATATTATCCTTTGTATCTGCTCATTATTTCGTTAAATTTCTTAATTTTTTCTTCTGTATTGTCTTTGCCGAATATTGCGGAACCTGCCACAATTATATTTGCCCCTGCATCAAGAGGACGTGTAACATTATCAATGTTTATGCCTCCGTCAATTTCAATGTCGTATTCATAACCCTTTGATGCCTTGTATTCAGCCAGTCCTTCCACATTTTTAAGAGTAGATTCAATAAAACTCTGTCCGCCGAATCCAGGCTCAACACTCATTACAAGAAACATATCCACATAATCTGCAAGGTGAAGAACTTCCTTATAATTTGTTTTTGGCTTAATTGTAACTGCCGCCCTTTTGCCAAGACTTTTTATTTTCTTAAGAACGGGCACACAGTCCTCTGTTGCTTCATAATGTATATTAATAATGTCTGAACCTGCCTCTGCAAAAGCTTCTATATATCTTTCAGGCTTTACTATCATCAAATGTACATCAAGGACAAGGTCTGTTATCTGTCTTATGCTTTTTACAACGGGAATTCCAATTGAAATATTTGGCACAAACATACCATCCATAACATCTACATGCAGATAGGTTACATTGTTTTCCTCACATATTTTTATTTCCCTGTCAAGTCTTGTAAAATCAGCTGAAAGCAGTGACGGTGACAATATATAATCCATAATTTTATCTCCTTTGTTTCATCTCATTGTATAAATATACAAATCTGTCGTATCTTTCTTTTGAAATACTTTCCCCTATATGTTCCTTGATCTTACAATCCGGCTCTGCTATGTGAGCACAATCCGTAAATCGGCATCTTCCCAGATAAGGCTCAAATTCCCTGAAATAATGCTGTAAATCCTCTGTTTTAATAAAGTCAAGTGAAAGCGATGTAAAGCCGGGAGTATCCGCTATATAAACATTACCATCCATATGAATAAGCTCAACTTGTCTTGTGGTATGCTTACCTCTTTCAATTTTTCTGCTTATTTCTCCTGTCTGCCTGTTGCTGTGGGGAATTAGTTCATTAATAAGGCTTGTCTTTCCCACACCTGAAGGTCCTGCAAATACAGTCACTCCTTTTACCGCTTTTTTAAGTTCATCAATGCCAAGAACCTTTGCTGCTGAAACATAAACAACAGTATAAATATTTCCATATATTCTCATAATGTCATTTTTTATATGCTCATCTGCAAGATCGGACTTATTTATACATATTACAATATTAGGTATATTCTGGGTTTCTGCAAGTATAAGAAATCTGTCAAGCAGATCCATATTTATATCCGGACTTGCTGCCGCAAAAGTGATTACAGCCGTATCAATGTTTGCTATTCTTGGTCTTACAAGAGAGTTCTTTCTTTTTTCTATTTTATCAAGAGCACCTTTTTTGGCATTTTCATCAAGTATTGTAAATTCTGCAAAATCTCCCACTGTAGGCACAATTTTAGCCTTTCTGAATCTGCCTCTGGCACTGCACTCATACACATTATCGTTGGCGGCTACATAATATAGTCCGCCAACGCCTCTTATTATTCTTCCTGTCATATTACTGTATCTCACTGTATATTACATTGCCGTTTACTGTTACTGTATACTCTGTATTTCCGTCTGAAGTATCATTGACCGTAAAGGGGAATTCATCTTTTCCTAAAGTATATTCCTTTAATGTTACTTCTGTTCCGTTTTTCTTAGCCGTAACCACAACACTGTTTGAATCCGTAAGTATTGAACTGTCAGGATTTACAGGAATACTTACTGATGTACTTCCTGAAGCTTCTGTAACAACTTCAGTAGTAGTCTCTGTTGTTGTTTCTGTAGTAGGCTCTTCTATATCTATAATAGCCGGTACACTTGTTGTAGTCTCTGTTGTATCAGTTCTTTCTCCGCGGCTTATTGTAACAGTAACCTGACTGCCTATAGGTACAAAGGTGTTTGCTGCTATTCCCTGGTCAATTACCTGTCCTTCCGGAACAGTGTCGCTGTAACCGTCAATAAACTTTCCGTTTAATCCAAGCTCATCAAGTATCTCTGACACTTCTTCCTGGGTTTTAAGCTTAAGGTCAGGCACCTGTACTTCCTCATCTACAGAACCCTGACTTACCTTTACATTTATTCTTGTATTGGCACTTACCATTTCTCCTTCTTCGGGATCCTGTTCAATAATTTCACCAACAGGTCTGTCACTGTTTTCATAATCCACATCTCCCATTAAAAGTCCCAGTTCTTCAAGAGTTTCCTCACCCTTTGACTTTCTCATACCTACTATATCAGGTACCTCTATATCTCCTGAACCATAGCTTACATACAGCACAACAACATCTCCCGGATTTACTCTTTCTCCCTTTTCAGGAGTCTGCTGTGCAACACAGCCTGCTTCAACATCAGCCTGATATACTTCTTTTCTCTCAATTGTAAGTCCCTTTTTTTCAGCTAGCTCACAAGCCTTTTCATAAGTCATACCTACAAAATTCGGCACCTTTATTGTATCACCATAGAGGGTATTTTTCAATATGCTTCCCCCCACCGATATAAGCAATATAATAAGTAAACCTGTTATCACAGCTGTAATTATTACATTGCGTTCCCGCCTTTTAATTTCAAGAGTTTCCTCATCTTCTTCAAAAACATCGTCAATTTCAGGAATAGGTTTTTTAGCTCCCTTATTTTTCTTTTTGCCTGTATCTGCAACACCCTTATTTTCATAGACATTTTTTAAGGCTTGCCCCATAGATCTTGCACTCTGATACCTGTTTTTAGGTTCCTTTGCACATGCCTTTTTAATAATTTCAATTATTTCCGGAGCAACTTCAGGATTTACCATTCTCGGGTCAGGAATAGGTGACTTAATATGCTTCATAGCCAGGTCAAGAGCAGATTCTCCCTCAAAAGGAATTGTGCCTGTAACCATTTCATAAAGCACTATACCAAGTGAATATATATCACTTCTCTGATCCACATTTTCACCCTTTGCCTGCTCAGGTGAAAAGTAATGTACAGAGCCCATATAATCGCCCTGTGTATTTTCAATGCTGCTTGCCTTTGCTATACCAAAGTCCGTTACCTTTGCAGTAAGCTTTCCTCCTATTTTGGAAAGCAATATATTTTCAGGCTTTATATCTCTGTGTATTACCCCATGTGCATGGGCATTTTCAAGACCTGCTGCAATCTGCATAGCAATATCACATGCAAGTCTGTTATCAAGAGGAGCATTTTTATATATAAGCTCCTTAAGAGTATAACCGTCTATATATTCCATTACAATGTAATATATATCCCCGTCATTGCCTACATCATAAACATTTACAATATTTGTATGAGCAAGCTGTGCTGCCGCTCTTGCTTCTGTACTGAATCTGCTTATAAAAGCCTCATCTTCAATAAAATCAGACTTTAAAACTTTAAATGTAACATCTCTCCCAAGCTTAAGGTCATTTGCTTTATAGACAATGGCCATACCGCCTTTGCCTATTACTCCAAGAATTTTATATCTTTCACTTACAACACATCCATTTTCAAGTACCATCGGCAACACCTCCTTTAAATATCGATTACAATGGCAGATATGTTGTCTTTCCCGCCATTGTTGTTTGCAGCATCTATAAGCATATTAACTCTGTCCTCAATACCAATGGATCTGTTTCCTGCCAGGTCAAGTATTTCTCTGTCCTCAAGCATTGTATTAAGTCCGTCACTGCACATTAATATTGTATCATTTTCTTTAACTCTAACTATATGACCGTCACTTACAACATATCTGTCAGTTCCTACAGCCCTTGTTATACAGTTTCTCTGAGGATGCACCCTTGCCTCTTCCTCAGTTATATGTCCTGCCTTAACCATTTCAGCCACAAGTGAATGGTCATTTGTCACCTGATCAATTCTGCCATCAGTTATTCTGTAAAGCCTTGAATCCCCTACATGGGCAATATACACATTGTCACCTGCAATTGTTGCAGTCACCATAGTAGTACCCATATCTCCATACTCTTCATATGAACAGCCAAGTCTGTAAACAGCCTCATTTGCCATATTTATACCACCGATAAGCATATCAAGAGGCTCTTCTGTACTGTCGGGCTGATATTTACTGAGATAGGCAATAAAAGCTTCAATAGCAGTATTGCTTGCAACCTGTCCGGCTTTATGTCCTCCCATACCATCAGCAACTATGTACAGATTAGAGAGTTTGCCTACAGGCTCATTTGATACATATATAGAATCCTCGTTTTTAGGTCGCAGCAGACCTATATCGGTTCTTCCAAAACCAAACATATTATTCCTCCTTTACCATTTTCTCTCTATAACTTTTTCTAAGTTGTCCGCAGGCAGCATTTATGTCACTGCCAAGCTTCCTTCTTATGGTAGTTTCAATTCCAAGCTTCTGTAATGTTTGAGCAAAGCTTTTAATGTTTTCCTCTGTACTTCTTATATAGTTGTTTTCCTTAACATCATTTACAGGTATAAGATTCACATGGCACATCAAACCCTTAAGCCTTGATGCAAGTTCCCTTGCATTGTCCTCTCCATCATTTACACCTTTTATAAGGGCATATTCAAATGTTACACGCCTTTTTGTTGTGTCGGCATAATGTTTTGCTGCCTTTATCAGAGAATCATAGTCATACTTTCTTGCCACAGGCATTGTATTCTGTCTTATTTCATTATTGGGTGCATGGAGAGAAATTGCCAGTGTAATCTGCAGCTTTTCATCTGCAAGCTCATATATTTTATCAACAATACCGCAGGTTGAAAGAGTTATATGTCTGTGACTTAAATTATTTCCCTCTTTTGAATGTATTATTTCAAGAAAATCCATAACATTGTCATAATTATCAAGAGGTTCTCCGCTTCCCATTATTACAACATTAGAAACCCTTTCTCCTGTATCTCTCTGTATTTCATATATCTGCTCCGCCATTTCTCCCGGGAGAAGATTTCTTTCCAGTCCCCCTATAGTCGAAGCACAAAATGTACAGCCCATTCTGCACCCCGCCTGAGATGATATACAAACAGCATTTCCGTAAGAATATTTCATAAGCACACTTTCTATAACTATATTATCCTCAAGTTCAAAAAGATACTTACTAGTATTATCCTCCATTGACACAAGTTTTTCAACTATTTTTAAATTTTTTAATGTATAATTTTCTTCAAGTTTCTTACGAAGGTCCTTAGAAAGATTTGTCATATCATCAAATGATGTCACCTGTTTCTGATGTAGCCAGCTGTATATTTGTTTTGCTCTGAAGTTTTTTTCTCCAAGGCTTTTCATTTCCTCTGTAAGTTTTTCAAGTGTAAATGAACGCAAATCTCTTTTATCCATTTTTTCTCATCCTTGCTATAAAAAATCCGTCTGTTCCATATTCATAAGGCAAAAGCTGTATATAACCCTTTTCTGCTGTATCACATTTCATATTTTCAGGAAGATACTTTCTTATATCCTCCGGAGTAAATCCGTATTCTCTGCAAAACCACTTTACATTTTCAATGTTTTCCTTATGTGATATTGTACATGTGGAATACACAAGTATTCCTCCTTCCTTCACCATAACAGATGATGCTGCAAGGATTTTCCTCTGTAAAGCTGAAAGCTCTTCAATATCCTCATAAACTTTGTTATATTTAATATCAGGCTTTTTTCTTACAAGTCCCAAACCTGAACATGGAGCATCCACAAGTACATAATCTGCTTTCAGTTCCATATCAGCTTCTGAGGCATCTTTAAGCTCGGTTTTTATTGATTTAAGTCCCAGACGTTCTGCTCCTTCCTCAATAAGCTTGATTTTATGTTCATAAACGTCCCTTGAACGAACCTGTCCAGAATCGTCCATATATTCAGCTATAGCAAAGCTCTTTCCTCCCGGAGCTGAACACACATCAACCACAAGGGAATTTTTTAAAGGTGCCAAAATTTTAACAGCAAGCATAGAGCTCTCATCCATTATATGAAAAAGCCCTTCTTTATAGCACATGCTTTCAGCTATATTGCTTGTTCTGTAAATATACAGGCTGTTGTCAAGAAGTGTATCACTGTCTACAGCAATGCCCTCATCTGAAAATTTATTCTTTAATTCATTTTTACTTACCTTTGTTGTATTTACACACACACTTAGCCTTGGGGGCTGTGCAAATGAAGCACAAACTTTTTCTGCCTCCTCAAAGGACATTTCCTTAAGCCAGTATTTTATAAGCCATTCCGGATAAGAGTATTTAAGTGCAAGAGCTTTTGTTTTATCTTTTGGATATTCAATATTATCCCTGTTCCTTGCAATATTTCTGAGAACTCCGTTTACAAAACCTGAAAGAGAAGAAAAACTTCTCTTTTTTGCAAGCATAACAGCCTCATTACATGCAGCCGATACAGGAATTTTATCCATATAAAGTATCTGATAAACAGCAACCCTTAAATTATTTAAAATAAAAGGCTTCATTTTATCCGTTTTAGTTTTAGAAAAACTGTTTATAACATAGTCAATATTTATAAGATTCCTCAGTGTTCCGTTTACAAGCTCTGTAACAAAAGCCCTCTGAACAGAAGTAAGTTCACTGTGCTTATTCAGTGTTTTTCTTAATATTATATTATTATAAGCACCCTCTTCAAATATGTCCATAAGCACAAAAAGGGCAATTTCTCTCTCTTTCATAAATTTATCTCCAAAAAAACTTTAAATTTTAATAAATCTATTGTATAATTAAATCATAAATTAATAACTAAGTATATATTAACATATTTTGGTGAATTAAAAAAGTGTTTTTTGAAGGAGTTTAAATATGTTTAGAACAATAAAATGGTATGTTAAGTTAATAGGCTCCCTTGTCATTAACAAAAGTAAACTTAAAAAGGCAGATAAGTTTCTTGAAGAAGGGAAAAATGAAGAATATGAGGACTTTGTCACAAAAAGAGTATCAGACTGGGCAATGGACAGAATGAAAGATTCGGGAGCTAAGGTAAATGTTTATGGCATAGAAAATCTGCCAAAGGATACGAGCATTCTCTTTGTTTCAAATCATCAGAGTAATTTCGATATACTTTTGCTTTTGGCATATCTTCCCGTTCCAAAAGCATTTGTAGCAAAAGTGGAGCTTGAAAAACTTCCTTTTATAAATCAATGGATGAAAAGAATACACTGCCTTTTTATGGATCGCAGTGACATTAAACAGTCAGCTCAGATAATTATTGATGGCATAAAACAGCTTAAAAACGGGATCAATATGGTTATCTTCCCTGAAGGTACAAGAAGCAAAACAGGAAAGCTGGGAGAATTCAAAGGCGGAAGCTTTAAACTTGCAACAAAAAGCAAATGCCCCATTGTCCCTTTAACAATTGACGGAACAAGAAATATTATGGAGGCAAATAACTACAGAATAAAACCTGTAACAGTTAATTTATATATTCATCCGCCAATTGATGTTACATCACTTTCAAAAGAAGAAATTGCCCAGCTTCCCGAAACAGTCAGAAAAACAATAGAAAGGGATTTAACAAGCTTTGAATAAAAAATATGCAAACTGTAAATTCTAAAACTAAATGAAAGAGAGGTTTTTTACAATGAAAAAGGAAAGAATGACTATACTTAAAATGGTAAATGACGGCAAAATAACTGTAGACGAAGCTGTTAAACTTATGGAAACAATCAAAGATACAAAGAGTATAGATGCCGGAGATGTAATTGAAACTGTAAGGGAACGAGTATGCGAAATAGTTGAAGATGCAAAACCTGTTGTAAAAAAATACGCAGACAAAGCAAAGGAAATAGGAGAAGATGTATACAGCAAAGGCAAAATAAAAATGCAGGAATACAAAGCAAAAGCTAAAAATGCAGACTTTGTTGACGAGGTAATTATTGATTCTTCCGAAGATATTATTGACGAAGTAAAAGAAGCCGCCGATGATATTAAAGAATCTGTAAAAACCACAATAGAAGACACTAAAGACGCAGCATCAAATGTTAAAAACACAGTTAAAGATGCAGTAAATGAAGTTAAAGAGGAACTTAATTCTAACAGCAAAGATAACGAATAAACCTTAATTATATGAATTTCAGTTGACGGATAGGTTAATTTTTGACTTATCCGCCTTATGCAATTGGTACATACAAGAAGGAATACAATATGACAATAAATGAAATTGCAAAAATGGCAGGAGTTTCAAGAGCCACTGTGTCAAGGTATCTCAACAACGGCTATGTAAGTGCCGAAAAAAAGAAAATAATAAAGAAGGTTATTGAAGAAACAGGATATGTACCCTCTACACAGGCACAAACTCTCCGTACCAAGAAAACAAATGTTATAGGTGTAATAATACCAAGGCTCAACTCCGATGCAATAGGAAAAATGATAAGTGGAATAAGCAGCATTGTTGCAGCAGAAAATTTTCAGCTTATACTTGCAAACACAGCCAATGACGAAAAAGAAGAACTTAAATATATAAATACATTTAAAGATAATTTTGTAGACGGCATTATACTAATAGGAACAATATTCACAAACAAACACAAAAAATTAATAAATGAGCTTAATATTCCCCTTGTTATACTTGCTCAAAGGCTTGATGGCTGTTCCTGCGTATACAATGACGATTACAATGGCACAAAAGCACTTACAAATGTATTGCTTAGAAAAAAGAAAAAAATTGCCTACATAGGAGTTACAGATAAAGACAAGGCTGCAGGGTTTTCAAGAAAAAAAGGTTATATTTCCGCCCTTGCTGAAAATGGCGTAAAATATGACGATAAATATATTATACAATGTGAATTTTCACTTGAAGCAGGATATGAAGCCTGCAAAGAGCTTTTCAGCCGTGGCATTGGTATTGAAGGCATTGTATGTGCTACTGACAATATTGCCGCAGGTGCCGCAAAATATATTAAACATTCCGGAAGAAAAATACCTGATGATGTAATGATTGCAGGTATTGGGGATAATATAATAGGCACAGTAATGGAACCTAACCTTACTTCTCTTCATTTTTATTACAAATCAAGCGGTATGGAAGCTGCTCGTCTGTTAATGAATATGATAAAAGGTACAGAAGAGGGCTGCCGTGAAATAAAAATGGGTTACAGCGTTATTGAAAGAGATTCAACTGAAATTAAGCAATAAAATAGAGAGGTACAGATCATTTGTCTGTACCTCTCTATAATTCTAATTACAAATTGATTCAAATGCAGTATACAGCAAAATCAGCTGACAAAAACATATTTTTTACAAGGGACTTCTCTCGATTTTTTTAGCTCTTCTCGGATATTTTTCAGGGGTAGAGCTTATTTTTTTTATTATTACTATTGTATGTTTAAGGTCTGTTTCAGGCAGTATAATTTCCTCTGTTCTTTCAATCTCTCCCCCAAGTTCCTTTACTGCATTTTTTGCCTGCTCTATTTCATCATAAGCAGCAGGACCCTTAAGAGCTATCATAACTCCCCCTGTTTTAACATAAGGCATATCATATTCCATAAGAATGTTTAAAGGAGCTACAGCTCTTGATACAGCAATGTCATACTGCTCCCTATAATTTATATCATTTCCCAGTTCCTCTGCTCTTCCGTGTACAAACTTGGCATCTACACCTATATTTTGACAGACATTTTCAAGGAAGTTAAGTCTTTTTAAAAGAGAGTCCAAAAGAGTAAGTTTAATTGACGGTTCAGCAATTTTCAATGGAAGTCCCGGAAAACCGGCACCTGTACCTACATCAATTACACTTTTATCTTTAAAATCAACTAAGGTAAGGGGCATAACACTGTCTGCAAAGTGTTTGATAATTACTTCTCTGTCCTCTGTTATTCCTGTAAGATTCATTACCTTGTTCCATTCAGCCAGCATATTCTTATAGACAGCAAACTGCTCTGCCTTTTTTATGTCAATTGCAATATTCAGTTTCTCAAAGTAGTTTATAATAAAGTTTTCCATTTTTATTTTCTTTCCTGTCTTGCCTTTCTTACACCGTTTAATATTACCTTTTTACATTCTACTGCCTTATTCTTATCCATTGCCTCAACACCCTTAAGAGGATATTCCATACCTAATGCTTCGTACTTTTTAACGCCCATTGTGTGGTAGGGAAGTACATCAAGAGCTTTTGCGTTCTTTAATGTACCTATAAATTCACCAAGCCTGAAAAGATAATTTGTATCATCTGTTATTCCCGGTACAACTACATGACGTATCCACATAGGTATGTTATTTTTGTCAAGGTACCTTGCAAATTCAATAATATTGTCATTCTTCTGTTCCGTAAGTTTAATGTGTTCCACAGGGTCAATATGTTTTATGTCAAGCATTACAAGATCTGTGTATTTAATAAGCCCATCAAACTTTACTGTATTATCAGGAGTAAATGTAATGCCTGAAGTATCAAGACATGTGTGTATATTTTCCTCCTTACACCTTTTAAAAAGCTCTGTTACAAAATCGATCTGCATAAGGGGTTCGCCCCCTGTAGCTGTTATTCCTCCGTTTTTATAAAAAGCCCTGTTTCTGTTAAAACCATCGATTATTTCATCAACTGTCATTTCAGTACCGCCTCCGGGCTCCCATGTATCGGGATTGTGACAGTATTTGCACCTCATTGGACAACCCTTAAAAAATACAACAAAACGTATACCAGGCCCGTCCACACTTCCAAAACTTTCAAGGGAATGTATGTGACCTTTCATATTGTCATCTCCTGTTTTATTAATAACCTTTTCTTACTAGTATAAACCAAAAAAGGCGGTTAGTAAACCGCCTTTTAAAAAAATTTAAATATTATCGTGGAAAGTTCTTGAAATAACCTCGTCCTGCTGTTCCTTTGTAAGTTTATTAAAGTTTACAGCATATCCTGAAACTCTTACTGTAAGCTGTGGATATTTTTCAGGATGAGCCTGTGCATCAAGCAAAGTTTCCTTTGTAAATACATTTACATTTAAATGATGACCACCTTTTTCTGCATAGCCATCAAGAATATTAACTAAATTATCAATCTGCTGCTCGTTAGCCATATAAAATCCTCCTTATATTTTTAATGTTATTTATTTTCATCTCTGTCCATACCTTCAAAAAGAGTAGGTACTGAACAAGCCATATTGTCAGCACAGTCAAGACAGCCCAGCGTTACAACATCCTTATCGATGTATTCTTCGTCTGTTTTAACTTCGCCGTTTTCATTGACGGTAACATTCATATGTCCACCGTCATTTGACATAAAGTTATCAATTAATGAAACTAAATCATCAATTCTTTTATCTTCCATTTTATCATCCTTTTAAGATCAATTACTTATCCTCTGAATTAAGATCTAAATCAACTTCAAGATCTCCTGCAAATACAGTTGCATCTTTTCCGAGAGCATTTGGTATAATTGAGAATGTATTTGATATACCATCCTGTGCATCTCTGAAAGGAAGTTTAGATACAGATGAAAGAGAAGCTACTGCACCATGTGAATCTCTTCTGTGCATTGGATTAGCACCCGGAGCAAATGGCTCTCCTGCCTTTCTTCCGTCAGGTGTTGAACCTGTATTCTTACCGTAAACTACATTAGAAGTTATTGTAAGTATTGATGTTGTAGGAATACCATGTCTGTATGTGTGATTACTCTTTACATACTGCATAAATTCATGTACAAGTGTGGCTGCAATTGAGTCTACTCTGTCATCATCATTACCGTACTTAGGGAAATCACCCTCTACTTCATAATCCACAACAATACCGTTCTCATCTCTTATTGTCTTAACTTTGGCATATTTAATAGCTGAAAGTGAGTCGGCAACAACTGAAAGACCTGCAATACCTGTTGCAAACCAACGAGTCACCTCTCTGTCATGTAAAGCCATCTGAAGCTTTTCATAGCAATACTTGTCGTGCATATAGTGAATAATGTTAAGAGCATTTACATATACTCCTGCAAGCCATTTCATCATATCCTTGTATCTGTCAAGTACTTCGTCATAATCAAGATATTCAGATGTAATTGGTCTGTATTTAGGACCTACCTGCTTCTTTGTAATTTCATCAACACCACCGTTTATTGCATAGAGAAGGCACTTTGCAAGGTTTGCTCTTGCTCCGAAGAACTGCATTTCCTTACCTACTCTCATTGAAGATACACAGCAGGCAATAGCATAGTCATCACCGTGTGTAACTCTCATAAGGTCATCATTTTCATACTGTATTGATGAAGATTCAATTGAAGTCTTTGCACAAAATCTCTTAAAATTCATTGGAAGTCTTGTAGACCAGAGTACTGTCAAGTTAGGTTCAGGAGCTGTACCTAAATTCTGTAAAGTATGAAGGTATCTGAAGCTCATCTTTGTAACCATATGTCTGCCGTCAATACCTACACCGCCTATTGACTCTGTTACCCATGTAGGGTCTCCTGAGAATAATGCGTTGTATTCCGGTGTTCTTGCAAACTTAACAAGTCTTAACTTCATAATGAAGTGGTCAACAAATTCCTGTATTTCTTCTTCTGTAAATGTGCCGTTCTTTAAATCTCTTTCAGCATAAATATCAATAAATGTTGATGTTCTGCCTAATGACATAGCGGCACCGTTCTGCTCCTTAACTGCAGCAAGGTATCCGAAATACAGCCACTGGATAGCTTCCTGAACATTGTTTGCAGGTCTTGAAATATCATAACCGTAAATCTCACCAAGCTTCTTTAAATCCTCTAAAGCTCTTATCTGCTCTGAAAGCTCTTCTCTGTCTCTTATAACTTCAGAAAACATTATTGTCTTTGTTGTTTTCTTCTGATTGATTTTATCTTCAATAAGTCTATCTACACCATAAAGTGCAATTCTTCTATAGTCGCCGATAATTCTTCCTCTTCCATAAGCATCGGGAAGTCCTGTAATTATGTGGCTTGAACGGCAGGCTCTCATTTCATCTGTATATGCATCAAAAACACCTGCATTATGTGTTTTTCTGTGAGTTGTAAAAAACTCAACAATTTCAGGATCAACTTCATAACCATTATCTTTACATGCTTTAACAGCCATTCTGATACCACCGTAAGGCTGTAATGAACGTTTAAAAGGCTTGTCTGTCTGGAAACCTACAATTTTTTCCTTTGACTTATCTAAATATCCTGCATCATGAGATGTAATAGTTGAAATAATTTTTGTATCCATATCAAGGACACCGCCGGCCTCTATTTCCTTCTTTGAAAGATCCATTACCTGTGACCAAAGTTCTTCTGTTGCCTTGGTAGGACCGGCAAGGAAGGAATCATCGCCGTCATAAGGTGTATAATTTTTCTGAATAAAATCTCGTACATTAATTTCTTTTTGCCAGACACCTTTAACAAAGCCATTCCATTCTTGATTCATTTTTTAATCCTCCAAATCGTATAAAAAAAGTTGTAAATAATAACGCTGTCAGAAACTCTGTAAATTTAATTAACAGTGCTTATGAATATTTATATTTCTGACAGCATTATAATAACACATATGTTAATATTATGTCAATACAAAAACCCTAAATAAATAATAATCATTATTATTTAAAGTCGTTAGCTATTGCTAACACCAAGCAAATCACTAGGCAATTAATTTTATTAAGTTTTTTACTTATTTTATTAATTTTATTTTTCCACCTGCTGCTGTAAGCTTTGCACATAAAGATTCATATCCTCTTATTATATGCTCAGTTCCATATATTACACTTTTCCCCTCTGCACTTAAAGCTGCTGTTACAAGAGCTGCTCCGCCCCTCAGATCTTTTGCATAAAGTTCTGCACCCTCAAGACGATCTGTGCCGTTTACTTTAAATTGAGAATCTGTTATTTCCTCAATATCCGCTCCCATTTTTATAAGCTCGGGAATATGCTTATTTCTGGCTGAAAACAACGTTTCATTTATAATACATTTTCCTTTAGATTTTGCCAGAACTGCCATAAACTGAGGCTGCATATCTGTTGGAAAATAAGGGTAAGGTCGTGTTGTAATTTCCGGAACAGCATATAATTCAGAAGGGGCATCTATATATATTGTGTTGAAATCTGTTTTTATTATACATCCGATTTTTTCAAATAAAGATATTATAAATTTAATATGATCAGGATTTACATTTTTTATAAATAACTCCCCTCCAGTTGCCGCCGCCATTCCAATATATGTCCCTGTTTCAATTCTATCAGGCATAATACTGTGTTCGCAGTAATTATTGTCATGGCTTTCTTCTATCACTATTGTGTTATTTTTCCTCCTTATATTTCCTCCGCTTTCATTAAGATATTTTATAAGATCTTCAATTTCAGGCTCCATTGCTGAATTATTTATAATTGTTGTTCCTTTTGCATTTATAGCGGCAAGTATTATATTCTCTGTTGCACCTACCGATATTATGGGTAAATTAATTTCAGCTCCTTTTAACTTCCCCTTACATATTATTTTGTCATTGATTTGCTTTATTTCAGCTCCTAACTGTTCCATTGCCCACAAATGAACATCTATAGGTCTTGATCCAAGCTGACAGCCTCCCGGCTGGTATATTGTTACTTCACCGTATTTTCCAAGTAAAGCTCCCATAAATAATACAGATGATCTCATTTTACAGCTGAGATCTTTGTCAGGCTCAGTATTGTTTATATTATTAAATATAGTAACTGTGTTGCTCTCTGTTTTTACATCCATACCAAGCTTTTCTAAAATCTGCAGTGTATTTGAAACATCTGATAGAAATGGTACATTTTTAATTGTACTTTCTTTTCTTGCCGCAGCTGCCGCAAGTATTGGCAATACAGCATTTTTTGCTCCGCTTATCCGTACCTCACCGCTTAGTCTGCTGCCTCCTTCAATAATATAGCAACCCATATTTCGCCCTCCATACTGCTGTTGTAATATATGTAAAAGACATTAAGAGTGTTACCAAAAGGACATTATCAGTAACTTTCAATATTTTTTTAAACTTAAATACCTTGACTATATTCTTTATATTTGGTAAAATAAAATAAATATATATGTATAGGAGAGATTAAGAAATGAACTTATTATTGTCTTTATTGGACGGGCCTTCTGTTACTATGGAAAGTGCAGGTGACACTGTATCAGAGGCAGCAACTCAGGCAGCAACACAAGCAGCAGATGCAGCTCAGTCAAGCGGAGGTTTTGGTACAATTGGTTTGATTATTTACGTTGTAGCTCTTGTTGCTATTTTTTATTTCCTTGCTATAAGACCTTCAAGAAAGAGGGACAAGGAGTTAAAGGCAATGCAGGCATCTATTAAGGTTGGCGATGATGTAGTTACATCTTCCGGATTTTATGGTAAAGTTGCTGAAATAAATGACCAGGTTATTACTGTTGAATTTGGTACTAACAGAGGTGTTAGAATTCCTGTTAAGAAGAGTGAAATTATCGGTAACAAGGCACCTAATGTAAGTTCTGAAAGCAATTAATTCCAAAATCAGGATAAGTATGAATTTCAGGTGTGAGTCGATCTCACACCTTATTTTATGCAGAATAAAGTTAAAGGACACTTATTTGTGGAAGGGTGATTAATATGCTTGATGTTGCATTGCTCGGTACGGGAGGAATGATGCCGCTGCCTGAAAGGCATCTGACAAGCCTTATGTTAAGGCTTGAGGGCAGAATGATGGTTATTGACTGTGGTGAGGGTACACAGGTTACAATGAAACAGCTTGGCTGGGGATTTAAAAATATTGATATTGTATGTTTTACACATTATCATGCAGATCACATTTCAGGACTTCCCGGACTTCTTTTAACAATTGGTAATTCTTTCAGAACAGAACCTCTTATTCTTGCCGGACCCCACGGACTTTCTAAAATATATGACGGATTAAAGGCTATATGTCCGGAGCTTCCGTTCCCTGTAGAAATAGTTGAACTGGATCCTGATGAAGAATTAAATGCCGGAGTGTTTAATATAAAAAGTCTTAAGGTCAATCATAAAATCACATGCTATGCTTACAGAGTCGATGTTAAACGTGCAGGGCGTTTTAATGTTGAAAAAGCAATAGAACTTAATGTACCTAAAAAGATATGGTCTGTTCTCCAGAAACAGCCTCAGACTGAATATGAAGGTAAAATATATACCTCTGATATGGTTTTGGGCGACAGCAGAAGAGGGATCACAGTGTCCTACTGTACAGATACAAGACCTGTAGACAAATTACCTGAGTTTATAGAAGGTTCTGATTTGTTCATATGCGAAGGAATGTATGGGGAAGAAGAAAAACTTTCCAAGGCAAAAGAATACAAACATATGCTTTTTTCTGAAGCTGCAAAACTTGCAAAAGCAGGAAATGTAAGGGAGCTGTGGCTTACTCATTTCAGTCCTGCTATGCCATTTCCTGAAATGTATATAAATAATGCAAGAGACATTTTTGCAAATACTTATTTAGGCAAAGACAGGAAAACAGTTTCCCTTATGTTTGATGATGAATAAGTTTTTCATTTGAAAGAGGTGTTGCCATGACAGATTATGAAATTGTCAAAGAATGTCTTAAGGGCAACAAAGAGGCTTTTTCTGAAATCGTGTCAAGATACAAAAATCTTGTGTTCTCAAAGGTATACAATGCAATAGGGAATTATGAAGATACCCTTGACCTTTCACAGGAAATATTTGTTAAAATATATAAAAATCTTGGACGATATAATCCCGATTACAGCTTTTCAACATGGGTAATAAGAATTGCTGTAAACCATACAATAGATTATATGCGTAAAAATAAAATAAAAACCGTTCCTATTGAAGACAGCGAATATAATCTTCATCATACGACAGTTTCGCCTGAACAGGAATACCTTAAAAAAGAGGACAGAGAAAAACTGAATTCTGCAATTGACAGTTTATCAGATAAATACAAACTGCCTCTTGTAATGTATTACAGTTATGGTATGAAATATGCCGAAATAGCAGAAATTTTGAATATTCCCTTAACTAAAGTCAAAAACAGAATTTACAGAGCAAGAAAAAAGCTTAAAATAGATTTGGAAAGAGGTGAGGGCTATGAACAATAAATGTTTGCCTCCTGAAAATTTTGAAAAACTTGTCATGAATAAAATCGAAAATATTGACATTGACAAAAAACTCAGTCCCTTTGCCCTTGCTTTTCTTATTTTCGGCTGTATTTCAAGCCTTATAATGGCTCTTACAATTGAAAAAAATTATATCATTCAATTTTTAAAAGACTTTGGTATATATAATTTTATCGGAAAATATTACAACACGGCTCTGGATATTGAATATAACTTTGTTAAATGCGGAAATTTAAATCTGCTTTTAGCTGTTTTATTTTCAGTGCTGGGAATTTATTTTGTAGTATACAGTTTAACATTTGGAGTGAGAAAAAATGAATAAGGATATAACAATACTTGCAATAGAAAGCTCCTGTGATGAAACATCTGCTGCTGTTGTCGTAAACGGCAGAAAAGTACTTTCAAATGTAATATCATCACAAATTGCAACACATAAGCTTTACGGCGGTGTTGTACCTGAAATAGCATCAAGACAGCATATAGAAGCTATTGACTGGGTCATAGATGCCGCTCTTGATGAGGCGGGAGTTGACAAAAAAGATATTGATGCTATTGCCGTTACATACGGTCCGGGACTTGTAGGTGCCCTTTTAGTGGGACTTTCTGAGGCAAAGGCTCTGGCATTTGCTCTTAACAAGCCTTTAATTCCCGTTCATCATATTGAAGGGCATATTGCTGCAAACTATATTCAGAATAAGGACTGGGAACCCCCTTTTGTATGTGAAATAATAAGCGGCGGACATACTCATCTTGTACACATTAAGGACTACAACAGCTTTGAAATACTGGGCCATACAAGAGATGATGCAGCCGGTGAAGCCTATGACAAAGTAGCAAGAGTTCTTGGGCTTACATATCCGGGCGGTCCCCAAATAGACAGACTTTCAAAAGAAGGAAATCCTGATGCAGTTAATTTTCCAAGAGTTGTACTTGAAAATGACACCTATGATTTCAGTTTCAGCGGTCTGAAATCTGCAGTCCTTAACTATATAAACAAAGCAAAAATGAAGGGTGAAGAATTTAAAAATGAAGATATAGCCGCAAGTTTTCAACAGGCTGTTGTAGATGTTCTTGTTGAAAAAGCAATAAGAGCCTGTAAGGAACTTAATCTTAATAAGCTTGCCCTTGCAGGAGGAGTTTCAGCAAACTCTCATCTTAGAGAAGAAATGGCAAAAGCCTGTGAAAAAGAAAATATAGAACTTTGTGTGCCCGCTCCTGTGCTTTGTACTGATAATGCTGCCATGATCGGTGCCGCAGGCTATTATGAATTTTTAAAAGGAAATGTGGCAGATATGTCACTTAACGCTTATCCAAGCCTTAAACTCGGAGAAAGATAAAATAATAAAGGGGATACATTTATGGAATTTTCAAAGAAGTTTGGTAATATAAAAGAAAATATACTTGTAGAACTTGATACTAAAAGCAAAGAAATGCTCTCAAAAGGCGAGGAGGTCATAAACCTTTCAATAGGTACTCCCGACATTCCTCCTGCTGACTATGTTATAAAGGCAGTAAGTGAAGCTTTTTTAAATGCAGATAATTATAAATATGGTATTACAGAAAGCAAAGAACTTCTTGATGCAGTTGTATACTGGTATAAGAACAGATATGGTGTAAATCTTGAACATAAAAATATTGTCGCTGTAAACGGTTCACAGGAAGGCATTGCACACATTGCTTTTCCTCTGTGCAATCCGGGTGATATTGTACTTGTACCTGATCCTTGTTATCAGATATTTGCTTTTGGTCCTACTATGGCTGATGTTCAGCTTTATTATATGCCTCTTTTAAAAGAAAATAACTATATAATAGACCTTGATGCTATTCCCGAAGAAATAGCCGAAAAAGCTAAAATGATGGTTGTTTCTTATCCAAATAATCCTACTACAGCAACAGCACCAAGAGAATTTTATGAGAAGCTTGTAGCCTTTGCTAAGAAATACGATATTATAGTTATTCATGACAATGCTTATTCCGAGCTTGTTTACGATGAAGATCCCGGACTTTCATTTCTTGAAATTGACGGAGCTATTGATGTAGGTATTGAATTCAATTCTCTTTCAAAATCATATAATCTTACAGGATTAAGGTTGTCCTTTGCCATAGGAAACCATGAAATTTTAAAGCGTTTCAGAGCTTTTCGTTCTCAGATAGACTATGGAATGTGCTTAGGCATACAGAAAGCTGCAATATCTGCCCTTACAGGAGATCAGACATATGTTGCAGATGTAAGAAATGAATACAAAAAAAGACGAGACACCCTCATAAAGGGACTTAATTCAATAGGCTGGAAGGTACCTGAAACCAAAGCAACAATGTTTGCATGGCTGCCTATTCCTCCAAAATTTAAATCATCTTATGAATTTTCTTTAGAACTTTTGGAAAAGGCAGGCGTACTTGTAGTTCCCGGTGCATCATTTGGTGATTTGGGAGAAGGATATGTAAGAGCAGCTCTTGTGCAAAATTGTGACGGACTTAAAAGAGCAGTAAGTAAAATAAGTAAAAGCGGTATTCTTGATTAAATAAATATTTTTAATAAAACAATAATGGACCACTAAAAACGCAGTCCATTATTGTTTTACAATTAAATATATAAAAATAAAATTTACTCACCATCAAATTCATCAAGCATAGCTTCTTTAGCATTTGGAGTAGGGATGTATTTATTTAAAGCTTTAGCATTAGCTGCAAGTATCTGCACTTTACTTTCAGACATTGTGCTTATCATGCTTATTAAAGCTCTTCTGTCTTTGTCAATCTTATTAACACTCTTAGGAGTAGAAACCTTACCTTCAGCTAAATCCTTTGTAATAAGTTCATCAAGAGTAATATCAAAAAATTCAGCTATTCTTACCATATTAGCAATGCTTGTACCTCTCTGACCTCTTTCGATAAGACCTACAAATCCGGGAGCCATTCCAATAACCTTAGCAAAGTCATCAATTGTGAGTCCTCTCAGTTTTCTTTCATATCTAATATTCGAACCTATAGTTTTAGTATAATTCATAGCCATTGTCTCCTTTTCTACATAATTTAATATTTTGCCATCAAATAAAGTATACTTCATATCTGATAAAAAATCAACATAGACATTATTTATTTTCGTTCTAAAAATATACAGAAAAATATATAGTATTATTGATTTAAATATTTTTCATAGCCAATTTGTTCAAGTTTTTCAGCTTTTTCAATAACTGTTTGTTCAAGATTTAATTTATAGGCTTCAACCTTTTTTGAAAGCTCCTCGTCAAAGGCACCAAGAGTCTGTACAGCCAGAAGTCCGGCATTTTTGCCTCCATTAATTGCAACTGTAGCAACAGGTATTCCTCCTGGCATCTGAACAATAGAGTACAATGAATCTACACCGCTTAAAGCCTTTGTTTTAATCGGCACCCCTATTACAGGAAGAGTGGTAATAGCTGCTGTCATTCCGGGAAGATGAGCAGCGCCTCCGGCACCTGCAATAATAAGTTTAATGCCTCTTTTTTTAGCTGACTTTGCATATTCATACATTCTGTCAGGAGTTCTGTGTGCTGAAACCACTGTCAGTTCATATTCAACTCCGAATTCATCCAATACCTTCGCTGCCTCACACATAACAGGCAGATCAGAGTCACTGCCCATAATAATTCCAACTATTGCCATTTCAAATCAATCTCCTTTCTCAGGCTTTAATTTTAATATATTTATAGGCTTCCTCGGCAATTTCCTTTGCTCTGGAAACACTGTTAGCTGTTACTGTTATATGTCCCATTTTACGTTTTGGCTTAGTCTGTGCCTTTCCGTAAATATGAAGGGATACCCCTTTTAAAGCCATAGCCTTATCAAGTCCTGTAACCACAGTATCACCTGTATATCCTTCTTCTCCAAGAAGATTGATCATAACTGTAGGACATATAAGACTTGTATCTCCTAAAGGAAGACCCACAATAGCCCTTATGTGATTTTCAAACTGGCTTGTTATACAGCCCTCAATGGTATAATGTCCTGAATTATGAGGTCTGGGAGCAACTTCATTTACAAGAATATCATTATCCTTTGTGACAAACATTTCAACACAGAACATACCTATGCCATCAAATACTTCCATAACTTTTGATGCAACTGCCATAGCTGTTTTTGCAGCCTTTTCCGGAATGTTTGCAGGAACGCTTGTTTCGTGAAGTATACTGTCAATATGCTTATTATCGCCTACCGGATATACAGCTATATCTCCGTTAAGACTCCGACAGGCAAGTATTGATGTTTCCATTTTAAAATCAATCATCTTTTCAGCCATAAGCTTTATTTTTCCGCATCCCAGTTCTGAATATGCCGAATTAATATCTTCATATGATTTCACAACAGCATTGCCTTTTCCATCGTATCCTCCGGTTCTTGCCTTGAGCATATAAGGATACCCGTAAACCATACCGGCCTTTTCCATATCCTCTGTATTATTTATGTACATAAAGTCCGGAACAGGCAGTCCTTCCTTTTTCATCGCTTCTTTTTGCGTCAGTTTATCTTGTATGACCTCAAGACTTGAAGCAGAAGGATAAACTTTATAACCCATACTTTCAAGTTTTTCAAGAGCCTTTGCATTGATATGTTCAAATTCATAAGTTACAACATCAGTTTTTTCTGCAAGAAGCTTAAAGGCAGCCTCATCTTCAAAAGATGCAACAATGTGTTCATCACATATACTATGACACGGACAATTTTCAGAAGGGTCAAGAACAACAGCATAAAAGCCCATTTTCTTCGCTTCAAGGAGCATCATTTGCCCAAGCTGACCTCCGCCTATAATACCTATTTTCTTATTTAAAAAATACTTTTCCAAATTATTCACCTCATCATTTTCTCACCTCCATAATAACATAAACAGAAACTTATAGCAATATCTTTTATTTGAATTATAATACATATAATATTGTTTTTATTTAAAAATAAATTAAATTTTAATTAATATTTGAACTTTTTATCATTGTGTGAACTTTGATATTAAAACGTAACACAAATTTTCAACTTTTTATGGTATAATAGGTATGTATGTTTAAATTAGGGAGAGTGTGGAAAATGTCCGGTACAGCAGTTAAAAAAAAGACAGAAAATAAAAAGAAGACAGGAACAGGACAAAAGGCTTCTTCAAATACTAAAAACACAGGCAGTAAAGCAAAGGCAAAAAAAACCAATGAGCCTAAGCTTACAAAAGCAGAACAGAAAAAACTTGATGAAAAAAATCAGATGTTAAGAGCAGAAGTTCTTGCCATAGCTCTTTTGGGTGTTTCAATTCTTATATTTATATGTGTTATCGCAAGTGAAAGAATGGGTATTGTAGGCGGCTATATTTCAGCAGGACTTAAGCACTTATTTGGCATAGGTGCCATTATACTTCCCGTTGTTCTTATGGTTTTCAGCGTACAAACCCTTATGGATAAAACAAAGTATGCTTATAAATTTAAGCTTACTCTTTTTATAGGTTTTTTCTTCACTATTATTTGTCTTGCCCATGTTTTTTCTAATGGAACAGCAATCGGTGATGTACCATTTTCTCAGTATATCTCTGACAATTTTTCTAACGGTGGAGTAAAAAACGGCGGACTTATAGGTGCACTTATAGGAGGAGTATTCTGTTCTCTTATAGGAAAAACAGGAACTACAATTGTTTTAATTGCGGTTAGTATAATTTTAATTGTTCTTGCTACAGGCAAGACTGTTGCTGATTTTCTGGGAGCTATGGGCGACTGGATAGACGACACAATGGAAGAATTTGAAGAATACAGAGCAAGTCATGTCATAATAGATGAAAGCGAAGAATATTATGAAGATGATGATTATTATTATAATGATTATGTAAACGACTATGAAGACAATTATTATGCAGAGGAACCTGAAAGCATACAAATGGAACTTCCTATTGAAAAAATGAAGAAAAAGAACGCAAAAAGGACGCCTCACAATAAACCTGTTTACATAGATATTCCTGACGAGGAAAAAAACAGTGAAGAAAAGGTTATAATTGATACAGATATATTTAAGCCAAAAGAAATACCCGACGATGATAATATCGAATCAGTTATAGACATCCCGTCTTTTATAAAAGATGATATGGAAGAATACAAGAAAATGACTCAAAAAAATGAAGATATTTCAGAAGAAGACCTTGATGATGAATATACAGAACCTGAAATACCTGTTCTTAATTTTTCAGGTAAAAAACATAAAGAAGAAAACATTACTGATGAAACAACTGAAATACATATTGATAATGTAACAGAAACCATTACAGAAAATACGGAAGAAATTTCAGAAACAGATGTTAAAGAAGAAATTTCGGAGATTATAGTCAACAATGAAGAAAGAGATTTACCTCCATGGGAAGACAGCGATGACGAACCTGAAATCATTGAAGCTGAAGAAACAAAGGAAATTAAGAAACTTGATACAAAAACTTCAACTCCTTATAAATTTCCCAGTCCTTCTCTTCTTGCAAAAAATCCTAATAAATCAGGAATAAAGAACAGGGAGGAGCTTATAAGAAAATCAAAGCTCCTTGAAGAAACTCTTTCAACATTCGGTGTAAATGCCAAGGTAGTAAATGTAAGCCAGGGACCTGCAGTTACAAGATACGAGCTCATTCCTCCCAAGGGGATACCAATAAGCAGGATATTAAAGCTTGACAAGGATATAGAACTGGCTCTTGCTGCAAAATCTGTAAGAATTGAGGCTCCTATACCGGGAACGAACAAAATAGGTATTGAACTTGGAAATGATTCTGTTTCTCCTGTATATTTCAGTGAAGTTCTTTTAACAGATAAATTCAGAGACTATAACAGTAAGCTTGCCTTCGGTGTAGGCAAAGACATTACAGGTACCGTAATAGTTACCGATATAGCAGATATGACACACCTGCTTATTGCCGGTGCAACAGGTGCAGGTAAATCCGTATGTATAAACACACTTATAACATCAATACTTTACAAGGCAACTCCGGATGAGGTCAAGCTTATTCTTATTGACCCTAAAAAGGTTGAACTTAGTGTATATAACGGTATACCTCATCTTCTTATACCAGTAGTAACTGACGTTCAGAAAGCAGCAGGTGCTCTTAACTGGGCAATAAGGGAAATGGAAAGACGATATGATCTTCTTGAAAAGTACGGTGTCAGAAATATAAAGGGGTATAACAAAATTCCTGACATTGAAAAACTTCCTTACATAGTTATTATTGTAGACGAGCTTGCAGACCTTATGATGACAACAGGAAAGGAAGTTGAAAATGCCATTGTAAGGCTTACACAGCTTGCAAGAGCGGCAGGTATGCACCTTGTAATAGCAACTCAAAGACCTGATGCAAATATTGTAACAGGACTTATAAAGGCAAATGTTCCTTCAAGAATAGCCTTTAAAGTAGCAGGAAGCGTAAACTCAAAAATTATACTTGATGCGACAGGAGCAGAAAAACTTCTCGGCAGAGGTGATATGCTTCTCAAGACAAGGGCATTTGATGATAAGCCATTAAGAATACAGGGTGCCTTTGTAACAGACGAAGAAGTGGAAGCTATTGTAAATTCAATAAAGACTGATGAAAGTCATTACGACAGGTCAATTATTGATGAAATTGACAGAGCTGTTGCCGAAGCCCACGGGGAAGGGGAAAGCGGCAATTCAGACAGCAGCGGCAGTGACAGTCTTATTGATGATGTAATAAAACTTGTTGCAACACAGCAAAAAGCTTCTACAAGCTTTATACAGAGAAAATTTAAAATAGGTTACAACAGAGCTGCCCGAATTATAGATGAACTTGAGGAGAGAGGTATTGTAGGTCCTGATATGGGCGGCACAAAAGGCAGAGAGGTTAAAATAGACAAATATCAATATAATGAATGGAAAAACCGTCAGAACGATTATGATGACATGTAGAATTTACATATATAAATTAAATTTATAATCTTTTGGAAATAATGCACAATAATATTACAACTATTTTACAAAGATGAATATGACATTTCCTGCAAAAAATATAATTAACATATGGTTTAAAACCCAAAAATGAATTTTAAATCAATCATTAATTCATTTGTCAGACAATTAAAAAATAAAAATTAAATATTTATTAAGAGAACTCTGCTTTTTTGCTAAAATTTTAAAATTTCAAATATAACCTATAGTAAAATTTGATAAAAAATTGAATTTTATGTTACAAACTATTGCTTTTTTTTAAGTAAAGTGTTATAGTATAAAGTATAGGTTTTATGTTATAAGGAGTTAAAAACAAAACCTATATACACAAAATAAATATTTTAAAAAAGTTATTATACTAAGTATAAAAGGGCAGAATTATATTTATTTAAATTAAAAATTTAAGGAGGTTATTGCAAATGGCAAAAAAGAATAAGCCTGATGTTCTTAATAAAATGGTCTTACCCCAGAATTTAAATGATATAATTAAGAACAGTGATGCAAAAATCATTTTACCTGAAACAAAAGAAGAACTTATTGATTTGGCAATGGGCGGAAAAGACAGAGATACTAATGAAGTAAGCTTTGACGTCAACGGTGAAACAATAAGAGAGGGTTCAGTTGTTAAGTGTAAGAACGGTGTCGTTATTAATTTTGATGACCCTGCAATGAGAAGAAGAGATCCTAACTCTATGGTTATAGCAGACGATCTCCCTACTGACAAGCCTACACATATGGAAAGATTTGGCAAGCCTTTTGAACCAATAAGAACGGAAACTTTTGAATGGCTCAAAAATCAGGAAAGCTTAATAGTTGTTCCTTTCTATGCAGGTAATGTATCTATGGGTATTTGTTATCCATGTATAGCTGTTGTTCCGGGAAATGCTGCATGTTTTGCAACTGCTCTTGCTGAATTACAGGGCTTTGTTCCTGCAAGTAAGATACCTAATTTCTTTAAGCCTAAGGCAGTTATTTATGTAGCACCTACTTTCAGACATACACACTATGAAGGAAAGCAGATCGTTGTTCACAACAGGCTTTATGATTTACAGGAAATATTCAGCTACAACCTTTACCTTGGACCATCTGCCAAGAAGGGTGTTTATTCAATTCTTCTTCACATTGGTGAGCAGGAAGGCTGGGTAACTCTTCATGCTTCAACAGTTAAGGTTGTTACACCATATGAGCTTGAACTTACAATTATGCATGAAGGTGCTTCAGGCGGCGGTAAGTCAGAAATGACTGAACCTATTCACAGAGAGCCTGACGGTAAAGTACTTCTTGCAACTAACATCATTACAGGTGAAGAAAGCTATGTTACAATATCAGATACAGCTACAATTTACCCTGTAACAGACGATATGGCTCTTGCACATCCTTCTATTCAGAACGATAGCAAGAAACTTGTTGTATGTGATGCTGAATACGGTTGGTTCTTGAGAGTTAATCATATAGACCAGTACGGCACAGAACCTGAAACAGAAAAGGCATGCTGTCATCCAAAGGAGCCATTGGTATTCCTTAATATGAATGCTGTTCCCGGATCTACTTGTCTTATATGGGATCATATAGAGGATTCACCTGGTGTTCCTTGTCCTAACCCAAGAGTTATTATGCCAAGAAAGCTTAAGAATAACATTGTCAACGGCACTGCGGAGATTGATGTACGAAGCTTTGGTATCAGAACTCCACCTACAACAAAGGATCATCCAGACTATGGTATTATTGGTTTATTCCATGTTCTTCCGCCTGCACTTGCATGGATCTGGAGACTTGTTGCACCTAGAGGTTTTGCTAACCCGTCTATCATTGACGCAGGAGGAAATCAGATGAAATCTGAAGGCGTAGGTTCTTACTGGCCATTTGCTACAGGCAAAAAGGTTGACCAGGCTAACTTACTTCTTAAGCAGATTTTAGCTACACCAAGCACCAGATATATACTTATTCCTAACCAGTATATAGGTGCATATAAGATTGGCTTTGCAGGTGAATGGGTAACAAGAGAATACCTTTCAAGAAGAGGCGGAGCTAAATTTAAGATGAACCAGCTTGAAGAAGCAAGATGTTCATTACTTGGTTACATTCCAAAGTCAATTAAAATTGATGGTACTCCTGTTCATCCCGGATTAATAAAGGTTAATATCCAGGGCAGAGTAGGTAATGAAGCATATGATATAGGAGCTAAGAAACTTGCAGACTTCTTTAAGGAACAGTTAAAGCAGTTTGACACACCTGATCTTGATCCATTAGGTAAGAAGATCATTGATGCTGTTATGAATGATGCTTCTGTTCAGGAATATTATGATTTAATTCCTAAGCTTTGATAATAAATTAGTTTATACTTTAATGGGGCTGTCCAAAAGGACAGCCCCATATTTTTAATATTATATATCTTCAATTTAACAGGCATTTGTTTCCCTTATTTTCTTTCTTACAGCCAAAACTTTTGATGCTGAAACGGAAAGTTCATCAACACCCATTTTAATAAATCTTTCTGTAAGTGTAGTATCTGATGCAAGCTCACCACATATTCCTGCCCATATACCTTCTTTATGAGCATTTTTAACAACTGTTTCAATAAGCTTTAACACAGCAGGATGATGTGTATCACATATATTTTCAAGCTTTGCATTCTGTCTGTCAATAGCAAGAGTATACTGAGTCAAATCATTTGTGCCTATGCTGAAAAAGTCTACTTCCTTAGCCAGCTCATCACTTATAATAGCAGCTGCGGGAGTTTCAATCATAATACCCTGTTCAATATCATCATTAAACGGAACACCTTTTTCCTTCAGCTCTGTTTTAACTTCATTAACAATTTCCTTTATTTTTAAAACCTCATTAACAGAAATTATCATAGGATACATTATTGCTATATTTCCAAAAGCACTGGCCCTGAAAAGAGCTCTTAACTGAGTTTTAAATACTTCAGGTCTGTCAAGACATATTCTTATTGCCCTGTATCCCAAAGCCGGGTTATCTTCCTTATCAAGTTCAAAATAATCAGCTTTCTTATCAGCACCTATATCAAGAGTTCTTATAATAACCTTTCTGCCTGCCATATTTTCAGCAACAGTTTTATATGCATGGAACTGCACTTCCTCTGAAGGATAATCATTGCTTTCCAAATATAAAAACTCACTTCTGAAAAGTCCTATCCCCTGAGCATTATTTTTAAGTACAGCAGCCGTATCAGACACACTTCCTATGTTGCAGTAAAGTTTAATATGCTTTCCGTCCAAAGTAACATCTTCCTTATCCTTAAATTGTTTAAGAAGTTCTTTTGCTTCAATATCTTTTTGCTTCTTTTCCATATAAGTATTAAGTGTTTCTTCATCGGGATCAACAATAAGTTTTCCCTTATATCCGTCAACTATAGCATTTAGCCCGTCCCATTCTTCCTTTATATCAATACCTATAACAGCAGGTATATCCATATTTCTTGCAAGAATAGCTGTATGTGAATTAGATGAACCAAATCTTGTTACAAATGACAAAAGATTATTTTTATCCATCTGCACCGTTTCACTTGGAGCAAGATCCTCAGCTATGAGAATAACAGGTTCATCAGGTCCTGATGTACTTCCGCCTCCCTTCAGTACAGAAATAACTCTTTCTGATATGTCTTTAATATCGGCAGCCCTTGCTTTAAAATAATCATCTTCCATTTCAGCAAACATTTTTGAAAAATTATCTGCGGTGCATGCAACAGCATACTCTGCATTTACAAACTGGTTTTCAATTATGTTATTTATGGAATCATTATAGTCCTCATCTTCAAGCATCATTGCATGTACTTCAAATATAGAGGCATTTACTTCTCCTACTTCTTTTAAAGCTTTCTCATAAATCTGATTAAGCTGTTCAATTGCCTTATTTTTTGCTTTTTCATATTTTTCCTTTTCAGCTTCAGCATCTGTTATTTTATATCTTTTTACCTGTTGTGCATCCTTTGAATAATACATAAGTCTGCCTATTGCAATACCGCTTACAATGGCTTTACCTGTAAATTCCCCCATTATGGATACCCCCTTATAAATTGTTCTTTAAGAACTCTTCCAGCTTTACAGCAGCTTCTTCTTCGTCTGCACCTTCAATTTTAACCGTCATTTTGTCCCCGGATTTTATACCAAGTCCCATTACAGCCAAAAGTCTGCCTGCTTCCGCACTTTTATCTCCAAATTCAATTGTCACCTTGCTTGTAACCTCTTTTGCAATTTTTGCAAGCTGACCTGCAGGTCTTGCGTGAATACCTACGGGATCTGTAACTACATAATCAATAACTTTCATTTCAATTCCTCCTTAAAATTATCCGGATAAGAAGCAATTGCTCCTTTCCTTGTTATACTTATTGTGCAAAATCTGTTAGAAAAATCAAGAGCATTTAACAAAAAATCATAGGGAATTTCATTAAGATTTTCTGCCATTATGCCGCTTTCGTATAATTTATATAAAAATGAGCCAATAAAAGCATCACCTGCCCCTGTAGTATCAACAGCCACAACATCTTCACAGGCAGAATATCCCTTATCATTTATTCTGTAAAATTCGGCACCCTGGGCACCTTTTGTAAACAGCACTATTTTTGTATTTCCTCTGAACAATATGTCCTTTGCTTCTGATACATTTTTTTTGCCTGTAATAAACTCAATTTCTTCATCTGATATTTTAACAATATGAGCCATAGGCATAAATTCAAGTACTGTTTCTCTCAGCTTGTTTTTGTCTTTCCATAAAGGAAGTCTTATATTGGGATCGAAGCTTACAATCATATTTTTTTCAAGAGCAATTTCTACAGCCTTTTTGTGTGCTTCTTTCATAGGGAAATCTCCCAGAGATACGGAGCAGAAATGCAGACAATAGCCATCATCAAACCATTCTTCTTTAATGCTTTCAGGTGAAAGAAGCATATCCGCACCTGGATTTCTGTAAAATGAAAATTCTCTGTTTCCCTTTTCATTAAGAGCAACAAAAGCAAGAGAGGTATTAGCCTTGTCTGTTCTTAACACATATTTGTGACCTATACCGTATTTTTCAAATTCATCTATAATTTTATCTCCAAAGGGATCATTTCCAAGCTGAGTGATCATTTCAGATTTTCCCCCAAGCTTTGTAAATGCACCGCATACATTAGCAGGAGCACCTCCCACATTGGGATAAAAAGCAGATACATTTTTAATAGGTTTTGATTTTTCGCCCGGTATAAAATCTATAAGAGCTTCTCCTATTGCCATAAGCTTTTTCATTAATATCCGACCTCCATTTTATCCATATACCAAAGTTTTATTTTGCTGTCTGGACAGCTGATACTTATGAAATCATTTTCCGGGTAATACATTGTTGTAAAAACATATTCTCCTTCATTTATATATATTTCTGCAACTGAACTGTCAACAAGTATTCTTACTTTGTCAAGAGCAGAAATAATAAGACCTCTTTCATTTCTGCCGTATTGATTAAGAATGATTTTAAATAAATTATTGCTGTATTCAACACGAAGGACATCTTTAATATTTGCCTCAAAATTATTGGAATTAATATTTTCAGCAATTATATCACATATTTTTGCCGATACTTTATCTCCTGAATTAAGAGTAACCTCATCTTTTCTGAGTTTGTTAATTTCAGGTACGGGAGTCTGATAAATTCTGCCCCTTTTGTATTCAAGGACTCTCGGTACTGTAAGACAATTCTGCCAGCCCTTTTCAAGGGTAGGGTTTGTATATTCTGCATCAGGCATACCCACCCAGCCAATTAATATTCTTCTGCCCTGTTCATCAGCAAAAGTCTGAGGGGCATAAAAATCAAAACCCATATCCCATTCCGTAAAGTTTATTAAATCACAGTCTGATTTGTAGTCACCGTCAACTGAAAAATATCCGCTCTGATATATATTCTGATATTTATAACCTTCCTGTTCCAGTCCCTGTGGTGAAACAGAAAGAAAATACTGATTACCAAGCTTAAATATGTCAGGGCATTCCCACATGTAACCGAATTTATTTTCTGTAGTTATTTCTTTAAGAAAATGCCAGCCCTTTTTTATATTGTCAGAAACATATAAAATCACTGCACCCTTATCACCTTTTTTTCTTCCGCCTAAAACCATATAATACTTATTATTTTCTTTCCAGACTTTTGGATCTCTTATATGCTGTGTATAGTTTTCAGGATAATCCTTGTTTGTAAATATAATGTGTTTTTCTCCTGTATAAGGAGATGCATATATAGTATTTGACTCTCTTCCGGCGTTTATGTAGTCATATTCGCCCTTGTGCTTAACATTGCCTGTATAAAAAATATTGATTTTATTATCTTCTGCAAGAGCTGAACCAGAATACACACCATCTCTGTCCCACTCTGTATCTGTTACAAAAGGCACACCCTCATAACTCCAGCTGATAAGGTCACGGCTTTTATACCATCCCCAGAACCTGCCTCTGCTGCCCTCAGGGCTTAAAGGAGAATACTGAAAAAACACATTGTATTCTCCTTTAAGCTGACATAATCCATTAGGGTCATTAAGCCAGCCTACGGGAGGCATTAAATGAAAACACTGTCTGTAACTGTCCTTATTTACTTTATCTATATTCTTCTCAGCTTCCTTAACTAAGTTTAATATAGTTTCTTTATTCATATTATCACCTTACAGTCAATATTTTTTCTCCAAAGTCAACCTTTCCCGTTTTTTCAGGTGTAACACTTTCATAATCAAATGAGTTTGTCACAATTACGGGAGTGGTTATATCATAACCTGCTTTTTTGATTTCATCCATATCAAATTCAATAAGTTTTTGTCCCACACTGATTTCATCGCCTTCACTTACAAAGGCAGTATAATATTTTCCGCCCAGTTCAACTGTATTTATACCAATGTGTATAAGAAGTTCCGTACCGTCATCTGATGTTATGCCTATTGCATGCCTGGTATCAAAAAGAGTTTCAACCTTTCCCTTTACAGGAGAAACAACAACACCATTTTCAGGTATAACAGCTATTCCCTGTCCAAGGACTTCACCTGCAAATGTTTCATCATTAACGTCCTTTAAAGATATAGCTTCACCTTTTAAAGGAGAATAAACCGTACCATGTTCAGGAGTAAACTCAGTTACTGTTTCTGTCTGAGCCGGTGTTTCTTCTTTTTCATCTTTAAACAATATCCATGATACCACAAAAGCAACGGCAAAGGCAACAGCCATAACTATAATGTACTGAACTATGCAATGAGTTGTAATAAGCAATCCGAATACACCTGTAATACCATAGGCAGTAGCACTTACATTTAATACAGATGCAGCAAGGGCACCAAAGGCACCGCCTATACAGCCTGCAATAAAAGGTTTGAAAAATCTAAGATTAACACCAAATATAGCCGGTTCCGTAATACCTAAAAATGCTGAAAGAGATGCAGGCAGAGCCATTGACTTAACTTTTCTGTTTCTAGTCTTTAAGGCAAGGGCAAGAGCTGCGGCACCTTGTGCCACATTTGCTGAAGTTGCAATTGGCATCCATATATTTGCACCTGTAGCACTTATCATACCTGCTTCTATTGCATTGTACATATGATGCACACCTGCCACAACTGTAGGAGCATACACAGCACCCACAATAAATGAGCCTATACCTAAAGGTATTGATATAAGATACTGTACACCGCTTAAAACATAATTTTCAATAAGTGAAAATACAGGACCAAAAATTGTAAGTGTAAAATAACCTGTAACAAGAACAGTTACAAGAGGCGTAACAAACAGATCAATCATTTCAGGAACAATTTTATGCAGTCTTTTTTCAAGATTAGACATAAACCAAACTGCTATAACAACAGGAATAACATGCCCCTGATAACCTACCAGTTTGATTGAATATATACCAAACCAGACTGATGCCTGAGGAATACTTGAAGGATCCGCACCTGCAACACTCCACGCATTCATAAGATCCGTATGTATCATAATCATACCGATAACTGCACCCAGAAATCTGTTTCCGCCAAATACCTGAGCTGCACTCATACCAATTAAAATTGGAAGAAATGTAAAAGCCGCATTTGAAAACAGATGAATTATCTGATATGTGCCTGAATTTGCCATTTCGGGAAAGGCATTGCACAAACCCTCCAAAATTCCCATTAAAAGACCGCTTGCCACTATTGCAGGTATAATAGGTACAAATACATCACCTAAAGCTTTTATAATTCTCTTAAACACATTTGTTTTTGCATTGGCTGCCTGCTTTACTTCTTCTTTGGTTGCTTCGCTTATGCCGGCTTCTTTTATAAATTCCTCATACACCTTGTTTACAACCCCTGTGCCGAATATAACCTGGAGCTGACCTGATGCAAAGAAAACACCCTTGACGCCGTCGATATTTTCAATAAACTCTTTGTTGCATTTGTCATTGTCACCGATAACAAGCCTCAATCTTGTAGCACAGTGGGCAGCAGAAACAATATTATCTTTTCCGCCTAAGCCTTCAATAACCTTTTTAGCTGATTGTTTGTAATCCATAAAAAAACCTCCTTTAATTATGTGGTATCGTTCTCACTTTCTGATTAAATTATAACTCCTATTTATTTTGTTGTAAATTGATATTTTACACAAATTTAAAGCAATTTTATTGTTAAACTTACACACAAAAACAATCTTCTATTTATAAAATTAACGGGAACGATTACATAAATATATTAAACCTTTTCCTTTTAATTGTCATATATTAATATCTTTTCCTTTTTTAAATTATAGGCCGATTATCATATATCTAAACCTGTAATTTAAAAAAATAACCGTATTTATTTCAATTAAATAAATACGGTTATTTTATAATTTATTCGTTATTTATTCTTAATCTATACAGATTATTTTTTCATATTTCAACCCACATTCCTCTAATACTTCTTCAAGAGAATATGTTGTACCGTCATTTTCAGCTTCAGCTTCGGCAATCATCTTTAAATCCCATTCATCAGGTTCAACTTCCTCAACAATCAAGTTCTTAATACCCTTTAAAATATCAATAACATAACTTAACTTATATTCCGGAATTTCATTAATTATATTTATAGCTATCTCTCTGTTTGACATATTACATCACCTCACTATTATTATATTATATCCCACATCTAATATCAAGTGCTTAATATAACCTTGTTATTAAATTCTGTAAATAAAATTTGATCTTTTTTAATTTCCTTGTAATGACATTTACAATCTGCTGACAATTTAGTATAATTATAATAAAAGTGTAATTAAAATTTTACGGAGGCAATCAAATGAAAAGATTTATAATATCAGCTGTAACTTTAATTATGTTTGCTGTACCTGCTATGGGAGCAGAAGGGGACAGTGTAACAGTATATTCAAACGGTAACCTGGTAGCAGACAGCGGTATAATAGTTGACGGACGTACTCTCGTGCCTGTAAGAGGAGTATTTGAATATATGGGCTATGACGTGGAGTGGGATAATGATACAAAGACGGCGACACTTACAAATAATGACACAGTAATCACTCTTACAAACGGTGAAAGCACATTTACTGTTAATGACACAACAATAACTCCCGATGTACCTCAGCAGATAATAGACAGCAGATTTATGTTACCATTGAGAGCAGTAGGGGAAGCAGTAAATGCAGAAGTTGACTGGGATGCAGAAAGCAAAACAGCATATATAAACAGTGAAGATAATTCCGAAACCCTTTCAGAAACTTCCACAGAATCAACTACAGAAGATACAGAAGTCACTACAAAAACAGAAACTATAGGTAACATAACTATAACAAGTGAAATGAACGTTCCCTTTGTTACAATTGAAGGAATATCACCTGATGAGGTACCTGAAGATACTGTAACAATAGAAGTGGAGTAATAATAAATAATCCTTAGCCAGTCTACTATATAGGAGCTTTTATCACTTCAGAAATAGAATTTTAATTATGTGCCATCTTATTTCTTTAGATAAAAAGAGTGCATATTCTGATTAAAGAATATGCACTCAAAATTTTAGCTTTTAATGTCAATCGAGTATAACCACATCAGTTGACAAAGAACCAAAACAAAAAAATAAATTAAAAATTAACACCGGAATATTTATTTTTAGTTTCGATTTCAATACTTGTATACTTACTGCTACTATCAAATTTGTTTAAGTTAACGCCAACAGCACTTATCATAAGTATGTCCTCATTATTAAGGACAGCGATTTTAACTTCTGGGGTATTATACTTTTTCATATTAAATCTCCTCCTTAATAATTATCATTCAGCAACAGTATCTGTTGTAACAACAGTACCTGTAACACTTGCATCTGCTGATGCATATGAAGTAACTGTACCACTCATATCAACATTAACAGTACCCCATTCAACAGTTCTTTCAGTGCCACTACCATCTGCATAATCTGTAACTGTTGCTGTAATAGTTACATTAACAGAAGCTTCTTCAGCCTCAGATGTAAGTCTTACAGGGAACTTATATACTGTTGAACCATCTTGAACACAAGCTTCAAGTGGATAACCTTTTCCATTAATTGTAGCTGTAACGCCCTGAACATAGTAACCAGTAGCACCATCAAGATCATCACTTGTCACTTCTGCTAATGCATCAGTATCAAATACAACCTGGAAAGCACCGTCACATGCGTTAGCCTTATCAACTACACCGCTAACATTTAGGACATTTCCAGCATTATTACCAATATTACACTCTTCATTATTTACAGAAACAATTTCTACGTTTAATGAATCTGAACTTATTGTACCAACTACAGTAAATATAATATAAAGTTCAGGGGCATCACTTGTTGCAACTTCTGTAGCATTTGCCCAAGGAATCTTTACTTTTCCACTGTCAGCTTCATCAGGTACATTCATCATTCCTATCTCTGTATTACCTGTTAAAATATTACTAGTATACAATCCATTTACAAGCATAACTTTAGATGAATTACTATTATATTTTGGAACACCTAAACTCAATAAATTTGCCGTTACAGTTGTATCACTAGTAACTGCACTTAAATCAGCACCATACTCTAAAACATTAGTATCAAAATTTAAAGAAATACCTGTTGCTGTTATATATCCTGACTCAGACTCAAAATCTACAGGAAGAGCAACAATTTGACCAACTTCATATTCTTCAACCGGTTGATTTGTCTTTAAATCAATAGGTGTTCCTACATAATAACTTGTAGTTGCTGCATATACGGATGTTGCAAATAAAGTGACACCCATAACCACAGTCAATGCCAAAATACTTTTTAGCTTCATTCTTAAACCCTCTTTCTCTATAATATTTACTTATTTTGCTCTACTGGGAATATGACAGATTCATCAGAGTAACGCTGTAAAATTAAACTAGCATCATATGAATCCACAACCCCATCATCATTAACATCACCAATTTCTATTTCATCATCAGTCAAGAATGATGTTGAGTAGTGACGTAAAGCCAAACTTGCATCATATGAATCTATAGCTTTATCCCCATTGATATCACCATATAAAATTTCCTCAGTATCAAGAGTAATTGTACCAGAAGCTACACTATATGAACTTGAATCAGCAATTTTCTCTCCACCGTTAGTCAATGCTACAACAGCCACCTGAATATCAGCTGTACCTGTAGCACCATCAACAACTTTAAATTCAACAGATGCCATTGCAGTTTCTTCGCTTACTGTAACTGCATCAGCTCCTGCCCATGCAACAGCTAATGTTTTGGTAGTACTACTTTCATCAGTAGTAGCATCACCTGCTACTAAAACACCATTTGTAAATTCTTCTCCGACAGTGGCATAGCAATCTTCATCTATTGCATCAGTTCCGACAACAGCCGGTGTAACCTTGCTTGAATCATATGTAAAAGTCATAACATAGCCATTTACTGATTCAGTTCCATCCTCACCAGGAGTTACAAGTACATCAACAACCGCATAACCATCCTCTCCCGGAGTTGCCCCTGCAGTTGCTGAATATGTAGCGGCTTGTACACCCACAGCCATAAGAGCCATAGCACCTACAGCAACAAGTGTGCCGAATAACTTCTTCATTTTATAATCCCCCTTCGTAATTTATTTTACTATATAAATTAATTATATAATAAAATCATAATAATTGCAAGGGTGTAAAATGTAGTAAGATTACTACATTTTACACTTTTCCTTATTAATTATTCAATTTCAGCCTTAAATAACAGAATTTCACGACTTGTATTAAATGTAAGCGTATCATTTGCATGTGCTTCATCTACTGTTATTGTAAAAGGCTCTGCATCTGTATCCTCTCGTCCAGGTAAGCTGTAAGTGCCGGCAACTGTTTCATCTGTCCATGTTGGCTCCAAAGTACCCTTAGCTGATGAATCATTAGTTGCAACATAAACCTTTAATGTGCCTGCCTTTCCAGGTGTAATTGTAAAACTACCACCCTTACTTATAGTAACAACTTTTTCAAATATACCACCATTTTCTGTCTGGAAAACTTTACGAGAATTATTGCTAACTGTAGCTGAACCTACATTTACAAAACTAGTATCGCTATCTCCAGCTGTCCATGAACTAACTTGTTCTACAGCTGAATCAGTAGTTGTTTCAGTATCTTCTTCTGTAGTAGTAGTTGTTGTTTCAGTAGTAGTTACCTCTGAAGTACTTTCAGCAATAATGCCTGCATTATCAACATAAAGACTTCTGGCACCTGTAGCTGTCTGGAATGACATTGATGTAATTGACTGAGCATCTACACCTGTTACTGTAACAGGAGCACTTTCGTTAACACTTAATGTTGCCGTGTCATTGTCAAAGTCAACAACTATAGTAATTGTTGCAGTTGTATCTGCAGCTATTGATACATCTGATGAAGTAACTGAGCTTCCACCATTTACTCTTAAGCCATATCCTTTGTCACTATCTGTTCTTATACCAAGAACCTCACCAGTTGTACCATCAGCTTTTACTCCGTTCAGCTGTACTAATGTCCAGCTTCCTGAATTTGTTGTAGGAGTAATGTCGATAGTATAAGTAACTGTACCTGAACTCTTTTCAGTTAAAGGAAGAGTTACTTTAACAGTATCTGTTTCTGATTGATCATTAAGGTAAAGAGCTTTGCTTTCATTATAATCCACAATTGAAGCTGTTGCAGTATTTCCATCAGATGTTGAATCATTTGAAGTACTTACAGTATAAGTAATACCGCTTGTTCCATTAAGAGTTACAGAAGGACTATCCTCAAAGTCATAGTAACTTACATCAGTAGTTTCTCCTGAATCCTGTGAACCTCTTAAAATAGCTACTGCATCAAGAACGGTAATTTCTCCATCTTCATCATAGTCAGCTGCATCAAGGTCATAATCCTTTGCTGCTGCTTCAGCTTCAGTAATAATACCTGAAGCTATCTTAAGTACAATAGCTGCATCTTCAGCATCAGCTACACCGTCCTTGTTTACATCGCCCTTAACACCTGTTGAAGGTGTAGTAGATGAGCTGTCTGTAGCAACAGTTACAGAACCGTTTTCTACAGTATAATCAACTTCTGTTGAATCATTTGTACCTAATTCATTAACTGTTAATGTAATAGTTGATGAACCATCAGCAAGTCCCTTGAATGTTACATAGAATAATACATCGCCGTTTCCAAGAGCATCTGTATTTGTACCTGCTACAGAAATTACTCCATCTGACTCATTATAAGTTAATGTGTCACCACTGATCATATTGCCGTTAGTAACTTCTACAAATGTTAACTTAGTATCATCATAAGCTAATTCAAAAGCAAAGTTTCCAATTGTATCCATACCTGTTACATATACAGGAACTGTAACAGTTTCGCCAACCTTAACACTTACATCGCCAACTGAAACATTAACACCTTCTACAGGAGCTGTTGTTGTTCCTTCTGTAGGAGTTTCAGTTGTTGTTTCAGTAGTTGTTTCTGTAGTTGTTTCTGTTGTTGTAGTTGAAGATGAATCATCTGTATCATCATCTCCTGAATCATCAGGAATGAAATTTAAAAGGTAAATCCAACATTCCTTATCTCCTCTTGTAATTTCATGCTCACCTGCTGTAAGAGATATTTCAGTTAATGTTAAACCGTCTCCACTTGTTAAATTGAATTCAACACCATCCAACTTAAGGGTTGAGGCATTTCCTGTTACAAGCTGTAAAGTACCGTCACAAGGTGCGTCAATATAAAGAGATGTCTTGGACTCTATCTTATATCCTCTGTCATAAGTAATATTACCATATGTAGCTGATACATTCTTATATGAACCTACGAATTCATACATAGACGGATTAGATGCCGGCACATCAACCTCTAAAACATTATCATAACCATCTTCATGCATCATGTAACCTTCGTCAGTAACTGTTCCTGAACCTGAGTCTGAACCTGATGAATCATTTGTTGTAGTTTCTGTATCTCCATCACCATTTGTTGTGGTTTCTGTTGAAGCAGTAGTAGGCTGTGTAGATACTTCTACAGTTGTACCGTTAGGATCATGCTGAGCTATCTTAACATATTCAATATAAACATCCTTTTCAACATTACCTGAACGTATAATATATGTACCCGGTTCAAGAGTTGTGGTTACTGTACCACTGTCACCATGGTATACTGCAATACCTACTTCATTTATAATATCAAGACCATAGCTGCTCTTTGAACCAATTGTTACAGTTACATCAACATCTGTGTTAACAGTAAATACAATAGCATTATCTCTTGCCTTCATACCTGTACTTGTTGAAAGCTTAGATGTTGGAGTAATTAATGCTCCGTAATAATCGTTTACCACGTTCTGTGTAAGTGAATTAACAACATCACTGTCAGTAAAGTCTACTTCAAACGGAAGAGAAAGGATTTCTTCAGGATATTGCTCTATAACAGATGTTGGTACAGGATTCATATTGATTTCTGAAGCTTCCTTCATAATACCCGCCTTTGCAAGACAGTCAGCCTTTGCCTGTGCAGCATCTGTTACAGTGTATTCATACATATCACTGCTGTTTTCAAAGTTAGCATATGGGTTAGAGCTGCCTGAAGAAACATCTTCTTCCTTACTGCTTACAATAGTTGCCAAATTATTTCCTGTACAGCCTGCAAAGTTATCATTTAATGACTTTACAATTGAATCCCCTCTTGTTTCTTTAACAGGGTTCTTGCATCCATCATAGAAATTAGCTTCTGAGAAGATATAAGTATGTGCTCTTGCAGAAATAATGTAAGAAGTATTTTCTCCATTTAAGAAGTATGAGTTGTAAATATGTATATTAGCCTGTCTTGCAAGAGGCTGTCTTGACCATACGCCCTCATAATAATTATGATGGAATGTTACATCATACTGAATACTTGTATCACTTGAACCTATAAGGTTTGTCTTATGGTTTGTTCTGTAGTGATTATAAGAATTTGTATAACCATATCCACGCTTAAAGTCTACAGAACCGTCACCTTCAGCCTTGTCTGACTCTGCAGGATTTCTACAATAACCCGTTTCAAAGGTATTGTTGTGTACCCATGTAAACTTAATAGGTGATGTAATAAAATCTTTTCCGGTAGTAGGTGCACTTGATGATGAAGAACTTGTACCTTCAAGACCTATAGCATCTTCAGGTGTATCTACAAAGTGAAGATTTCTGAATTCAAAACCTTCACAGTTATAATTAGTCTGAGCTATTACCTGGAATCCCCAGCCGTCAATAACAGCATCAGTACCGATACCTTCAATGGTAATATTGCTGCCCTTATACATTCTTGCCATCATACCATTGTCGCCTTCAGTACCGCCGTTACCTGTACCGTCATACTCTGTAAGACCTAAAATATTTTCATCAGGCGGAGTATCATTTGTATCCTCTGTACCGCCTGTAACTGTACCTACAAATCTTACAACAAGAGGAATGTTATTTTGACGAAGGTAGTCAAGCATTGAAACTCTGCCTGTACCATCGCCTGTACCACCCTCATCTGTTGATTTTTCATTAAGGATATTACCGATACCTATTGGGTACCCATCACCTTCAAAACCGGGTATCTGAACTGTATTTTTATTTTCTTCAGTTACATAAACAACAACTGCATTATCCTTTAATTCACCGTTATCTTTATAACCACCTATACCTTCTGCTGAAGAACCACCATCCTTATCTGCATCGTAATGAGCATAACCAGCTCTGTCATATTCATAAACAGTAATTCCGCTTTGTTTATAAGTCTGACCATCTGATGTTGTAACGGTTATTGTGTAATTATCTCCGGCATTAAGTCCCGGAACATCAATTCTTACTTTTCCATCTTTATCTCTTACAAGATATTGTATATCATAGGAAGTAAGATCAAGATTTGTATTACCTGTGCAAGATACTGATGTTACATCGCTTGCATTAATTCCGGAAATCTCGGCATAAATAGACTCAAACCATCCGCCAGCACTAATTGAACCTGCCGCAAACGCACTTACAGGTGCAAAAGCAATTGACGAAAAAAGCATAGCAGAGGCTAATACACCGCTTAGAGCTTTTTTAAAACACTTTTTCATGTTTTATATCCTCCTTTATTATTTGACATTTCAGCCATTCCCCTGCCGGGGCAGGGGATATTTATAAAAACCAATTAAACTAAATTTTAGTTAAGCTGTTTTCCATGTTTCATTTTTAATGAAATACTGAATAATGTAAGCATCTCTTGAAGTTACAGAACCATCTTCATTTACATCAGCTGCTTCTTCATTTACAACTGAGCTGATAAGACCAACTACATAGTTTAATATGTGCTTAACATCATCTATTGTAACAGAACCGTCACCGTTAGCATCACCCTTTGTAACTGTAGGTTCAGATTCAGATGTAAATGTTACACTAATTGATGTAATATCAACATCATTGCTTGACTTTAATGTATATGTACCTGCTGCCAGATCTGTACCATAAGTTGATTCTGTAGCACCATCTGTCTTATTATTAAGTGTAACTGTATTGCTATATCCGGAATCATTACTCAAAGTAAGTGTTCTTGTTGAGTCATCTGCATTTGCTCCTGAAGCTGTAATTTTAACTGTAGCTCCTGCAGCAATTTTAAATGTTATTGTTCCTGCAGACTTTAAACGAATACAACCATTTGTTGAATGCTTATATACATTTGTTGAATCACTTGCAGCAAAGTATTCATTATTATCAAAATTATCAGCTGATAATTCTGTATCAGAAGTTATTATCTTATAATCTTCTGAATCACTGCCTGAACCTGTATCACCTGAAGTTGTGGTTTCAGTTGTAGTTTCTGTAGTTATTTCAGTTGTAGTTTCTGTTGTAGTTGTTGAAGATGAATCATCATCTGAAGAACTTACTGAGTATGAAATCACTATAGATGCAATTTCTGTAACTCCCTGGCTGCTGCTGTCCTCATCCAAATTAGGATCTTCATAATACTCTATAACATAACTTCCTGCAGGAATCAGACAAGTTGTTACAGCATTTGCCGGATAAATGCCAGCTATAGTTGTTTCGCCATATTCTCTTATCTGTGCCGGATCTCTCTGATTTGTTACATTAATAGTGATATATGCATCTCTGTCTAATTCAAATGAAATGTAATATCCATCTTCTTCGGTCTTTATTCTTCCTGCATTAGACTGAATATTACTCATCTTGAAGTATACATTTCCTTCTGTTGCAGTCTTGGTTGTAATGTTAAAGTCTCCGCCTGATGCATTCTGACCTAACATATATGTACCTTCTGCTGCATATCCGTCATCAGGAACAACAACTGTTGATGTAGTTGATTCAGTAGGAGCTTCTGTAACTGTTTCAGTTGTAGTTTCTGTTGTTGCTTCTGTAGATGATTCTGCACCTGAAGAAGTAGTTGCTTCTGTTGTTGCTTCTGTTGTTGTTGAAGTTGTTGTTTCTGTTGTGGTTGAAGTTGTGGCATCTCCGCTGCCTGATGAAGATCCTGAAGAAGTAGTTGTTTCTGTATCATCATCATCTGAATCATCATTGTAGTAAACTGAAACCTTAGTTACGTTTATACCACTACCTGCTGAGTAAATGTAATATGTTCCTGCTGAAGGAAGTTCAACACCGGATGATGAACCTGTACTGATTGTACCTATTATATTTCCTTCTTCATCTGCAATATTAAGAGTTCTTGTATCACTGCCTGTTGATGAAGATGTTACATAAATTGTACCAGCTTCACTTACAGTTACACTTATAAGTCTGTACATATCAGTAACACTTCCGGCACCGCCAAGCTGGATACCCTTAGAAGAGCTTACTGTAACAGTCTTGCCAGAAGTTGCATAAATTGCAAATGCACCGTCTGTTCCCAAGTCTGTAACAGTTGATGAATATGTACCTGTGCTTACATCACTGTAATTTAATACAAGGTCAGCACTGCCAGAAACTGAACCGCCGCCTGTTGCACTGTTGCCATCTGTTTCTGTTTCTGTAGGTAATGTAGTATGCTTTTCGTAAGCTGTTGCTCTTGCAGTATAGAAAGTATTGTCGTCTATACCTGTTGCACTCATACTGCTTACATAAGCAGTATTTGCACCATATGTATAATCGGCAAGTGCATCTGTCATTTCATCTATAACATCGTAATTTGAATCTTCAGTTGCATCATCAAATATATACATGAAGTTACCGCCGTCAATACGTCCTGCATTTGCAGTTACATATGCTGGAACGTCTGATGCAGCCAGAACACCTGATGCGTCTACACCAAGATCTCTTTCTGTATCAAAGTTGTTGTATGAAGTATCGCCCTTAACAGTTGTAAGTCCTGATGGAACTGTTTCATCTCTGCTTGATACAGTGTATCCGTCTGAATCCTGATTATATGTACCGTCACCGTTATTAGCTTCTATAAATGTGTATGTACCTGTCATTATGTTGTCATACATCTTTATAATACCGCCTGCTTCACCTGAGAAAGTACCGCTGCCCTGAGCATCTGTACCCTGTTTTGAACTCATAACAGGCTTAGATGTGTTTCTGAAGTAGTTGCCTTCTACAAATACTGAAGAACCTGTACAAGCACCTACACCATATTTAGAAACACCGTCATAATAGTTATTATATACATGAATTGAACCTGTTCTTACTCTTGGATGTCTTGAGTCTGAATGGTCAAACCAGTTTCTTGCATATGAAATTTCATAATCTGTACTTTCACTAAGACCGCAAAGATTAACTTTTCCTGAATCCCAGTAATGGTTATCAGAAATAGTGATCTTTGTTGATGTGTTCTTTAAGTCAACTGAACCGTCACCCTTTGCCTGATCACTGTCACTACCCTGACCGCCGTAGAAGAAGTCACAGTTGTGAACCCAGATTCTTTTACTCTGGCTCTTTATTGTTACACCGTCTTCATCCTTTGTTGTCATATCCTTGAAACCTAAATTTCTGATTTCAACATTATTTGCAGACACAAGGTTAAATCCAAATAAAGCAAAAGCATCATTTCCCACACCTTCAAATGTAATAGGACATTCTGCCTTTTTAACATCGAGCTGATTCAAACTCTGTGTTGAATCAGGACATGAAACCTGACCAATAAATCTGAAATCCAATGGAGTTGTTTCATAACCTTTTTCAAGAGCCTTTATAATTTCTCCAAGACCGGTACAGGCTGTTGTAGCTCCTTTATTACTTGTAGTTATATCCATTGTAATAGTGTCTTTATTTTCATCAGTTACATAAATTACTACCGCTTCATCCTTTAATGTACCGTCGTCATTATAAGCACCGGAACTGCTTCCGTTATCGGAAAAGGCAAAACCGTCTCTTATATAATTGTCAACAGTAATTGCACCTGACTCATATGAGGCAATTTCAACACCGGAGCTGTTAAGTGCCACAATTTTCATATTGTATGTACCTTTGGCAAGACCAAGAGCATCAGCACGAACAAAAGTATCATACTCACGCACAAGTTCATCATCAAGTTTAGTATACTCACTGTCTGATGTCTTTTTAACATAAGCTTCGTATGAATCCGCTCCTTCCACAGGAAGCCACTCTGTATATGCAGTTTCATGCCAGCCTACACTTTCTGCAGTTATTGTACCTGCTGCAAATACAGAACTTGTATTAACAACTGTCATACTTGAAAAGAGCATAGCAGAAGCCAATACTGTGCTTAAAATTCTTTTTAAGCCTTTCTTCATAATATATCCTCCTTCTTAAAAAATTTTTGATAATAAGAATATTTAAACCAAATTTTAAATATAACAGTAATATGATATATTGGGCAATATTTTCACATAAAATAAGTTGCAGGTGTTTGGGATCTGCATAAAAAACACCCAAAAGTATAACAGAGTCAATAAATCTGACTTAAATTACATACAATTTACCATTTAGAAAAACTTTCCTATTATCACTATACTATTTTATTTTACTCTTTTATTGTTAAAAATGTATGAAATAAGTATGAATAAAGTGTTAATTTGTCAATTTTGTCAATGATTTACAATTAAACGGCTATAAAATATACATATTAAACAAAAAAAATTAATTAAATATATTTTTCTATAAAAATATATTTTAAAGGAGGTTTTTAATGGGCAGGACAGGCTTTTTTCTGACAATTTCAACAATTTTTATAGTTATTTTATTTTTATTCAGCCATAATTCACTTACTCTGGGAAATGTATCAGTTTATGAACTGGGGAATGTATTTATAGGTACGGTAAATGAAGTTAAAGACAATTATACAGAAAATATTGACTTAAGTGATATTAGTACAATAAAAAAGACATTTTATTCAATAGACAAGAAAACAGGTATGCCCGATGACTTGTTTAATATAGAAGAAATGTCACAGGCAAATCTACATATAAATACAGATGGAAACGGACCGAAAGTTCTCATATTCCACACCCACGGAAGTGAAAAATACGCTGACAGCACAGGAGACAGTGACGGCATAATAGGGGCAGGGGAATATCTTAAAAATATACTTGAAGATAAATATGGTATTGAATGTCTGCATATTACAGACAAATTTGACGTTGTTGACGGAAAACTCCAGAGAGATGGTGCCTATGAGAGAGCTGAGCCTGTTATAACTCAGATAATTAAAGAAAATCCTTCAATTCAAATTGTAATTGACCTTCACAGAGACGGAGTTAATGAAAATCTCCGCCTTGCTACAACAATAGACGGCAAATCCTATGCTAAAATTATGTTCTTTAACGGAATCTGCAGAAAATGGGACAATGGAAATCTTGTGCCTACAGAAGGACTTGAAAACCCTTATTTAAAGACAAATCTTGCCTTAAGTTTCCAAATGCAGTGTGCCGTAACATCATTTGACTCTTCTATTACAAGAAAAATATACATAAATGCCTACAGATATTCACTGCATATGAAAGATAAAAGTATGCTCATTGAACTTGGGGCTCAGACAAATACTTATGAAGAGGCTTTAAACAGCATAGAAGTAATAGCAGATGCTCTGGCTAAGGTATGTTTTTAATTAAAGAAATGATTTAAAATACTGTACAAAACAAAAAACTCTCTGTTAGGGGGAAGAGAGTTTTCTGCAGCTAATAGCTTAACACAGCTTTTAATTTCCGATCTCGCTGTGCTTGTTAATAAATACAGGTTTCTACAAAAAAAGACAGTACTGAAAACTGGGAGGAATGTCAGTATTGCCACAAACTGATATAATTAGAAAACATTGTTTACCTCGGATACTTAATAACAAAAGCTGAAAACAACTCTAACTTTGAAAACTATCCGAGATAGTTGGGGGGAACAAAGTTTTGCTATCAAGATATTCGACCATATTACAAAAATCGCCTTATTTAAAATGTCGATTCTTCATCAGTTTACCATAATACTTATTAACAAATATATTATACACCTTAAAAAAAATAAAATCAACTATTTTTATAATAATTCACATATTTTTCAAGACCTATTTATTTATACTCAATAAAAAAAATCCTGTGCATCCCACTTCGACAGTAGCCTCCGGGCGTTACAACAGGTTTCAACTCAGACCAAGCTACCTTGCAACACACGAAAATGACTGCTTAGTGCTGCTTCCTTCCGGATCTGACACGGTTCACAGGTTCCCGTTGTGCAAGACTCAATCGTCAACATCAAAAGCCTGCAGGCTGACCCCACAAACTAAAGCCTCAGTGCGGACATAATCTCTGCTAAGCGGATTGCAGACTACAGGGCACCGCTACCTCCCCGACTAGCACAGGACTACTTTATTTTACTATTTATTTGTATAAATGTCAACTAATTTTTAATTAAGTTTTTTTGTCAATAACTCCCATTATATGCTTAAGCAGTCTCTGAAACTCATTATAAAATGATGGGCTTCTTTCTTTGTTTCCTGCCATCGGTCTTTGTTGCCTTCATCGTAAACAGCAGTGACTGTCATACCGGCAGATTTTGCTGATATAACTCCTTTTAAAATATCCTCATAGACAAAACAGTTTTCAGGCTTAACACCCATTTTTTCAGCACACAATATATATATATCAGGATAATCCTTATTTCTTGCTCCGCTTGTTCCGTCAGCAAAGGCATCAAACCAGTTTATAATACCCTCCCTTTCAAGTACAGGTATGTAAAATTCAGGATTTGATGCAGTTGCAAGACCAATCTTATATCCTTTGTTTTTGTGTTCTGCTATGTATTCCCTTGCATAGGGCTTAAGCCGTACATTCTCCGCATACTCCCTTAGTGCATGAACATTCCATTCAGCCATAATATCTTCAACAGTTTCGGGCAGATTGTATTTTTCCTTTGTGTAAACTGCACCGCTTACAAAGCTCATTGTGCTTATAGCATCAACATAATCTTCAGGAACCTCCATACCTCTTGCTCTGAAAAAATCTTCATCAACCTTTTTCCAGACATAGGTACTGTCTGCTATAGTTCCGTCAAAATCAAATATAACAGCTTTCATAACAATTATTTTCCTTTCCTGTACTCTTTTTCCTTCCAGTACAACAATTTTAATTTCTCTGCATCATGGACTTCATTTTCCGCATAGTAAACAGCAAGCCTGAATACATAGAGAACCCATCTGTCAATATCTGTACCCTTGTTTCTGCAGTCAGCAATATATAATTCTTCCGGGTCTTTTCCTTTTAAATCTTCAATGGAGTTTATTCCCAGACTTTTAAAATGATGCTCCATATTTTTGCCTACACCGGGTATGTTTCTTAAGTCACTTTTTTGTCTGAACTTCTTAAAAAAAGACTTCATAAGCCCCATACATTCTTCCTGACATACTCCCTCTGTTATTTCAACAATGTGGTTAAATCTGTCATCCTGCAAAATATTATAAATTGATCCTGCACAGCCTGCTTTCGGGTTTCTTGTCCCAAATACAACTTCCTTTACTCTTGCCTGTAAAATTGCTCCTGCACACATAGGGCAGGGCTCTACCGTCACAAAAAGAGTACAGCCTTCAAGCCTCCAGTCACCCATATATTCACAAGCTTCATTTATGGCAATAATTTCAGCATGGGCAAGGACATTTCCCTTTGTCACTCTCTGATTTGAGCCTCTGCCTATGACCTTATCATCATATACAATAACACAGCCAATGGGAACTTCATTGTTATTAAAAGCAATATTTGCTTCCTCAAGTGCTATATCCATATATTTTTTGTAATCCATAGGTTATTCCTCACTGTAAGTCCTCATATACTGTTCACATTCATACCACTCTGCAACAAAGGAAGTACCCTTTGCCGCAAATACAGAGCTTGAAGGGTTAGCCTTGTCTGCCCCCTTATTATATGCTCTTTCTTCTATCACTCTGTTTTTAACAGATTCATCACAAACTTCATATCCGTCAAAATACATATTTATAGTTCCTGTACCCTTTGTAAAAGCAAGAAATTCTGTTCCGTAATCCATAAATTCCTCAATGGGACCCCTTCCTTTAAGATATACAGAATTTTCACTTTGTAAGGGCGGCTCAAAACTGCCTCTCCGTTTTTGTATATCTGACATTATTCTGCCTGTATATTGGGATTCTGCATATATTTCAAAACTGTAATAGGGCTCCAGAAGTATGTTCTCAGCTTTTTCCAGACCCTGTCTTACAGCCCTGTATGTTGCCTCTCTGAAATCTCCCGGTTCAGTATGCTTTAAATGATCTTTACCGTCAACAAGCACAATATGTATATCAGTGAGTGGACTTCCCGTAAGAATTCCTATATGAGTCTTTTCAAAAATATGCTTTTCAATAAGCTTGTGCCAGTGAAGGGGAAGTCTTTCCTTATCACACTTTGACTCAAATGTTATACCGCTGCCTCTTCCTCCTGGCTCAAGTCTAAGCTTAACTTCTGCATAATGACGCATTGGCTCAAAATGACCGTAACCTGTAACAGGAGCAGAAATACTTTCCCTATACTGAATTTTTGGAGCTTTAAATCCTATTTCCAGATTAAATCTGTCTTTAACTTCCTGCTCTAAAACCTCAAGCTGTATTTTGCCCATTGCGTAAATCAAAATTTCCTGAGTTTCATTGTTAAAATGCACTGATAAAGAAGGTTCTTCACTTTCAACAATTCGGAGTTTTTTCAAAACCGTTGTAACATCTGTATTATCTTTGATTATTACTCCTGCTTCAAGAGCAGACTGAAGCATATATTTTCTTTTTTCCGTACTATTGTTTTTATTCTTTATTAAATTTCCGCAAACAGGACTTTTTAATCCTGTTACTGCAAAAACATCTCCTGCCTGTGCTGACTGTGCATTTTCATACTTTGCTCCGTTGTAAAATCTTATTTCATTTATCTTCTCAATTTCTTCAAATTCAAGCTCATCTTTTACATTCATTTTTCCCTTTAAACACTTTATAAATGTAAGCCTTGTATCTGTATTCCTTATCTTATAAACAACACCCTCAAAATCACCATTTTCATTGTAATCTGTATAAGTAAGTCTGACAAAAATATTAAAAAACTTCCTTATACTTTCACTGCTTAAAGCTGAACCCATACATACAGGATAAAGTTTTCTTTCCTTTATAAGAACAGAAAGGCTGTTTACAATATCTTCTTTAGTGTATTCACCTTCAATATACTTTTCGAGAAAATTTTCATCATTTTCTGCTGCCATTTCTGCACTTTCTTCAATATTATCTATTACAGCAATATTTTTAGTAAGCTTAATCTTTATATCATTTATTACTTTATCAGCATCAAAACCTTCCATATCAGTTTTATTTACAAATATAAAAAAAGGTATTTTATAACTTTCAAGAAGCCTAAAAAGAGTAAAGGTATGACTTTGAACTCCCGCAGGTCCGTTTATAAGAAGAACGGCATAATCAAGAGCCATAAGAGAACGCTCCGTTTCAGGAGAGAAATCTATATGTCCGGGAGTATCAATAAGATAATATACATTTTTACCATATTCAAATTGTGCCTGGTCGGCAAATATAGTAATACCTCTCAATTTTTCTATTTCATTTGTATCAAGATTTGAAGTTTTGTTATTTACCCGTCCGAGATTTCTTACCTTGCCTGATATATAAAGAAGCATATCTGACAATGTAGTTTTGCCTGCATCAACATGGGCAAGTATTCCTATAGTTTTTTTCATATCAGCACCCTAACTTAAAATACTTATACACAGGATATATCTTCTTAAAGCCTTCAAAAACAGTATCTACAAGCTTTGGAGAATAAAAATCCATATTATCATAATTTTCATACCGCACATAAGTTATCCACTTTTTTTGTACCCATTTATTAAGATAAGGATCAAGCTCTTTGTTAAAAATTCTTTTATAATCTTCTCCCTCAAGAGTAAAAATATTTTGTCTGTCAGCAAGCTTAAGAATCCTTTCACACCCTGCAGGATCGGCATATATCCTCGCTCTGAAATTTTCCATAACCTTTGGATTATCTCCGTAAAAAAGACCATATCTCCACCAATCAGCAGACATTTCAAAAAAATATCCGGGTGCATCGTGGGGTATGCTTCCATTAGTCATCGCATTTTTAAAAAAGAACCATTTACATACCTTATATGGCGACTTATCTTTTGAAAATCTGACATCTCTGTTAGCTCTTGACACTCTTGGTTTTTCAGTAAAATCAGGATCAAGCTCAACCATTTTCATTAAAATTTCATTTGCCAGAGCAACGATTGTATTATGAACATTTTCATTATACATATCCTTATGAGCCTGAAACCACTCTTTGTTATTATTGAACCTTATTCCCACAAGATATTCATTTGTATACTCATTAAATCCCTTAAATTCCATAAATCTTACCTCTAAACAAAACCTCCCATATTTCAGGGAGGTCTGTCTGTTATTTTAATTATTTTTGAGTTTGTTTATGCTTTCAACTGTGGATAATGTACTTCCTTCAGAATTTACACCAACACCATTACTGTTGCACCAGTAATTAATAGTGCTTAAAAGAGGTGTTTCACTTGCATTTGTATATTCCGTATCCTCTGTAACAGTACCCACAACATCGGCTACTCCGCCATTAACAGAATATACACCCTGCACATCATAATCATATTCTTCAGGTTTATCGCTGTAAAGTCTTATATTAGCTCCCTCATTATCATATGCAGTTACATTGACAAGCTTAAGTGCAGGATTTGAATTTGTAGTAATACCATTATTACCGTTACCCCATGCAGTACAGTTAATTAAAACATGCTGAACTGCAACATTTTCTCCTCCACACTTAAATCCGTTATTTCCACCTGCATTGTACGGTGTTTCCGTACCATCTTCATTTAATCTCCAGCCGTTTCTGTATGATTCACAGTTTTCAAGGGTTACGGCACCAATAGCACCTGTATTAACCTTTGTATACAAATCCCAGCCGTCATCAAGATTATGATGAGATTTACAGTTTCTAAATACATTACCGTCACCTACAGTAAGCTTTGCACCAAATCCGTCAGCATTAATCATTGCTGGATCACAGTTATTATATGACTCACAGTCAACAATAAGGTTATTTGCAGGCCATGTATCATATGTAGGCTGTAAAGTACCATTTATTCGGCTTATCTGAAGTCCCAGATCACCGTTATTTGAGAATACACAGTTTTCAATAATATTGTTGCTGCCGCCTAAGTGGAAACACTTTTGATTATCGGCAGAATTAGTAAATTCAATATCTTTGTAATACCAGTAACTGCCGCCGTGTATAACACCTGCTGTAATTTTCTGACAATCAACAATTACCTTGCCTTTCTCTTCAGCCTGTACTGTAATCATATTGTTAGCTGTTCCGTCATCGCCATATAAAACTTCAATAGGCTTTGTAAGCTTATATGTTCCGTTTTTAAGTATAAGAGTCTGTCCCGGCTGAAGGAAACCTATAGCTGTATAAATATCATAAGGATTATTTTCTGTACCATCACCCTTAAAGCTTCCGTCAGGACTTGCATATACAGTTTTCACTGACTGATCTATGCTCTTATGATATATTTCTTCCCTTATAATAATAGGTTCATAGCTTGTTAAATTAAGACTGTCATCAGGTGTAAACACTGCAACAAGTTTATTTACTGAATTAGTATTTAAATTAGCTGTAAAATGTTCCACATCTGAAATAGGTCTGTCCTGCGCAATAATCTTGTCATTCATCTTTACTGTAATAGTACCTGATGCATTGTCAAGATCAAGATCAAATTCATAAACAGAACTTGTTGAATAAGGATCATCTCTGAAATAAAGTTCTGCAGTTTCAACACTCTGTTCACTGCTTTCAATAGTTCTGTCAGTTTCCTTGCTTGTTTCATAGAAGTCTACGTTTTCAACAGTTATTTCCGCCCATCTTGCTGCAAAGAAACCTACATATGCAACATCGGGATTCTGTGTTGTAAGAAAACTGTCGTCATAATAGTAATACTCCATTGTTTCATCAGTCTGATAGTTATAGCATTTAGCCATTAAACCACCGTTTAATCTTTCAAGAGTGAGCCTGTACTTATTTCCTTCCTTAGGAAAATCAGAACTTACCGCATAAGGTCCTATTCTTGTTCCTCCACCGTCAATAGCTGTTACGCCATCTCTTATAAGAAGATTTATTCTGTTTATATTTGCATTTTTTTCATAAGAAGCAGATGTAGTATCTGTAGGCCAACCTGTACCTGAATATCCACCTAAAATAACCATATTTGACGCAAATACTGTATTATTATTCATAGGTACAGCAACACCTTCATCATCAACTACTGCTGAATTAGGGTCAATTGTAATACTGCCATCAGTTCCTTCAAGAGGTATAACATCTCTTGCCATTATACCAAAGGCTTCCTGACCGTTTCTCTTTGTATCATCGTTATCATGTTCAAGATACCTGTCTACTGTAATATCAGCACTTATTTTAAAATCACTGTCTCCTGCAATCTGAGTATAATAATATGTCATACCATCATGGTCATTGGTAATTTTTCCGGCACCGTCCCATGCTTTAACATTTATTTTTCCCTCAACTGTACCGTAATTGTCAGCAGTAACACCTACAAGATCAGAACTCTTATCATAACCTGAACTCTGTCCGAATGTAGCACTTCTCCACACATTATTCATTTCTGCAACTACAGTTACAGGCAGTGTAACGCTTTGAAAACCTTCAGATACAATAGTTACAGAAGTTGTTCCAACAGCACTTGTATCAAAATCAGATGTATCAACAGTATAATTATCTGTAGCTTCAATATCACCATTATCGTATACAATAGATACTATCATATCACTTGAATCAAACTCTTCTCCTACGGCATAAGTAGTCCTTGGATATTCTGACACCTGTATACTCTGAGGCTGTCTATCAAACACATTTATTTTAAATGTTGCTGTAACATCAGGATTTGCAACAGATGTTACAGTAATTGTTTTATCTCCTATGGTACTGCTGTCAAAACCTGAAACAGTATAGTCTGATTTTTTTAATATTTCTTCAACAGTATTACCTGAATTGTTAATATAACTTGATGTCACTGTCATTCCCGTAGCATCAAATTCATCGCCTAAATAATAAATAACCTTATTAGGTTCCTTTACTGTTATTGTATCGATAGAGTTTTTATTAACAGTTATATAAAAATTTCCTGAAACATTATTTGAAGATATACCCTCTTCATCAGTTCTGTAAACTTTAACCTGCTTATTGCCTGTACTTGTAACAGCATCTCCTTCTTCAATAGCTTTGTTATCAATTTTGAAAACATACTCGTCTTCATCAAGTATTTCACTTGTGCCATCGCTGTATGTAGCTGTCACCTGTATACCTTCTGTTTTAAATAAATCACCTTTTGCATATGTAGTTTTTATAGGTTCAAAATCAACTGTTATATCAGTAACTTTAAGATCACTTACCTGAACAGATATTGTTGCCTTTGCGTCACCTTCTACAAGAGTAACTACCTGTTTTCCTGTTTTATTAGAGTTAAAACCTTTTATAAGATAATCATTTACTTCTTCTGTTGACCCATCATCATAAGTTACCATAACTTTAATGCCTGTAAGGTCTATATCCTCACCATATATGTAATCTGTCTTATAACTTCCCTCAATACTCATTGAAACAGGCTTTTTAGATGCCTTTACCACTTTAACATTAGAAAAAGTTGCTTTAACATTCCTTGCTATATATAAGCATGGGTAAACTGTATTTTCAAAAGAAGTCATTTCAACAACCACACTTTGATCATCACATGTCAAAGTATAAGCATTGCCCACTTTTTTTATAGAAAGATTAAATGTACCTAAATTACTGCCTGTATTTGAAATAGAGTCAGAAAGAGCTTCACTTATTTCTTTTACAGAAGATGAATTTCTTGACATAGCTCTGAAAGTCAAATCATCTGAAGAACTTTCAGCATATGTTCCAAGAAAAAGTCCGTCATCATAAGAAATTTCATCTGTTTTATGATAAAGGGAGTCTAAAACAGCAATGCCTACAGATCCCTGCTGAGGGTTACTGCTTTCATCCATTGTATTATATTCATCTATTGTTACACTTGCACTTATTTCAAAATCATCTGACACATCAAATTCTTTTGCATAATAAATTATACTGTCTTCACTGTCAGAAAACTTACCGTTATTAACCTTTGTATTCTCCATTACAACTGTATTATCATCTGTTGTTGTAATACTGAAGTTAATGCTGCCATCTGTTCCTGTCCAGTCTGCAATCCAGCTGTTATCAATAGCAGCTATAGAAGGTACCGGTCCCAAACTGCTCAATGTCATTGCAATTGCAATACCGGCACAAAAAATTCTTTTCTTCATTAATGAACCCCCTTGTATATTTTAAAAAATTTATACTTATTTATAAATTTTTCATAATTTTTCTTTTTAATGTTATATTAATTATAATATTTACAGTCGGAAAATGCAATAAAATAAATGAGAATTTAATAAAAAAATAATTAAATAATATAACGTATGTGTCAATATATCAAATATAAATTTTATATAAAAAACAATTTGTTATTTGTATAGTACCAAAACAGATTTCTTTCCAAAATAAACATATTTTAACCCATTACTATTCTCAAATATATTTATTAATGTATAATGTCAATAATTTAATCTTGCACACTTATATTACCCAAAGTTGTATTTACACTGAAACAATAAGTTAAATATCCTCCTGATAAATCATCATACACACCTACATTATCTTCAATCACCCATTCTCCGTCCTGCTTTATAAAATCAAGACTTGTATCTTTTTCATAAGGCTGTGGATTTTCAAGAGCCTCGTCCAATATATTTTCAAGAGCCTCGTCCATTAATTCAGATGTCAAATTTTCTGAATTTTCCACACAATATTCCATATACTCTGATACAACATCTGTAAGAAGCTGATTAAAATCTATTGTTACCACATGAGCTCTTACATAAGCAGAATCCCCGTCTCTTGAACTTCCTGTTATTTCAAAATCCAGGTTATCTGTCATTGCATTAAAAAGTTTCTGTCCTATAGGTGAATCTTCATCATATGTTCCCGCAAGATAAGGGTCTTTGTAAACTGTCATTTCATACATACTTTCAAAATCCTTATTTTTGAAATATTCAACAAATTCTTTAGTCTGTTCAATACATTCTTCAGGAGCAGTATCTTCCTTGCAGGCTGTCAATAACAATGAACATGCAAAAATCAATAAAATTAACTTTTTCATATTTCCTCCTATTTTTTTCAATAATTTTATAATAATTATACCACAGTTTATCACAAAAATAAATATTTTTCATAATTTAAAATCAGAGGGGGAAATAAAAAAGGAGGTTTCAAAATGGGAATATTTGATTTTAACACAAATTCCGTTACAGGCTGCAACAAAGTAAAGGACGAATGTATAGTTGCTTTAAAGGTATATGATGCATGCAGACAGCAGGACTGCCTTGAAGGCGGTATTGTAGGTCCTTCAAGAGCTGCAATCAGCGGAACATTTTGTTCAGGCATTACACTTGAACAGGGCGAAATAATAACTCCTCCGGAAAATGCAGCTGCTGTTACTGTTAATAACTTCAGAGTTGAAAAAGTTGTTGTTGTAAGCAAAGAACAAAATCCATTTAGAGTTGGATATTGGGATATTGACTTAAAGTATATATTTGCTTATGAACTTGTATTTAAAAACGTAAATGGCACAACTTTATGCACCATTCCTGCACAGAGTGTATTCAACAAAAAGGTAACATTATTTGGTTCAATAACAACTGATTCACTTGTTTCAACAGATTTCTTATCAGCAGGAGGAAACAGCTTTGATACCAGTTCACAGCCTTTTGTTCTTGTAGAATCCAAGGCAGTGGCTCTCAGTTCAGAACTTGTATACAACAACTGCTGCTGTGATGAAAATTCTGACAACGCAGATCATGTAAATGTTACTATAGGCTTATTTACAATTATCAAACTTTTCAGACTTGTTAATCTTTCTGTTGAATCAAAGGGCTTCTGTATTCCTAAAGAATGTGAAGACATTTCAAGTATTAATCCATGTGAAGTATTTGATAACTTAGATTTCCCAATGGATATATTTGCACCGCCTCAGAAGAAAGAATTTTTAGCAGGCATAAGCGGCAATATTCCTTCCGAAAATAACACTTCAGACAATAGTAACTGTGGCTGCAGCAACAACACAAATAGTAACAATAGCTGTGGCTGCTGTAATGGATGCAGTTGTTACAGATAATTATAATTTTTTACAAAAAGTCCCCGATTATTCGGGGATTTTAATTTATTGCTCAGGCTTTGCTTTTCCGCAGTTACTACAGAATTTACCTGTGTTTACTTCACCGCATTCACATTTCCATTCTGTTTCAGGTTTTCTTTTACCGCAGTTACTGCAAAAATTACCTGTATTTATTTCACCGCATTCACATTTCCATTTTGTTTCAGATTTCTTTTTTCCACAATTGCTGCAAAAATTACCTGTGTTCAAAGTTCCGCATTCACATTCCCAGCCATTTACACTATTATCCTGCATTCCAAAAAGAGTCTGTATATTTTCACTTCCTGCATTCTGTGCAAGACCCATTCCCATAAATCCTGCAAAAGCTCCTCCCGGATTTTGGGCAGCAGACTGCATTGCTTCTGACTGTGCACCAACAAGCTGTGCCGCAGCCATTGACGGATTTCTAAAAACAGCATTTCTCTGAAGATCCTTAATCATTTTTGCATCTTCTTCCGTTGCCGTTACAGAAGAAATACCAAATGAAAATATTTCTATGCCTCTCTTTTCTCTCCAGCTTTCTGACAAAATATCATTAAGTACATCTGCAATATCATCTGTATACGCAGGAAGATTACTATATCTGATTCCCTTTTCACTTATTTTTGCAAAAGCCGGCTGTAATGCCGTAAGAAGCTCTGTTTTTAACTGGCTGTCAATATTTAACCTGCTATAGTCTTTTTCCACATTTCCGCATACATTTGTATAAAAAAGAACAGGATCAGTTATTTTATAGGAATACTCACCATAACAGCGAATAGCTATATCCATATCAAGTCCAATGTTTTTATCAATAATTCTAAAGGGCACAGGATTTGGTGTCCCATATTTGTTACCCATTATTTCCTTTGTATTAAAGAAATATATTCTCTGATCCTTACCGGTATCACCGCCAAATGTAAATCTCTTGCCTATTTCTTTAAATGTATCTTTTATATTTTCTCCTAACTCTCCATAAAAAAGACTTGGTTCAGTTGAAGAATCATAAGTAAATTCCCCCGGTTCAGCACAAAATTCGGCAACTTTTCCCTGATCAACAATAATCATACACTGACCTTCATTAACTGCAATAACCGAACCATTTGAAATTATATTATCATTGCCTTTTACATTTGAACTTTTTTTTGAATTTCTTTTTATACCCTTTGTAACAAGAATATCAGCAGGCATAGCCTCGCAATAAAAATATTCTCTCCATGTATCAGCAAGAGAGCCTGTTAATGCACTTGTAAAAGACTTAATTAACCCCATAAAACACCTCTTAAAATACTAAACCACTGTTAAAAACTTTTTCAAAATAGCTGATGAAACAATCCAGTATATAATTATCGCAAAAATATTAATTACTGTAAGTTTTGTCATTGCCTGTATACAAAACTCTATAATTTCATCAGTTTCAATACCTTCAGGAATCATCACTCCGGACATTAAAGCAATTTTATATTCAATAAACAAACTTAATGCTAAAATACCTAAAAAAGCAATAAGTATAAATACATTTCTGAAACTTCCGAAAACTTGTCCTATCATTTGTGCCACAAAGCAAAGAGAAACAAAGGAAGTCATACCTGTCACTATATAAAATCCAACAGAAATCATAAAACCGGTAAGATTTATATCAACCTGATTATCAGCTCCAATTTCAACAACTGTTTCTGCCAGTTCTTCAAAGTATTCCGTACCTACCATTACAATGCAAACTATGCCTATCGCCATAAAAACAATTATAAGACTCCATATAAGGGCAGTAAGTATTTTACTGAGAATAATCTGCCAGCTTGCAACAGGCAGCATATTTGTAAGCTGTCCTTCAGACGATAGAATATTTTCATCAAACCACTGTGTCTGATACACAATGATAATCAGCGTAACAAGTATGCCAAAGGCACCAAGAAAACCTCCTGCAACAGCACTGACAACATAACCATATATAAAATTAATATCTGTAAAAAAAGACAAAAAAGCCTCACTGCACAAAAAACGTACAAGTATAGCAAGAATTGATATAATAATAAAATAATACCAGCTTCTTTTTAAGGTAGCTTTCATATCATAGTATAAAAGATTAAGCACGCTTAAATACCTCCTTGTAGGCATCATTTAATAATTTATTTCCAAATTCAGCTTCATAATCATCTGCATTATAAAATTCTTTTATAATATTTCCATGTTTTAAAAACACAACCTTATCTGTTATGTCATCAAGTCCTCCTGCAATTTGAGAAAGAATCAAAACTGCCCCGTTTTTTCTGCATGGATCAATCATTTTTATAATTTCATCTCTGTATTTTGGATCACAGTGCACAATAGGGTCATCAAATATATATAAACTTGCTCTTCTGCTTGAAACCATAATAACCTGAACAATAAATAAAGCTGTAGTTGAAAGATTTTCAAAACGTGTACGCCTTGAAATCTCAAAATGCTTTAAAAGCTGATAAGCTCTTTTATAACTAAAATCCTTAAAAAATCTTCCATACATATTTAAAAGTTCAGAAACAGTTGTATCATACTTAAAATAGGGAATGTCAGGCTGATAACTTACTATAGAATTTGTAACTCTGCCTGCATTTGCACCTCTGATCAAAACTTCACCACTTGTAGGTTTAATAAGTCCTGAAGCGAGCTTTGCAATTGTTGACTTTCCATGTCCTTCAGGTGCCAGCACAGCCATAACCTCACCTTTATTAATAACAATATTACAATTTTTTATAACTTGTTTCATTACAAATTTTTTATTAACATTTTTAAAATTAAGAACAACTTTTTTTCTGTTTTTATTATTTGAAACAGCTACTGTATTTTCTTTTGCAATATTTCTATCAACCGGATTTTTAACATCATTTACCGTTGGAGTCATTACTTTTCCTCCCTGTTTTTATTTATAAAACCGTTAAGCTAAAATAACTAAATATTTTACTATATTAGTATAATACACCATATATCTACAAATTGCAAGTTTTTTAAACAGGCTTGTCAAACTAAAATTCAAATTTAATAAATTATAAAAAATAAAATCAAAACATTAATTTTACTTTATTTTGTTGAAAAAATATAGTTTTTATGTTATCATAAAGATAACTAAATATTTATTGGGATGTGATTTTATTGAAAAAAATTGAAGCAGTAATATTAGATTGGTCAGGAACTATTGTAGATTACGGTTGTATGGCGACAGAAGAAAATTACAGAGAAATATTTGAGGATTTCGGCATAAATCTTACTACAAAAGAAATAAGGGCAAAAATGGGTATAGAAAAGGTTGATCACATCAGATCAATTCTCGAAAGCGACAGAATTTCAAAATTGTGGTACAAAAATACAGGAATGGAACCTAATGAAGGTGATGTTAGAGAATTAAACAGAAGATTTGAAGCCAAAATATTTGATAAAGTAGAAAAATACTCTAATCCAAAGGAACATGTAAAAACAACTCTTGAAACTTTACGTGAGTCTGGTATAAGAATAGGTTCCACAACAAGCTATTCAACGGAGATAATGGAATTTTTAACAGAAATTACTGCAAAAAAAGGAGTATTTGTTGACTGCTGGATCAATTCAGAACAAGTAAATGGTCAAGGACGTCCTGATCCTTTTATGATATTTAAAAATATGGAAAAAATGGGCGTAAGTTCTGTACACAATGTAATTAAGGTAGGGGATACTGTAAATGATATAAAAGAAGGCTATAATGCCGGGGTTACTACTGTAGGTATAATAGACGGAAGTTCTGAAATGGGATTATCATATGAAACTTTTGAATCCTTAAGCGAAGACGAGAAAAAACACGCTAGAAAAAGGGTTTATGACAAATTTAAAAAATCAGGTGCAGATTATATAATCAATGATATCAGTACCTTGCCTTATATAGTTGCTCAGATAGAAAATAAAAAATAATAAGGCGGTACAAATATGAAACAAATTAAATTAAATGCGAGAGCAAAAATTAACATAACTCTTGATGTTTTAAGAAAAAGAGAAGATGGTTATCATGATTTATCAATGATAATGCAGACAATTAATTTATGTGATAATATCACAATAAGCACCACCGAAAATAATAATATTGAAATGACTGCCAACTATAGCTGGCTTCCCTGTGATGAAAGAAATTTGGTATACAAGGCAGCTTTGCTTATGAAGGAAAAATATAACATAACAGAAGGGTTAAAAATTCATTTAACTAAAAACATACCTGTTGCAGCCGGTATGGCTGGGGGCAGCAGTGACTGTGCAGCCACACTTATAGGAATAAGAAATTTATTTAAGATACAGGCTGATGATAATGAACTTATGGCTCTTGGTAAAACTTTAGGTGCTGACGTCCCTTATTGTATTTTAAGAGGAACTGCTTTAGCAGAAGGAATAGGTGAAAAACTTACACAGCTTCCGCCTTTTCCAAACTGTATTGTACTTATTGCAAAACCTCCTATTAATGTGTCTACAGCTTCAGTTTTTAAAGATTTTGATTTAAATAAAGTCAAAAATCATCCTGATAATCAAAAAATAATTGAATTTATTAAAAATAAAGATTTAATCAGTATATGCAATAATATGTGTAATGTTCTTGAAACTGTGACAATAAATAAATATCCTATAATTGCCGAAATTAAAAAAGCAATGCTTAAATACGATGCAATAGGTTCTCTTATGAGTGGAAGCGGTCCCACAGTTTTCGGATTTTATGAAAATTATGATAAAGCTCTCGTTGCTCTAAAAAATATAAGATCAAATTTCAGAATCAAGGAAATTTATATTACAACAATATTTAATACAAGTAAATAAAAAATATGCCTGACTACAATTATTGATCAGGCATATTTTTTTGTCATTTAAAAAGACTTCGGAAATCCGAAGCCTTTTTAAGTTATCATAAATTAAACTTATCTGTTATAATAAGCTGTTTTAGTATCTGCATCCCATTCAACATCAGCTCCTAAAGCTTCACCAATAATTCTGAATGGTACAAACATTCTGTCATCTCTAATTTCAGCAGTTACACCATAATTCATAGATGTTTCTACACCATTAATTATAGCAATATTACTTCCTGCAGTAAATACAATTGTAACACCGTTCTTATTGATTGTTGCCTGCTTAGTAACTGCATCCCATGATACCATATCACTTGCATCTGCCTCTTCAACATTTCCTCCTGTTATAGCTATTGCTACAAATCTAAGAGGAACCATTGTTGAGTTAGATGAAGCCTGGATATATGGAGCTACATCCATAATATAGCTTTCACCGTTTACAATTATTTCTTCGCTGCCTATAACTACTTCAACAGATGGAAGCTGTTCAGTTGTTCCTTCTGTATCTTCATCGGTTTCATCATCTGTTGTTCCTTCTGTTGTTGTTTCAACAGTTGTATAGTTATTTACAATAAGACTTGAAGCACCTGCACCGCTTGAATGAGATTTACTTCTTGTTGTTGCTTCAGATGTTTCAGTTACAGTAGTACTTGTTGTCTGCTCTGTTGCAGTTTCAGTTGTAACTTCAGTTTCATCTGTTACTGACTCTGTTGATTCTTCTGTTGAATCTTCAGCTGTATCTGTTGTTGACTCTGTTGATTCTTCTGTTGAACCTTCAGCTGTATCCGTTGTTGACTCTGTTGATTCTTCTGTTGAACCTTCAGCTGTATCTGTTGTTGACTCTGTTGATTCTTCTGTTGAACCTTCAGCTGTATC
>CAZGIC010000001.1:0-93202 GCA_964526435.1 uncultured Lachnospiraceae bacterium | reverse complement strand
GAAGCGGAAAGTGATATTACTTTTGACAGGGAGCTGTGTATAGTTTCCTATGAAACTTATGTTTAAAGGTTCTTTATTAAATGGTGTGGTTTTATGAAACCCTCAGTCAGCCTATGGCTGACAGCTCCCTTAAAAGGGAGCCTATATGAAGTGCACACCAAATATTGTGGAATCTATTTAAAATAATAAAAGAAATCGGAGGTAGAAATGAACAAACTTATTCAGTTTAAAAACATTGTAAAGGAATTTGATGGTCAGATTGTTTTAAAGGGTATAAATCTTGACATATATGAAAATGAATTTGTAACTCTTCTTGGTCCCAGCGGATGCGGAAAAACGACGTTGTTGAGAATTTTAGGCGGATTTTTAAAGCAGAATGAAGGTACTATACTTTTTGACGGAAAAGAGATTACAGATCTTCCCCCTCACAAGAGGGAACTTAATACTGTTTTTCAGAAATACGCTCTTTTTCCTCATCTTAATGTTTATGACAACATAGCTTTTGGACTTAAGCTTAAAAAGGAACCAAAGGATATTATTGAACAGAAGGTTATGAGAATGCTTAAGCTTGTTGGGCTTGAAGAATATGGCAAGAGAAGTGTTTCAGAAATGTCGGGAGGACAGCAGCAGAGAGTTGCCATTGCCCGTGCTCTTGTAAATGAGCCTAAGGTTTTGCTTCTTGATGAGCCTCTTGGTGCTCTTGACCTTAAGCTGAGAAAGGAAATGCAGAGAGAACTTAAGAAAATACAGAAGGAAGTTGGCATTACTTTTATATTTGTAACCCATGACCAGGAAGAAGCACTTACAATGTCTGATAAGATTGTTGTTATGAAAGACGGTGAAATTCAGCAGGTTGGCTCTCCTATAGATATATACAATGAACCTGTGAACAGATTTGTTGCTAACTTTATAGGTGAAAGCAATATAGTTGACGGTATAATGAGAGAAGACTATAAAGTTGCTTTTAATGGTAAGCTTTTTAAATGTGTTGACTTTGGTTTTAACAAAGATGAGAAAGTTGATGTCGTAATAAGACCGGAAGATATTGATATTGTACCTGTAAGTGAAGGAAAGCTTACAGGCAAAGTGAAATCAGTGCTTTTCAAAGGGGTTCATTATGAAACTATAGTTGAAACAAGGGCAGGTACAAGTATTACTGTAAATATGAAGGTTGATGAGGTTAAGCCTGTATGTAATATGTCTGCCGGTGAGTCAATGACGGCAAATGATTTTTATCTTGATATAAGTGATGTTGAAGAAGAAATCACAAGGGCGGAAATTATTGCAAGAGCAAATGCTCAGGCATGGAAAACCTCTGATGAGGAACAGCTTGTATCAATAACAAAGGTTGAATATGATATTAAGCCGGAAAAGGGAAGCTATCCTGTTACATTTTCAACGGCTGCAGGAACTATGAAAACCGTTCAGGTTGTTGTTGCAGATGAAAACAAGGTTGAAGCTACAGAATACGATGAAATTATATATGCGGTTAATATTTACAAAGATATTGACGATATAAAGGAAAGCGTTGCCCTTGAAACAGATCTTAAAACATGGGCCAATGCTCAGGCATGGACAAAGGACGGCTCTGAAAGTATTGACATAACTGATGTTGAGTATAATTTTGACCCTGAAAATATAGTGCCTGGTGTTTATGAGCTGACATTTAAAACCCTCGGTGCAGAATATAAAATAGATACTACAGATGAATATAAGGTAGGAGCCAGAGTTGGGCTTACATTTACTCCCGATGATATCCATATTATGTCAAAGGGGGGATACTGACAATGAAAAATTTCAGATGTATGGTATACCCATATATAATATGGTCGGCTGTAATGATTGTCATACCAATGCTTATGATAATTATGTATGCCTTTACAAAAGAGGGTAATTCTGTAATGAATATCCGTTTTACCCTTGAAAATTTTGCTTACTTTTTTAAGGATTCGGTGTTTTTTGATGTATTAAAACGTTCTCTCTGGATAGCTGTTATAACTACTGTAATATGTATACTTATAGGTTATCCAACTGCTTATTTTATAGCGAAAATGAAACCTAAGTCACAGGTAATAATGGTGCTTATGATAACACTGCCTACATGGATAAATATGCTTGTGAGAACATATGCATGGAGAGGTATACTGGATAAAAGCGGGCTTATAAACTCAATACTTGGAGTGTTCGGTATAGAGCCGTTAAAGCTTCTTGAAACAAGTTTTGCTGTTGTGCTTGGTATGGTTTATAATTTTATACCTTTTATGATACTTCAGATATATACATCATTGAGCAAAATGGACTACAGTTATATTGAGGCGGCAAATGATCTGGGAGCAAATAAGGTTCAGACATTTTTAAGAGTAATTCTGCCTCTGTCTGTACCTGGAATTATAAGCGGTATTACCCTTGTATTTCTGCCTGCCGTGTCAAGCTTCTTTATCCCTAAGCTTTTGGGAGGCGGTCAGTATGTACTTATAGGTAATGTTATTGAAAATCAGTTCCTTACAACAGGAAACTGGGGATTTGGAAGTGCAATATCACTTATAATGTCTGTTATAATCATAATTGCAATGTACATTGCAAGGCGTATAGACAAGCGTATCTCTGTGAAAGGAGGTAGCAGCTTATGAAAACAGTAAAAAATAAAGTAAAAGGAGAAAGACATATATTTGCAAAAGTTTTTGTTGGAATTATTATGGCTTTCTTTTATCTGCCTATTTTATATACGGTTGTTTTTTCATTTAACAGTTCAAGGTCTTTGAGCAAGTTTAGCGGTTTTTCTCTTCAGTGGTATGAAAAACTTTTCAATAACTCTGATATGATGGATTCTATATTTTATACAATAGCAATAGCTGTGCTTGCTACGGTAATTTCAACTATTGTAGGGACTATTACTGCAATAGGACTTTCAAAGTCAAATAGGATATTAAAAGGAATAGTGGAGCAGATAAATGATCTGCCAATAATGAATCCTGATATTGTAACTGCTATAGGACTTCTTATGTTTTTCAGTTCTCTGGCAGTGAAAAAAGGATTTGTTACTCTTTTGCTGGCACATATTATGTTTTGTATACCTTATGTAATATTAAGTGTTATGCCAAAGCTCAGATCCCTTGACCCGAATATTCTTGATGCGGCTCTTGACCTTGGTTGCACTCCGCTGCAGGCTCTTGTAAAGGTAATTGTGCCTCAGATTACATCGGGAATTATGGCAGGTGCTTTAATATCCTTTACAATGAGTTTTGATGACTTTGTAATTTCATACTTTGTTACGGGAAACGGTGTAAATAATATTTCGATTATGATATATACTATGTCAAAGAGAGTAAATCCTACAATTAATGCTGTATCAACATTAATTATAGCTGTTATAACAGTAGGACTTATTATTGCTAATGTGGTTCCTGTTATAAAGGAGAAGAGGGCAAAGAAGAAAGTTAAAGAAATTAATTAAACCGACAAAATTTGTTTGACGAAGATTGTTATATTGAAATTTGCTTTTACATATAAAGGCATTTTTATAAAAAAATTTATTAAAGGAGATTGAGAAATGAAAAAATTTATTGCATTATTTATGGCTTCAGCTTTTGTGCTTACAGGCTGCGGAGGGTCAGGACAGTCAACGGAGGAGGCAGTTGAAAAATATGGTTCAGCTACTCTTAAGTTTTATAACTGGGGTGAGTATATAGGAGATGATGTTATTTCAAATTTTGAAAAAGAGTACGGTGTTGATGTAATTTCAGAGTACTATGATTCTAATGAGGCTATGTATACTAAGCTCCAGGCAGGAGATACTTATGATGTGCTTGTTCCTTCAGATTACATGATTGAAAGACTTATAAATGAAGATATGCTTCAGCCTATTGACAAGAGTGTTGTTACAAATCTTGACAACCTTGCAGATGGTGTGAAAAATCTTGAATATGATCCTGACAATACGTATTCAGTACCTTATTTCTGGGGAAATGTGGGGCTTGTATACAACAAGAACACTGTACCTCAGGAAGAAATAGAGGCTGAAGGCTACAATATACTTAAAAATGAAAAATATAAAGGAAGTATATATATTTACGATTCAGAAAGAGATGCCTTTATGGTGGCATTTAAAGCTTTGGGATATTCAATGAATACTGAAAATGAAGACGAAATAAATGAAGCTTATGAATGGCTTAAAGAAGTAAATGCTACTATGGAACCTTCATATGTAACTGATGAAGTTATTGATTCTATGACTAACGGTAATAAGGATATAGCTGTTGTTTACAGCGGAGATGCTGCATATATTTTATCTCAGAATGAGGATATGGCTTATTATGCCCCAAGTGAAGGTACAAATCTCTGGAGTGATGCTATGGTTATTCCAAAGAATGCAGAAAATCCTAAACTTGCAAATGAATTTATAAATTATATACTTACTTACGAACCTTCATATTCAAATTCTTCTGCTGTAGGTTACGCATCTTCAAATAAGGAAGTTCTTGAAGAAATGTCAAGTGAAGGCGGAGAGTACTATGGTAACGAAGCTTATCTTCCAAGAACAGGATATGAGAAAGATGAAATATTTAAGGATAATGAGATTTTAAGAACAAAGCTTTCAGAACTCTGGGCAAAGGTTAAAGCAGAGTAAAATGAGTGTGGAGTCAGAAATTGGGAGTGAGGAGTGAATATCCTCCTCCTTTTCATTTTATTAAAAATATTGATCAGACACTACATTTATAAGGCTTTAAGATGTCATTGGATATGGTAAGTGTATTGAGAACTGAAATTTATTTGTTGATTTATTTATATTATTCTGATATAATATATCGGTGAATAAATTAAACGGACAGGGGATATTGAAATGTCGGATAAAATTATTGCTATAGATGCTATGGGCGGAGACAATGCACCTGTTGAAATTGTTAAAGGTGCTGTAAGGGCAAGTAAGACAGTGAAATATGGGCTTGCTCTTGTAGGCAGAGAGAATGTAATTAATTCGGAGCTTGAAAAATACAGTTATGATAAGGACAAGATAACTGTTATCAATGCTGATGAAGTTATTGAAAATTGTGAAACGCCGACAGAAGCCATTAAGAACAAAAAAAATTCTTCAATGGTTGTGGGTCTGAATATGGTTAAAGAGGGCAGGGCTGTTGCTTTTGTTTCAGCAGGAAATACGGGGGCACTGCTTACAGGAGCCACAATTATTGTAGGAAGAATTAAAGGTGTTAAACGGCCTGCACTGGGAACAATGCTCCCAAGTGAAAAAAGCAGAGTGCTTATGTTGGATTCAGGAGCAAATGTTGATGCTAAAGCCGAGTATCTTGTACAGTATGCACAGATGGGTTCTGTTTATTTTGAAAACGTTCTTGGCAAGAAAAATCCTACAGTCGGTCTTGTGAATATAGGAACTGAGAGGGAAAAGGGAAATGCAATGGTCAAGGAAGCTTATAGTCTCCTTGAAGAAGCTAAGGGCATTAATTTTATAGGAAATGTTGAAGCAAGAGATATTACTATTGGTAATGTAGATATAGTAGTGTGCGATGCTTTTGTAGGAAATGTTATATTAAAGGTTATGGAAGGACTTGCCAATACTGTTTTAAGACTGCTTAAAAAAGAGCTTATGTCAGGCTTAAGGACAAAAATAGGTGCTCTCCTTGCAAAGCCTGCATTTGTAAATATAAAGAAAAATTTCCTTGAATATGATGACATTGGTGGTGCTCCTTTCCTTGGGCTTAAGGGGCTTGTTGTAAAGGCTCACGGCAGTTCCGATGCAGGGGCTGTTGCCGGAGCAATAAAGCAGTGCGAAAAATTTATTGACGGAGATATTGTCAATAAAATAGCCGAGAGACTCTGAATTAATAAATAATTCAAATTCATAATACATAGTAGTATAAAGGTATTAAATAATTTTGCTGTGTAGAATTTTGCAGAATATAAAAACAAAATTTTTTTATAAATTTAAGAAAATGTACTTGTAAAATTAAGGAATATCTAGTATAGTATAATAAACAGGCAATTACTGAATTGTTTGATAAAATTAGTTAAGGAGGATTTTATAATGGAAGAAAAGGTTATTGCAATCATTGCTGAGGAATTGGGAAGAGATGAGTCTGAGATCACTATTGATACTACTTTTGAAGAGTTAGATGCTGATTCTTTAGATTTATTCCAGGTTATCAATACTTTAGAAGAAGAGTTTGATATCGAATTTGATAATGATGAGTCTGCTAACATTAAGACTGTAGCCGATGTTGTTGAATGTATCAAGGCAGCTCAGGAGTAATTAAAAACTGAAATAGCTATGCCGCAGAGTATCTGCGGCATAAGTTGTTTTAAACAGATAAGAATTATAATTAAATGAAAATAGATGTATTAGCTTAACAGGTGTGGAGTGTTAAGCTAATGTATCTATTATGGAGGTACTATGAATATAAATTACAAATTTAAGGATAAAAAACTTATTTCCACAGCACTTACACACAGTTCTTATGCTAATGAACACAAAAATGAGGGTATTGAATGTAATGAAAGACTTGAGTTTCTGGGAGATGCAATACTTGGATTTGTTGTGGGTGAGTATATATTTAAAAAATTCAATATGTGGCCGGAGGGCAGACTTACCAAACTAAGGGCAAATGTGGTATGTGAAGCAATGCTTAGTAAAAAAGGAAAAGAGCTTGGAATTAACAAACAGCTTAGACTTGGAAACGGAGAAGAACATACAGGCGGCAGAGAGAGAAATTCTATAATTGCAGATGCAGTAGAATCTGTAATAGGAGCCATTTATCTTGATGGAGGAATAGATGAGGCAAGAAAGTTTATACTTGGACTGCTTGCAGATGAGGTTGAAAAAATTTCAAGCACAGTACATGTACTTGACGCAAAGACAACGCTGCAGGAAATACTACAGAAAGATAGCCAGGAACCTATTGAATACAGACTTATAGGCGAAAGCGGACCGGCTCACTGCAAGAGTTTTATGATGGAAGTGTGTCACAAGGGAAGAATATTGGGAAAAGGTGAGGGACGCAGCAAAAAAGAGGCAGAACAGAAGGCGGCAATGGAAGCTATAAACCGCATAAATAATAGTTGATAGGTTTATTAATTAATAATTAATAGTAAGAAAAAGAGCAGAAATGGTAATTTAACTTGAAATCTGTGAAAGTGGTTAAATGAATGGTGGTTTTGAGTAAAATTATCAAATTTAAATTCATTATTAATATTAAGTTATTCGGATAATAAATAAAATTATGTTATTTAATTTGAAATATAAGCATATAATCTTCTGAGGTGATTAAAATGGAAGATAATATGAATATAGATCCGGGTCAGATTGAAAAAATATTGTCAGTTGTTAAGCTTATGAACAATATGAACAGCATGAATAATAAAAATGATAATGATGAATTTACCGGGAACAGAAATCTGCCAAGTAATGAAATAGTCGAAAAAATGGATGGGGCAACAGCTCTAAAGAGAATAAAGGAAGCAATACCTTTTCTTGAAATGCCATACCAGAGAAATATAGGTCTTATGGTAAAGATAATGGAAATTGACAAGCTTGTAAACAATTTCAGAGCAATGTCAGTATCGGGAGAAAACAACAACAAGCTGAAAAGACAAATGCTCATGGCAATAAGACCGGAGCTTGACAGCAGAAAGCAGAAAATGGTTGATGTTTTTGTGAGGGTTATGGAAATTACCGATATAATGGAGGGGTTGGCAAATAATGAATGAGGGTATGTTAAACAACAAAGTATTTGACTGTCTTGATGATAATACTAAAAAGGCTTTTATGGATTTAAGTGAAAACATGGAAAATAAACCCTTTGATGAAAAAATAGCTATGATAATTGCCTTTGTGCAGTCACTGCCAAGGGGTATAACATTTACAAGAGATGAAAAGATGGCAATGCTTAATGCAGTTATGAGTAATATGAATGAAAATGAGAAAAAACAGGTTATGATGCTTATGAAAATTGCAGGACTTTAAAAAATGAAGGAATTAAAGCAAAAAAATTCACAAAATAAATTACGGCAACAGAAAAAACGCAAAAAAAGATTGAAATTTGCAATTATTGAAAAAAATTATGCAAATATTTATTGCTAAAGGTTGACTTTTCCTCTGAATATTGTTATTATTAATGATATGGAGGTGGAGCCGGTATGTTTATTTTTAATCCAAAGACAAATGTTATAGAAAGACGTGAAATGGTTTATCCTTTACAGGATGTGGATAAACCTAATTTGTATGATAATTTATATAGCTATGATGAAGTTCCTAAAATAGCTTTTAACCACAGAGTTGTGCCAATGGATGTACCGGATGAAATATGGATAACTGACACTACATTCAGGGACGGTCAGCAGTCGAGAGAACCTTATACTGTTGATCAGATAAAGTATATATATAAGCAGCTTCACAGACTGGGAGGTCCTAAAGGACTTATAAGACAGAGTGAATTTTTTGTGTATTCAAAAAAAGATCAGGACGCTGTTTATAATTGTCTGGAAATGGATTACAGATTTCCGGAAGTTACCACATGGATAAGAGCGAATAAAAAGGACTTTGAACTTGTAAAGTCTATTGGTGTTAAGGAAACGGGAATACTTGTAAGTTGTTCAGATTATCATATATTCTATAAAATGAATATGAAAAGAAGTGAAATAATGGAGCACTATCTTTCGATAATACGTCAGTGTATTGAAACAGGTATTAAACCAAGATGTCACTTCGAAGATATTACAAGAGCTGATTTTTATGGATTTGTTGTTCCATTTGCCTCTGAGCTTATGAAGCTTTATGAGGAAACAGGAGTTCCTATTAAAATAAGAGCCTGTGACACTATGGGTTATGGTGTGGATACTCCCGGTGTTGTTATGCCGAGAAGTGTTCCCGGAATTATATATGGTCTGCATCATCATGCAGGGGTGCCAAGTCATCTCCTTGAATGGCATGGTCATAATGATTTTTACAGAGCTGTAACAAATGCAACTACTGCATGGCTGTATGGATGCTGCAGTGTCAATACTTCGCTTTTTGGTATAGGTGAAAGAACGGGAAATACACCTCTTGAAGCTATGGTGTTTGAGTATGCTCAGTTGAGGGGTACTCTTGATGGTATGAGTACCACTGTTATTACTGAACTTGCAGAATATTACCGCAAGGAAATAGGATATGATATACCGCCTATGACGCCTTTTGTAGGTGAAAACTTTAATCTGACAAGGGCAGGCATTCATGCAGATGGTATACTTAAAAATGAAGAAATATATAACATATTTAATACTGAACTGCTTCTTAAACGCCCTGTTAAAATTGCTGTGAGCAAAACTTCAGGACTTGCAGGTATAGCTCACTGGATAAACGGACATTTTAAATTTGAAGGTGACAAAAAGCTGGATAAACAGCATCCTGTAGTTGTTAAGATAAAGGAATGGGTCGACAAGCAGTATGACGAGGGCAGAGTAACACAGATAAGTGATATGGAGCTGGCAAGACTTGCAAATACTGCAATGGAGAAATATCTGAGCAGCGTAGAACAGGAATAAAAAGTGAGTAATCAGGCTTGTGGAGTTGAATTTAATATTCATAATCCATAGATATTTCAGTGATTTGCAATACATAATTTGATTGATAAATTAAAATATATTAAGGAGAAACAAGATGAACAAAATAGAAATTGCTAAGGAAAAATTCGGTAAATTAGTTGAAGAACAGCTTGCAAGAGTTGAAAAGATGAAAGAAGATAAGGAATTTATTGACTTTTCAAAACTTGATGTAATTAAAATCGGTATTTGCGGCGGTGACGGAATTGGTCCTGCAATTACTGCTCAGGCTCAGAGGATACTTGAATTCCTTTTAGCAGATGAAGTTAAATCAGGCAAGGTTGAATTTAAGGTTATAGACGGGCTTACAATTGAAAACAGAATTGCAGCAGGTAAGGCTATTCCTGATGATGTCTTAGCTGAGTTAAAAGAGTGTCCTGTTATATTAAAGGGACCTACAACTACTCCAAGAGCCGGAGATAAGGTTAATATTGAATCAGCAAATGTTGCAATGAGAAAGGAACTTGACCTCTTTGCAAATGTGAGACCTGTAAGAATTCCGGAAGAAGGTATTGACTGGACATTCTACAGAGAAAATACAGAGGGTTCTTATACTTTAGGATCAAAAGGATTTGAAATTGATGAGGATTTAGCTTTTGATTTTACAGTTGCAACAAGCGACGGAACTGAAAGAATAATAAGAGCTGCTTTTGACTATGCAAAGAAGAATAACAAGGGTAAGGTTACATGTGTAACTAAGGCTAATATTATAAAGACAACTGACGGTAAGTTCCTTAACACATTTAAAGAAATTGCTAAAGAATATCCTGACATTGAAACTGATGACTGGTATATCGATATTATGACTGCTAAGTTAATTGATCCTAAGAGAAGAAAAGACTTTAAGGTTGTTGTTCTTCCTAATCTTTACGGTGATATTATTACTGATGAAGCTGCTGAGTTCCAGGGCGGTGTTGGTACAGCAGGTTCAATTAATATGGGTAAGAAATATGCTATGTTTGAAGCAATTCATGGTTCTGCTCCAAGAATGGTTGAAGAGGGCAGAGATAAGTATGCAGATCCTTGTTCAATTATAAGAGCAGCAAGTATGCTTCTTGCTCACATAGGATATGGCGACAAGGCTGAAAAGCTTGACAAGGCTCTTGATATATGCACTCAGACTGAAAGAAAGATTAAGATTACAGGTCATGATGACGGCTGTACAAGTGCTGAGCTTGCAGATTACATTATGGATACAATTAAGACTCTGTAATGAGTAAGTAATGGGGAGATAAACAAAATCCTCATTAATATGAACTAAAGGCGTTCGATGCCTTAGAGATGCTGAAAAAATTTATAAAAACGGTTATTTGTCAAATGACAATAAGTATTGGGTGGTATAGATATAATTTCTGTGCCACCTTATTTTTGCTCTTTGAAAGGCAGTTGTATAGAAAGCTGAAATATGAGCTTTAACAGAATAACAAAATAATGTTAAAAGAAATTAAACTAAAATAAAAAAACATTGATTTTATTAATTAGGTATGATATAATGTCTAGGAAAAATTAATAGGACAGTTCGAAACCCTCCTGTCGTTAAACAAAACTAGGTCTTTATAATTATAAAAAGTTCTGTAATTTACTGTATACAGGTTTATATGCCGGCTGAATATTCTAAAAAGGGATATAAAGCTGTTTCTTTGGTATGTTTTTAAAACAGAGTTATTTATATAAGGGCTTAGTATGCCCTTTTTTTATTGTAAAGAGTAAGGGCGGAGGGGATAAAGTTAAGAGGTGGGAGTATGTACAGTTTGAAAACAGAGCACAGCTTTGATTCGGCACATTTTTTGAGCGGATATAAGGGAAAGTGCAGTAATATTCACGGACACAGATGGAAAGTAATAATTGAGGTGTTCGGTGAAAAATTGGGAGGGGAAGGTCAGACAAGAGGTATGATAGTGGACTTTGGTACATTAAAAACTCATGTGAGAGCTGAAGTTGATGCTCTTGATCATTCCCTTATTATTGAAAAGGGGACGTTAAAGGAAAAAACTCTTGAGGCTCTTAATGAGGAAGGGTTTAAAATAATTGAAGTGGATTTCAGACCGACGGCTGAAAACTTTGCAAAGTATTTTTATGACAAATTTAAGGATATGGGCTACAGTGTGAGAGAGGCAGTTGTATATGAGACACCAAACAATTGTGCTTCCTACAGTGAGGTGTAAAAAATGTATGTAGTTGAAAAGTTTGTAAGCATAAACGGAGAAAGCAGAAGAGCCGGTCAGCTTGCCGTATTTATAAGGTTCAGAGGCTGTAATCTGGACTGTACTTACTGTGATACAAAGTGGGCAAATATTAACTCATGTCCTGCTGAGGAAATGACACCATATGAAATATATGAGTACATCAAAAGTACCGGAGTTACAAATGTGACACTTACAGGGGGTGAACCTCTTATACAAAAGGATATTGATATTCTTTTGAAAATACTCAGTGAGGATAAGGAATTGTATGTTGAAATTGAAACAAACGGCAGTATTGATGTCAGCTTTGTAAAGAAAATTAAAAATACGCCAAGTCTTACAATGGATTATAAATCTATATCAAGCGGTATGAGTAATAAAATGCTTATGGATAATTATAAGTATATTGACGAAAGGGATACGGTCAAATTTGTATGCGGTTCCCATGAGGATCTTGAAAGGGCTTATGAAATAATAAATGAATACCATCTTGCAAAAAGGTGTGCTGTTTATATAAGCCCTGTGTTCGGGGAAATTGAGCTTGGTGATATAGTGGATTTTATGAAAGAAAGGAAGCTTAACGGTGTGAATATGCAGCTGCAGATGCACAAATACATATGGTCACCTGATGAGAAAGGAGTGTAAAATATGGCAATTGACACAAAGGCTATAGAGAAGCATATAAGAGGTATTTTAATTGCTCTGGGGGACGATCCTGACAGGGAAGGGATCAGAGAAACTCCTGAAAGAGTTGCTAAAATGTATGAAGAGGTTTTTGAGGGTATGAATTACAGCAACAGAGAAATCGCCGAAATGTTTGACAAGACTTTTAGTGATGATTTCCGTTCTGCCTCAAATGATCTTGTTGTTGTTAAGGATATTGAGGTGTTCAGCTACTGTGAGCACCATATGGCTCTTATGTATGATATGAAGGTGTCTGTTGCATACATTCCAAAGGGAAAGGTTGCCGGATTAAGCAAAATTGCAAGAATATGTGATATGGCAGCAAAAAGGCTTCAGCTTCAGGAAAAGCTTGGAAACGATATTGCGGAAATTATATCAATGGTTACAGGTTCTGAAGATGTGGCTGTAATGATAGAAGGCTGTCACAGCTGTATGACTGCAAGGGGTATAAGAAAAAACGGTTCCAAAACATATACGGAAACTTTAAGAGGAAAATTTGAAAGTGATATTGCATTGCAGATGAGAATAAGGAGGTAGTTTTTGTGAAGGTTCTTGTTTTATCAAGCGGAGGAGTTGATTCTTCAACTTGTCTTGGAATGGCTGTTAAAGAATACGGAAGTGAAAATGTTGTTGCTCTTTCCATATATTACGGGCAAAAGCATGATAAAGAGGTAAGGGCATCAGATGCTGTTGCTGAGTACTACAATGTGGAACATATTAAGCTGGATTTAAGTAAAATGTTTGAACACAGTGACTGCTCTCTTTTGTCACATTCAGATAAGGAAATACCAAAGGAAAGTTACGCTGAACAGATCAAAAAAACAGGCGGAAAGCCTGTTTCAACATATGTGCCCTTCAGAAATGGTCTTTTTATAGCAAGTGCCGCAAGTATTGCCCTTTCAAAGGGATGCAGTAAAATATTATACGGTGCCCATGCTGATGACAGTGCAGGAAATGCTTATCCTGACTGCAGTAAGGCTTTTAATGATGCTATGAATACTGCCGTTTATGAAGGCAGCGGTAAGATGCTTACGGTTGAGGCACCCTTTGTGGGTATGAACAAGGCAGAGGTTGTAAAGAAAGGTCTTGAAACAGGTGTGCCTTATGAACTTACATGGAGCTGTTATGAAGGGGGAGAGAAACCCTGTGGTAAGTGTGGTACATGTATTGACAGAGAAAAGGCTTTTGAGGCTAATGGGGTGAAGGATCCGCTGTTGTAAATGTAATAAGATGTAGAGGGCTGTGATATTTGAACATTGAAAATTAAATATGGACTTTATACTAAATTACAGTTAATTATTTAATTTGTAATTGCATATTTTTTATGCTAATGATATAATATAAAGAGGCGGTGAATATCTTAAATGATAAAATTTTGCTTGATATTTTATCGGGTTCTAAAGATGCAAATATTAAATTCAAAGATTTACAGAATTTACTTGAAGACTTGGATTTTAAATGCAGAATAAAAGGGGATCATTTTATTTATAAAAACAGTAATATACCTGAACGTATTAATATTCAGCCAAATGGCAATAAAGCAAAAAGTTATCAGGTTAAACAGGTCAGGCAAATTATTTTAAAATATCATTTAGGGGGTTGAAAATATGGATATACCAAAATATGAAATAATTATTTATTGGTCAAAAGAAGATGATTGTTATATTTCTGAAGTGCCGGAGCTGCCGGGCTGTATGGCAGACGGTAAAACATTGCAGGAGCTTATTAGTAATACCGAAATTATTATTAAAGAATGGATTGAATGTGCTATTGAGGATGGTGAAGAAATACCACAGCCAAAGGGCAAATTGATGTATGCTTAAAATTTAATGGTAATATAGTGTGTTATGTGTAAAGTCTGATAAAAGGCTTTACACATTTTTATTTAGAAGAGGGCTAAGAATTTACAATGAATTAGTCAGAGTTTGAAATATTTTTGAAGGAAGGAAAAATTATGAGTGGAAGAAGCAAAGATGAAATGGATAGTGTTACATTGCTTGGGAGCAAAGGTGTGGAATACAAAAGTGATTATGCTCCGGAAGTTCTTGAAACATTTATAAACAAGCATCCTGAAAATGATTATTTTGTAAAGTTCAACTGTCCTGAGTTTACAAGTCTTTGTCCTATAACGGGACAGCCTGATTTTGCAACTGTATACATAAGTTATGTACCCGGTGAAAAAATGGTTGAGAGCAAAAGTCTTAAGCTTTATTTATTCAGCTTCAGAAATCACGGTGATTTTCATGAGGACTGTATGAATATTATAATGAAAGACTTAATTAAACTTATGGATCCTAAATATATTGAGGTTTGGGGCAAGTTTACGCCTAGAGGCGGAATTTCAATTGATCCTTACTGTAATTATGGTAAGAAAGGCACCAAGTGGGAAGAAGTGGCATGGAACAGACTTGCTAACCATGATCTTTATCCCGAGAAGATTGACAACAGATGAGTAAATATATATTTATAGATATAGACGGTACTATTCTTGACAGACAGGGAAACGTGCCTGAAAGTGCCGCAGCTGCTATAAAAATGGCAAGAGAAAAGGGGCACAAGGTATTTATTGCAACGGGCAGATCAAAATGCGAAATATTTGACAATGTGCTTGACATTGGATTTGACGGTATAATCGGAGCTGCAGGAGGTTATGTAGAGGCTGAAGGCAGGGTTATTGAAAGTATTTCAATGACTAAAGATGAGTCAGACAGAATAATAAATATACTTTTGGAAAATAATATAAAGTTTTCGGCGGAAACAGATAAAACAGTTTTTAATAACGGTGAAACACAGGAATTTTTAAGAGATGTGTTTACAAGTCTTGGAAGAGATGTTGAAAAAGATCTTTTCTACAATATGATGACAAGGCTTGAAAACTTTAACGGTATTGCAGGAATTAATAAAATACTCTATTATGACACTGACATAACTATTGATGAAATGCGGGGCAAAGTAGGGGAAAGATATGCAATAGTTCCCTATACAATAAAGGAATTTGGAAGAAACAGCGGTGAAATAAATATTAAGGGTATTACAAAGGCAAAAGGTATAGAAAAAATACTTGAATATTTCGGAGGGCGGCAGGAAGATACGGCGGCTATAGGGGACAGTGACAATGATATTGAAATGTTAAAATTTGCACATACTGCTGTTGCAATGGGTAACTCAAGTAAAAATCTGATAAAATATGCCGATTTTGTAACTGATGATATTAATAAAGACGGACTTTGTAAGGCAGTTTATTATATATTAAACAAATAAAAGGCGAAATCAATAGTAAAATTGCACAAAGAATGTTACAGTTGTGTAACAAAATGAAATCAGCTAAATACAAGACTTTTTTGTTGTCAAGTAAAAAAATATATAAAAATAGGGTATGTTATTTGTGCAAAAATTGTTTGCTGATAATGTTGACATACTAGATTTAGGGGTGTAAAATATATCTTACCACTAAATATAGTAGGAGGTGTCTGTGGTGAAAAATGATATGAGTGATGTATTTATTATAAAAAAAGACGGAACTCTTGAAGCCTTTGATGCTACAAAGATAATAGCAGCTATTACCAAGTCTGCAAATAGAGTAATGTTTGCTTTTACTCAGGAACAATATGAAGGTGTTGTTGACTGGGTTGAATCACATATAAATGAAAGCGGTGTTAAAAATATACCTATCCAGACAATGCATAATCTGGTTGAAAGTGCTCTTGAGGTAATTGAGCCTAAGGTTGCAAAGAGTTATAAGGACTATCGTAATTATAAAAAAGACTTTGTACATATGCTTGATGATGTATATCAGAAAGCACAAAGTATTATGTATATAGGTGACAAGGAAAATTCAAATACAGATTCTGCTCTTGTGGCAACTAAGAGAAGTCTTATATATAATCATCTGAATAAGGAGCTTTATCAGAAGTTTTTCCTTACAACAGAGGAAAAGCAGGCCTGCAAGGACGGATATATTTATATACACGATATGTCTGCAAGACGTGATACTATGAACTGCTGTCTTTTTGACATGGGTGCTGTGCTTAAAGGCGGATTTGAAATGGGCAACCTCTGGTATAATGAGCCTAATTCACTTCCTGTTGCCTTTGATGTAATAGGTGATGTTGTTTTGTCTACGGCCAGTCAGCAGTACGGCGGATTTACTGTGCCGGAAATAGATAAAATACTTTCTCCTTATGCAGAAAAAAGCTATAAGAAGTACTGTAATGAAATAAAGTCATATATTAAGGATATAAGAGGTACTGAAGAACTTTCAGTTGAGGACCTTAAGTATATTGATGAAACTGCATGCAAAAAGGTAAGACGTGAGTTTGAACAGGGGTTCCAGGGGATTGAGTACAAGCTTAATTCTGTTGGTTCTTCAAGAGGGGACTATCCTTTCATTACAATTACTCTTGGACTTGCTAAGGATAGATTCGGAAAAATGGCTGCAATCACTGCCCTTGATGTTCACAAAGGGGGACAGGGCAAGAAGGAAAATAAAAAGCCTGTTCTTTTCCCTAAGATCGTTTTTCTTTATGATAAGGAACTTCACGGCGAAGGCAAGGAACTTCATGATGTTTTTATTGCAGGAGTTGAATGTTCAGCTAAGACAATGTATCCTGACTGGTTAAGCCTTTCCGGTGACAGCTATGTTGCAGAGGCTTATAAAAAGTACGGCGTTGTTATAAGTCCTATGGGCTGCAGAGCTTTCCTTTCACTGTGGTTTGAAAGAGGCGGAATGAAGCCTGCTGATGAAAATGACAAGGCCATTGTTGTTGGAAGATTTAATTTAGGTGCTATAAGCTTGCATCTTCCTATGATATTTGCAAAGGCAAGGTCTGAAAGCAGAGATTTCTATGAAGTTCTTGACTACTATCTGGAAATGATAAGAAATGTTCATAAGAAAACTATTGATTACTTAGGAGAAATGAAGGCGTCAACAAATCCTGTTGCTTATTGTGAGGGAGGATTTTACGGCGGTCACTTAAAGCCTAATGACAAAATAAAGCCTCTTCTTAAGTCATGTACTGTAAGCTTTGGTATTACTGCTCTTAATGAGCTTCAGGAGCTTTATAACCAGAAGAGTCTTGTTGAAGATGGTCAGTTTGCCTTAGAGGTAATGAGATATATTAATAACAAAATTAATAAGTATAAGGAAGAGGACGGCGTTTTATATGCTATTTACGGAACACCGGCTGAAAGCCTTTGTGGTCTTCAGGTAAAGCAGTTCAGAAGAAAGTATGGAATAATTGAAAATGTTTCAGACAGAGAATATGTTTCAAACAGCTTCCATTGCCATGTTAAGGAGAATATTACTCCTATTGAAAAGCAGAACCTTGAAAAGAGATTTTGGAATCTTATGAACGGCGGTAAAATTCAGTATGTTAAGTATCCTATTTCTTATAATAAAGATGCAATTGTTACTCTTATTGAAAGAGCTATGGATATGGGATTCTATGAGGGCGTAAACTTAAGTCTTTCATATTGCGATGACTGCGGACATCAGGAGCTTGAAATGGATGTTTGTCCTAAGTGCGGCAGTAGGAATTTGACTAAGATCGAGAGAATGAACGGATATCTGAGCTATTCAAGAGTAAGCGGTGATACAAGACTTAATGAGGCTAAAATGGCCGAAATAGCTGACAGAGTTAGCATGTAACATCCTGAAGCAGGAGAAATGAAAGCTTGCTTTCATTTCCCTGGGAAGGATGTTATCGAGTCTTTTTACTTGAAGGCGAAGCCTTCACTTGCGTAAGCAAGTAAATATGTGTTAAGCATATTTAAAGTAAAAAGATGAGATGGGAGAGCGAAAAGGTTATAATGTGAAAATGGAGCTTGCTCCGATTTTCAGCCAAGGTGATTTATGGAGCCTTATAGAGGCACATAGTATAATTTAAATAAATGTTAAATTGAGTATACAGGGGGATATTCTCCCTGTATATTTGCTGAAAGGTAGAATTAAGATATGAGATACCATAATATAACTCACGATGATATGCTTAATGGGGAAGGATTGAGAACAGTGCTTTGGGTAAGCGGATGCGAACACCACTGTGTAAATTGTCACAATCCTGTAACATGGGACATTAACGGAGGACTGCTCTTTGATGAAGATGCTGAAAGAGAGCTTTTTGAGTGTTTGTCACCGGGATATATTTCAGGTGTGACATTCAGTGGCGGTGATCCTCTTCACAAAGCAAACAGAGCTGAAATTACAGAACTGGCAAAGAAAATAAAGGAAAAATTTCCCGATAAGGATATATGGCTTTATACAGGCTATTTATGGGAACAGATAAGTAATCTGGAAATTATAAATTATATTGATGTATTGGTAGATGGTAAATTTGTAGATGAACTGAAGGATACTCAGCTTCACTGGAGAGGGTCAAGCAATCAGAGAATAATTGATGTGCCGGCTACAGTAAAAAAGGGTGAAGTTGTTCTTTATGAGGAATAGTAATATGAAAACAGAAGATAACAAAATTTATTTTGCAAAGGTTAAAGAGGGGGCAAAGATCCCTGAAAGGGATGTATGGAATGCAGGAATTGACATATATCCCTGCTTTGATGAGGAATATATGATAATACCTCCTCACAGCACAAGACTTGTACCAACAGGCGTTGCAAGTGCCATACCTGTTGATTACTACATACAGATACACGAGAGAGGGTCAACGGGAAGCAAGGGTATTAAGTACAGTGCCGGAGTTATTGACTCAAGTTACAGAGGTGAGTGGTTCCTTGCCGCAACAAATACAAACGACAAGGCAGTGATAATAAGTAAAATTGATATGGAAAGTCTGCCTGAAAGCGTGAGAAAGCTTATTGAAGAGGCTTATATTGTATATCCTTATACAAAGGCTCTTTTTCAGGGCATAGTACACAGCGTACATAATGAGCTTGAAAGAGAGGAAATAAGTTATGAGGAGCTTATGAAAATTCCTTCAGAAAGAGGAGAAGGAAAGCTTGGAAGCAGCGGAAAATAAAAATCAAGTACTTACATAAAGGAGGTGCCTGTATGTATCTGCACGGGGGCGATATTTACAGAAATAATGTCAAATATGATTTTTCCGTTAATATAAATCCCCTGGGTATGCCTGAAGCTTGTGCAGATGCCGGGTGCAAAGGAGTAATTTTATCGGGGGCATATCCTGATTGTGAGTGTGAGAAATTAAGGCGTGAAATAGAAAAAAGCAGGGGGATAAAAAAAGAGGATATTATTTTTGGAAATGGTGCGGCAGAGCTTATATATGCTGTATGTTACGGAATAAAGCCAAAGAAAGCACTTATTCCTGTACCATCATTTTATGAGTATGAAAGGGCGGTTGTAACAGCAGGGGGAAGTGTAAGGCATTTTAAGCTTAATGAAAAAAATAATTTTAATATTGATGAATCATTTATAAATGAAATTACAAATGATACTGATATTGTATTTCTTTGCAGTCCCAATAACCCTGTGGGCAATCTGACAGAAAGAAAATTAATTGAAAAAATTGCTGTTAAATGTGAAATGACGGGAACATATTTATGTATTGATGAATGTTTTATGCCATTTTGTGAAAGGCAGGAAGAATTTTCAATGGTAAAGGAATATGGCAGATTTCCCCACATGATAGTAATAAGGGCATTTACAAAAATATATGCTATGGCAGGTTTAAGGCTTGGTTATGCACTGACAGGGGACAGCAAAACAAGAGAAAACATAAAAAGTAAAATGCAGCCGTGGAATGTGTCAATACCGGCACAGATGGCAGGTGAGGCCGCCCTTAATGAAAAGGGATATATTGAGAAGACAGTGAAACTTATAAAAGAAGAAAGAGAATATCTTATTAATGAGCTTTCAAAGGGGCTTGCGTCTAAAATATATGAAACAAATGCCAATTATATTTTGTTTAAGGGCAGAGAGGACCTGAAAGAAAGATTTCTTGAAAAGGGGATATTGATAAGAGAATGCAGTAATTTTGAAAATCTGGGAAAAGGATATTTCAGAATATGTGTAAAAAAACACAATGAAAATATGGAGTTTATAAGAGTTTTCAGAGAAATATGCAATGGGGCTTTCGGTAAATAGACAGCCCCATTGTCAATGAATATATTCTAAAAAAAGGGAAGGCTTTAACACATTGTTTGAAATTATTTACTGATCAGTTGAACCCATTGTGCCTCCTGTGCCGCCCTGTGAATCAGAGCCTGTGTCATTTCCGCCTATACTTTCAGCGGCATTGTCTATACCGTCGCCTATATCCTCAACAGCATTGCCTATATCATCGCCTAAGGTACTATCGTCACCTATATCTGAGCTGTTTTCGGTATCTGTACCGTTGTGGTCCATATTATCGCTGTCATCTGTAGTATCATGGTCATTATTTTGAGTATCGGTGCTTGTATCAGTTGTTGTATCACTTGCATTTGTACCGTTGTTTGTGGTATCATTATTATTAGAACCACAGCCTGCAAGGGATAATGATAAGCATACAATGGCGAGGAATGATAGTTTTTTTAACATTTTGATTTCCTCCTTGTGTTTATTAATTGGGTTTTCCTCAATATTTAGTATGTGCAATATACTTAAATATAAATTAGAAAATTTTGCCAAAAGAGAGGTGCTTTTTATGAGAAAATGCGGAATTTTAGTTCATCCTACAAGTTTTCCGTCAAAATATGGCATAGGTGATTTAGCTTATGGCAGGGAATTTGTGGATTTTTTAAAGAAATCGGGACAAAAACTATGGCAGATACTTCCTCTGGGTCATACAGGATTCGGAGATTCGCCATATCAGAGCTTTTCTACATTTGCAGGGAATCCACTGCTTATAAGTCCTGATATATTGGCTGAAGAGGGACTTCTTGAAGAAGAGGATATAAAATATGTTCCGAAATTTGACAGCAGACATGTTGAGTACGGAAAAGTAATTGACTATAAATATGATTTGTACAGAAAAGCTTTTAAAAGATTTAATTTAAAGGACAGAGATTACTTAAAGTTTTGCAATAAAAATTCTTTCTGGCTTGAGGATTATGCTCTTTTTATGGCGTGCAAAAATTATTTTATAGCTGAGAGGAAAAATACTTACGAAAGCAAAGAGTATAAAGCTTACTATAGAATTGCATCTAAGGTGATAAATGATGATAAGGTTAAGGACTGTTTTTACGGCGGTGCATGGAACAGCTTTCCTAAAAGTTTAAGGGACAGAGAGGAAAGTGCCTTAAATGAATACAGGGAAAAACTTATTGATGAGGTTAATTTCTATAAGTTTATACAGTTTGAATTTAACAGAGAGTGGCTTGATGTTAAAGAATATGCAAATGAAAATGACATTGAAATTATAGGGGATATTCCTATATTTGTGGCTGCTGACAGCTCTGATACATGGAGCAGGAGAGAGCTTTTTTATATTAATACAAAGGGATTTACAACAAAGGCTGCAGGTGTTCCCCCTGATTATTTCAGCAAGGATGGACAGCTTTGGGGAAATCCTTTATATGACTGGAAAAAACACAAGGAAGAAGGCTATGACTGGTGGATAAAGAGAACAGAAAAGATTCTTGAGCTTGTGGATATTGTCAGAATTGACCATTTCAGAGGATTTGAAAGCTACTGGTCAGTGCCTATGGGTGAAGAAACTGCTGTAAATGGAAAATGGAACAAGGGTCCTCAGACAGAGGTTTTTGACGCTATACAAAACAAACTTGGCACTGTTAACATAATTGCCGAAGATCTGGGAGATCTTAATGAGGAAGTTATTGAGCTGAGGGATAAGCTTGGTTTTCCTGGAATGAAGATTTTGCAGTTTGCTTTTAATAACTGCAAAAATTCATATCTTCCGCACAATTATGAAAAGGATAATTATGTTGTGTATACAGGAACTCATGACAATGACACGACTATAGGCTGGTATAGTGAACAAAGTGAAAAGGATAAGGACTACATAAGAAGATACATGAATATAAGCGGTGACAGCATTAACTGGGATCTTATACGACTTGCTGTGTCATCATCAGCAAAATACAGTATCATTCCTGTACAGGATATAATAGGTTTTGACAGCGGGGCAAGAATGAACAGACCGGGAATAAGTGACGGCAACTGGCAGTTCAGATTTGAAGAAGGAGATTTGAAAGACCAGATGGCAGAAACCCTTAAGTATCTTTGTGAGCTTTTTAACAGATAGAGGAAAATGGAAAAAGAAAGGTATTATGTTATTGACTTTATAAAAGTTTTTGTTATTTTAAATATGATCATATATCATGGCTTATGGGACCTGGTGTATTTATTCAACAGAAATATTGACTGGTTTGTATCCCTGCCCGGGGAAGTGTGGCAGAAGTTTATAAGCTTTACTTTCATAATAATTTCAGGTTTCTGCTGGTCAATGAGCAGAAATCATATTAAAAGAGGTATATGTATATTCCTGATGGGTGCTGTAATAACGCTGGTTACTGCTTTGTTTATGCCTGAGGGGATAATTAAATTCGGCATACTTACAATGATAGGCTCAGCAGTGCTTATAATGATTGTTATTGAAAAGATTCTTAAACATATAAATGATATTTTGGGACTTATATTAAGTATTTCATTATATATATTTACAAAGGATATAAATGTGGGATATTTGTTTTTTTACAGAATAAAGGTACCTGAATATTTGTACAGTGGGGATTTTATGACTTATCTGGGGTTTATGGAAGATGAGTTTTATTCCGCAGATTATTTTTCACTTATGCCGTGGATATTTTTGTTTATATCAGGATATTTTCTGTACAGAGTTATGAAAAGAAAGAATTGGATTGTAATTCTTAAGGGGGTTCCAAATACTGTTATAGAAGAAATAAGCAGGGGAAGCCTTTGGATTTATATGTTACACCAGCCTTTTGTATATGGTTTGATTTGGGTTTTTTATAAATTAAGGGAAATAATTTGATTTACAAAATTGTTGTGTAAAAGTGATTTTCGGTATCTGGCAGGGAAATCGGAAATTACTTTTACATTTTATAAAAAAATGTAAAAAAATTTAAAAAAGTTGTTGACAAACTTAAAATGTTCTGCTATAATATTATTTGTGTTCGGGTGATAAACCTGAATGTGAATGGGAGCATAGCTCAGCTGGGAGAGCATCTGCCTTACAAGCAGGGGGTCACAGGTTCGAGCCCTGTTGTTCCCATTATGGCGAGATAGCTTAGTTGGCTAGAGCGTTCGGTTCATACCCGAAAGGTCAGCGGTTCGAATCCGCTTCTCGCTACGTGCTAACACCACGACTAAATTTCTAACATAGATATTTATGTCGCCTGTGTTTTCTATTATTATTTTTTTAACCGCATTTCTTACACCAGTGTAATATTCATTAGTGTTTGTACTATTTAAAGTATTGCGGTAATATGACAGTTTATCTGTTATGAATTGTCTTGACGGGAGATCAGGTTTCTTATTAATTTCTTTGGAAAATGTGAGAAGCTTTGATCTCCTGTTTTTCAATGCATTTACCTTATCTAATAAACCGTCATATATAATTCCCTGTTCTATTGCAAGTGTAATGTTATTTAGCTTTTTGTCAATTTCATTCATCTCCCTTTTAATTGTTAATATATCATTCTGATTTACTTGTCTATTACTAAGTTCAAGAATGATTAAATCAACCATTTTAGATATATTATATTTGAAAAAGTGTTTATTTAAAGCATCTTTTACAAATTCTTCTAATATTTCTGCTCTCACACCTATGTTATCACAAAAGACTTTTTTGTCTCTCTTCCCTCCGCATCTATAATATCTGCCACCATATCCTCTTGAATTTATATTTCTTTCTCCTCTGTATTGGTTGCTACAGGTTCCGCAATAAATTAATCCTTTTAGCGGATAGCTTTCGTTAGATGCGAATTTAGCCATACGTTTACTTATACGCTGTTTAGCAACATCCCAAGAATTTTTATCAATTATAGCCGGTATACCGTTTGGAATACGTATTACCTCTTCTTCAGGATTTTTTATACTGCCAACTTTCGTTGAGAGCACTCTATGTTGATATTCATTATAAATATATGTTCCAATATATTTTTCGTTTTTTAAAATTCCGTTTAATGTACCTCTTGATAGCTTACCGCCTCTGCGACCAACATATCCCATTTCGTTTGCTGTTTTTATAATTTCCGGATATTCAGCCCCTGAAATATACATTTTGAATATTTGCCTTATAATATCAGCTTCCGTTTCATTTATAATATAATTGCCATCATTATCTACATCATAACCATATGGTGGCACACCACCATTGAATTTTCTGTTTGCTGCCCTTTCTTTAAGTCCTGCAATAGTTTTTTCTCTTGTGACAAGGACAAAATGTTCTCCAATTAATGCATTCATTCCTCCCATCAAAAAGTCATTTGGATTGTAAAAACTACCAATTCTTTGAGTTGGTGAAAGTATCTTAACGTTTAAGTCAGTCATTAGTTTGTGAAAATCCATCCAATCCCCAACATTTCTGTTAAGTCTTGTTATATCATATATAACAATGGCTTCATATTTCCCCTCTAAAGCGTTTTTCTTTAATTCTAAAAATCCGGGTCTGTTTATATTTACTCCTGACAATGCCTCATCTGCGAATTTATCAATAATTGTTAAGTTATGATTTTTAGCATATTTTTCAATGGCTGAAAATTGATAAGCAATGCTGTTGTCAGTTTGCAAATCAGTTGAATATCTTGCATATGCTGCAGCTAAGAGTTTTTTCACTATACTTTCACCTCTCTATGTATATATTATACCACTCATTGAGTGGTGTGTCAATAGTTTCTGTTATTTTTTAATTATTTTTTAAATTTCTTAAAGCATTTATAACCAATTTTTCTACCCATGGACTAGGTGTTCTTGTTCCCGATTCCCAGTTTTCAATAGTTCTTATTGGTATTTCTAATTGCCTGCTCATCTCAGCTCTTGAAAGTCCTGCTTCTATTCTTGCTTCTTTAATTGTCATGTTTACACCTCTTTCGGACAACTTGTCCAGAAGTTATTTGTCATAAATCTATTTCAGTTTTCTTTGTCTTATCCTCGTTTAAATTCAATTCCTTTTCCGGGATTAATGATATATACTCATCAAGTCGTTTATTAACTAAATTAGCAACCAATTTTTCAAACTCAGATATATCCCCGTAATGCCCATATTTATCAAGTGCAGTATAATAATTGAATCTTTCTTCTACTGATACAGAAATAGGGGGGAAATCATTTTCCATTAATATATAATTCATTATTAAACGTGAAGTTCTTCCGTTGCCATCAGGAAATGGATGTACTCTCACGAATTCGGCATGAACCCAAGCTGCAAGTTCAATTGGATTTAATAACTCAGGTTTAAAAGTTAAATCTGCATAGAAATTTTTAATTTGTATAAACATATCAGTTCCGACAGGAGGAGTAAATGAAGCTCCTGTTATTCGTGCAACTTCATTTCTATATATACCACCAATAAATATGTTTTCATTTAATATCTGATGTATGTTTTTTATTATTTCCTCGTTTAAAGTCTTACATTCTGCAATACATTCTTCAACATATCTGTATGCCTTTTCATGATTTACTACCTCATAAATTTCTCGTAGGGATTTTCCACCTACGGAAATTTTATCTTCTATCAGCATTTTAGTTTCTATTAAACTAAGAGTATTTCCCTCAATAGCGGTTGAATTATGTGTATAGCCTATTATAAAGTCCAATTTATAATTTTCTAACAAGTTTTTATCTATCTTATCGAGTTTAGAATTAAGAAAATCTCTTTTTTTTAATAATTTTTCAATGTCCATATAAACCTCCAAAACTTAACATTCGGACAACTTGTCTTCAAGTTAATTACCACCACCACGTTTTATCTTTACCTATATTATCTAATTTAAAAAATATAGGTAACGCTATTATAACTGCTGCTAAAAAAGCTGCTAACATACCTAAATAAATTGCTCCTCCGCCAATTACACCATTTCTGATCAATTTCCTTTTGTAGGCATCATCATCTTTTAATTTTTGCTGATATAAAAGTTTTGCCTCTTTTAAATCTTTTGCTTTCCCTGTTTCAAGTACTTGAATTAAAAATTTTGCTGTTTTAATATTACCGCATTTTTCGTCTAAGAGGTCTTTTAATTTTCCGAAGTTATGTTTATCAGCTTCATACTGTTCAATAGCTTTGTTTCTGGTTTTCTTTAACTGCTCTGTTTTCTTTATAATTCTTTCTCTTAAGGTTGTTTTACTAAGCAATTTTTTATAAATATCATAAGGATCAAAAGCTGCAACAATAAAACAAATAACAGCGTATATTGCCACAAATAACCCTGTAGCTTCAAAGCTATCAGGAACAGGTATTATTCCTAATAATATGAAGTATAAAATAAATCTGCCTAATACAGATTCTAATATTATATATGCAAGATTTAATATTTTAGCTTTAGCTTTAGATGTCAATTCTATGTTCTTTAATTTTTTTTCTTCTTCGGCATAGGCTAAAGCTTTCTTTAAAATATTAAGTGAAATGTTTTCATTTTCATTATATTCAACTATCTTTTTATCTCCAATTACTTCGTATTCCATAATATCATCCCTTTCTCATTATAAATCAATACTTGTTAATTTAATTATAACAAAAAGTATATTGAAAGGAAAGATGTTTTTATTTCGAACGTAAATATTGTCGAAATATGTTCAATTATGCTATATTTATATCAGCACCCAATCTTTTATCTTTATAGAAAGGGTGTTGTATAAATGTTAAAATATAATTATTATAAAAAATACATATTTTTGAATAATAAAGAGGTTTACTCAATTGTTGACAGACGCAAATACACGTTGTATGTTAATATAAACAAGTCAAAAACAGCAAATATTATCATTTTAATATAATATTAAAACAATAACAATTGGGTGCTTTTTATTCTGCACATTTATTTTTATTATTCTCTGAATCAGAATTCATTATATTTTTATAATTATCAACGACTTCATCATAAAGTTCTTTATTCTCAATATTTTCAATTCCTCCAAGCAGTTTAATTAAATAACTTGTGAAATTTTTACGTTCTTCGCTTGAAAGTTTAGTATAGTTTTCCAACATTATCCTTTCGGGTTCGGAAAAATTATATTCTTTACAGAGTTTGTCAACTGTTGAAATTTCCTTTACAGGTTCCCCTTCACCTTTTAATATCCAATTTATATTTATATTATATTTTTGACAAAAATAATTAATTATTGGCATATTTAAAGATTTTGTTCTACCACCTTCCAAGTTTTTGATAACAGCATCACTTACACCTGTTTCTTTTGCAATTTGTGATTGCTTTAATTTTAATTCTTTTCTAATATTTTGAAATCTTTTGCCGATTTCTTTTGTATTATCCATATAAATATTCTCACCTCCTAAATTTATTATACATATAGTTAAGGTGCGTGTCAACACCTATTTTCTATAAAATTAAATATTTTTTAAAAAAAAGTGTTGACAAATACTTGAATATGAAATATTATAGGTATATAGATATACTTTATTGAATGAAAAAGGTGTATATAAATACCTAATAAAAATGGGAGGTGATAAAATGTATAAGGAATTAACAATTGAGGATTTTGCTGAATTGATTAGTAAAATGACTGAAGCTGATAAATTAACAGCTTACAATGTTTTAGTTGGCATGATTCTTTCTAAAGAATCAAAAGATTTAAATCCTAAGGAAAGTGCGTAAGGGAGGATTAAGATGTTAGAGGCTACTATTGGATGATTACTAATTGGTATAGTACTGCTATTATTATTAATACTACAATACAAAGTATAATATTTTTTAAAGTAAAAGAAAAAGCAGTTAAAATACTTGTTGAAATCAGAAGGAAAATAAGACAAATATTGGCAAATTTATATACAACTTTGTGAGCAATATGTGCTTTCCCTCGGAAATCTTCTTTGAAAAAACAATATGATAATGAAGTATATGGATAACCACATTTAGTTTTTGCTGCTTCATAATCAGTTTTAATTAAATAAATTATATTTTTAATATCTTTTTCTAATATTAAATTATACTGGGCATCTTCTAAAAGACTTTCAAGTTTTACAGGAAGGCCTGAAGAAAAAAGTTCATAGTTATCATTAATAAGATTTTTGATAAAATCCTTTTCTTTATTAATAATTGCTGATATTTTTTCTTGTGCATCGATAGGATTGTATTTATATCCTATAAGTTCTTTTTCACAGGCATCAAAAATTTTCATTAAAGGAATGTATACTTTTTCCAAACTGGTTTTATATATTTCTTTGTTTGTTGAATTTTTTGAAAAATAAACTGTACCTACGGATGAAATAATAGTTGATATAAGCTTAGTAATTTCTTTTGTAGTTTCTTCTGACATAGCTTCTCCTTTCAAATATTAAATTTATGCTATTTATAATTAATTATATCACAAATTGTATTCAAAGAAAATAGGCAAATTTCGACTAAAGGACAACTTGTCCAAAAGTAAAAAGAAAGGATAAGTGATGCAGAAAATTATGTTCAAAGGTTATCAATGGATTAGAAAATCCGATGTTGTAATGCTATGTTTAATTACAAAAAATAATGAAAAAACATTTCTTATAGGAGAACTATTTCGCATAAATAGTGACAATTGGACTTGGGTATCTTTTAGTATGTTTGATTGGGTACCTGTATCAACAAATTTGGTTACACCTGATTTAAATATTGCAAAATCAATGTTATTAGATATGGTTGTCAATAATATTACGGATTGCTTTGAGGCTAAGCGGAAAAAGACTGTTACATTGTTAAATGTTTTTAATCGTGGTGAATTCTAATGTTAAGATGGAGGAAATACATATGAAAAAAGAATATGATTACAAAGTGAAAGTAATAGAAACAGGAGAATCTATTGAAAATGTAGATGCAATTTTCTTATGTTTAACAGGTATGACATTAGCAGAATTTGCTACATATGTAAGTAATGAATATGAGAAAGAAAAAGCAAATAAAACTATAGCTATTTAATAAATTAAATATGTGACTAAAGGACAAGTTGTCCGGAAGTCACATATATTTTTAACAATATATCAATAATAATTATTAAAAGAAAATAAATCTAAATAAGGGAAGGTGATTTTAATGATAGCTGTACGATTAAAGTCAAACAATAATGTATTAACACCGGCTGTTATATGTAAGGTATTTATTGATATTTTTAATAATATATCTCCTGATAATGTAAATCAAATTGATTTTTATATTGATTGTGATAAAGATAAAATGTTGGCAACAGAAGTCATTAATTATGACATTGGTGAAAAGATTGAAAGGAACGGGCATGCATTATGACTTTAGAAAGAAAAATACAGGCTCAGGCTGAACTTAATGATTTAGCAAAAAGCTATAGAGAAACTGTTGATTTGGCAAAGTTTATTATAAAAGAGAAAAAAGAAAAGCTTGAATATATGGGTTTACAATCACATGAAAGAAGCAGCCTTATAACATCTATTTCAATGTGGCAATCAGTTATAAGAGAAAACAGTGAAATTATTGAAACTTTAGAAAATTATTATCATCTTACAAAACATAAAGAAAAAGAAGTCAATGCCTCAAATAAACTATATCGGGGTAAATACACAACTGATGATTTAATAAATGCTTATAAGTTAGGATATTTTCAGTAAATACGACTTTAAGACAAGTTGTCCGTGGGAGGGATAGGTATGAAGAAGTATTTTAAATTAGGTGATACTGTATCGTTAAAATATAATCTAAAAGTCGGTAGTAAATATGGTGGATTAAAATATGAAAGAAATATGTGTTTTTTTGGAACAGCAAGAATTGAATGGATAAATAATGATGGGCTTGTTAAATTGAGCAATGGCTATTATTATACTACATCTATGCTGTCTAAATATATTAAAGGTGATTAATATAAAAAACTTTGAACTGTAAAGGTTGGTATGTTTATGAGTGAAGAAAGAAAAAATTTTGATTATTATTATGGTACAGAAGCTGATCAATATAGCTTTATACGTTTTCCAAAAGAACTTATAACAAACTCCTACTATAATGACTTGTCTGATAGTGCTAAAATTCTTTTTGGAATATTCTTGGATAGAATGTCATTAAGTAGAAAAAATGGTTGGTTAGATGATGAAAATAAGGTGTATATAATATATAGCAATGCGGAGATTGCAGAAGTATTAAATTGCAGTAAAGATAAAGTTATCAAGGTAATTAAAGAACTACTTAATTATAAATTAATACATAGAATTAAACAAGGTCAGGGTAAGCCTTCAATTTATTATGTCTTAAATATTTATAAAGAAAAATTACAGGAACAATCTCAAAATTCAACGACAGCGTATACTATAGAAGATAACATTAATGATCCACAAATTTTAGATACCTTTGAAAACATTAAAGAAAAATCTGCTGCTAATAATAATCTAAATGATATAAATAATATGTATTTTCAAAAAAACAATGAGTACTTAAATGGTGAGGATTGCTCAAATGACTGGTTGGAAAGAACGAATTCAAGAAGTCAAGAAAACCGAATTCAAGAAATAGTAAAAGTCGAATTTATAAAGTCGGAAAAACCGAATTTAAGAAGTCAAGAAAACCGAATTCAAGAAGTCGAAAAATCAGATACAAGTAATACTAATATTAGTAATATTAATTTAAATAATACTAATTTAAGTAATAATCAATCTATCCATCAATCTAAATCAATGATTGATGCGATCGATGGAATTGACTTGCTTAGTTTTGAAAAATCCCTTAGGGATAATATTTGCTATTCTGATTTACTGAGATTTTATGAAAATGAAACAGATAATATAGGATTGGTGAATAGCATTATAAATCTGTCATTGGATGTTGTAGCAACAAGAGGTAGTATAGTACCAATTGGGAAGAAGATATATCCTAAAGAATTTTTATGTCAAAAGCTCTTGACATTAAACTATGAAAAGATTGTTTGGCTTGTTGATAATATTAAAATTCTGGGGAAATCGTCAAAAATAAAAAATATAAAGGCATATATACAAACAATGATTGTAAACACGGCTATTAACTATGGTACTGAATACCAGAACTACTTTAATTCAACTTATTTTGGAGGTTAAAATGTTAAAAGAAAATATTATAATTTCAAATACACATTGTTTTACAATTATTTATGAAAGGGGAGGGTATAGTTTATATAAACATAGTCCTGTTGATTCATCGGAAATTTTGATAAAGCATTTTGGAACATATAAATCGGCTATTGAAGAACTTAATATAAGGCTTGGTTATTATAAAAGAACAGGAGGAAATATTAGTGAAGGAAGTACGAATCACAGATGAGAATTGTAATTACATTACATTTAAGCTGCGGAAAAATAATAAATACATATCTACAAATTTAACACAAAAAGCAACCCGATTATGTGTAAGAAAAATCATCAGCTATTTAACAGATGAGGAAAAATTACTTTTAAAGCGAAAAAAAATTGAAGAAAAAAGTACGGCAGAGATTGCTAAAGAATTAAACTTGTCTGAGAGAAGTATCAGACATAAACTGATGAAACTTGATAATGACATTGACGATATAATAGACCGATTAATTACAAGCAAATATAGGCACAAATTAACAAAAGAAGAAGCAGTTATATATGAGTACTATTATATGTATAGATATACAATTAGTCACATTTCAGAAATTTTAAATGTTGACAGGGTTAAATTATCTTATACTATAAAAATCATTGAAGCTAAAATGTCAAAAAACAATGAATAGTAAGCTTAAGATTTTCTTAATAAAATGGCAATGATTTGTCTTGTAAAACGTTGCCGATTTTCGCTTAAAACAAGTATTAGTGAAAAGATTATTTAGGTTTTTATATCACAACAAATATGAAATTTGAGTTGGGTTTATAGGAAGATTTAAATGAATAAGGTTATTTTAATAGGCAGATTAGGGAAAGACCCTGAGGTTAGATATGCTCAGGCAGCAGAGCCTCTGGCTGTATGTAATTTTTCTGTTGCTGTTGACAGACCTTTTTCAAAAAACAGACAGGAAGATGAGCCTACAGTAGATTTTATAAATTGTGTATGCTTTGGCAGACGTGGTGAGAATATCGGACAGTATTTCCGTAAGGGCAGCAGAATAGCTGTAACAGGCAGACTGCAGGTAAGCAGCTATACAGACCAGCAGGGTAACTTCAGTGTTCTTCGGACCTGAGGTTTTACAGGGCTAATGGTATAAATGTACTTATATGATTTATATATTTTTTCTTACTCATATATCATCACTTCTGTATAGGATACTTTGTTTTTATTTTAAATTTACATATGTGATTGGTTTACATATAAGTACATTTAGCAGGTTCGATTCTTGCAAGCCCTATCGTGTAATGTATTTATGGGACATACATTACACAAAGTTATTTTGGGATTTTTTCTCAAAAAATATTCCCCCTTTTATCAGTGCCTGATAGTATGTGCATGAGATTAAATAACTGTTAGAGATTGATGTCAGGCACTGTTCTAAAAAGCTATTTATAATATTATTATAAATAAATAATTTAAGAAAGGAGTAGATGATATGACTATCTACAGAGGTGTTCCGCCTTAGTAAATTTAAACATTCGGACAACTTGTCCTGAAGGTAATTTAACGTTTTTTTATTTCAGTTAAAAAAGAAAATTTAACGATTTTGTAAAATAATCAATGCCTTGGTGCTAGATGATTCAATGTCCTTTTGCCCAAGGAATTGTTCTTCTTCTTTCTTGTATTAAAAATATCTTTTAGGATCAACGATATAATTTTAATTTGTTGCTCCTTTTACTATGGAACTAATGGTAAGAGCAGGTTCAAATCCTGCAGTTTCAAAAAAATTTTATAAATTTATTTTATATAAAGGAGACAAAATGTTTTATTCAATATTAAAAAATCTATGTCTATCACGAAAACTAAAATTAACAAATGTCTTAAAAGAACTTAATATAAGTATTGGCAATACAACAAAATGGAAAAATGGCACCTTACCTAACGGTACTATATTAATAAAATTCGCTGATTATTTTAATTGTTCAGTCGACTATCTTCTTGGTCGTATAGATAATCCAAATTTAAATTCTCAAGCAGAAACTGACAAGCTGATTATTTAGAATGTTCAGATTATAAATAAATAATTTGAGAAAGGAGTAGATGATATGACTATTTACAGAGGTGTTCCGCCTTAGCAAATTTAAACATTCGGACAACTTGTCCGAATGTCATAAAGACGATTCAACATCAAGCTGCTTGCTGTTTTTAATTAGACCGTTTACTAATTAAAAATAATGTATTAATTATTATTTGCATTTATATATCATCCTTTTTAATTTATAGGAGCAACAAATTATATCGTTGCTCCTTTTATTATGGAACTAATGGTAAAAGCAGGTTCAAATCCTGCAAGTTTCAAAAAAATTATAGGAAGGTGAAAATACTTGGATGAAAAACAACCAAATACGTTAATAAATCCCAGAAGTCCACTTAAGGCGATACGTGCAAAATGTCTGGATTGCAGTTGTGGCAGCAGTAATGAAGTTAAATTTTGTCCTGTGACAAAATGTGCATTATACCCTTTTCGATTTGGTAAAAATCCATATAGAAAACATAGGGAATATACAGAAGAAGAGCGAAAAGCAATGGTAATAAGGCTTCAAAATGCTAGAAATAAAAAACAAATTAATTGAAAGGAGAATGTTTGTGTTTAATGTACCGTTTTGGGTTGGCATTTTTATCGGTGGAACAATAGGATTTTTTATATCCTGTTTAATGTCATCAGCCTCGTCAGCTGATGATAAAAAATTGGAAAGGAGATAAGAATATGTATGTATCAGGCGTACCCCCTTAATTCTATATAAGATTTAATAAATTTACTTTTATAAAAAAATATATTATATGAAGACTATTTATAAATTAAAAAAAGTAAGAACTGTACTTTTTACGTATAGTTCTTTTCCTTTTGGAAAGGAGGAATGTATGAAAAGTATAACATCTTGAATTGTTGCCCTTTTGTTTTCTTTCATTTTTTCAGTCACAACTTTTGCAGGAATTTCAGAGGCAGCAGAGTTTAAATTTTTAGTTTTAAAAGCTGCTGAAAATTACGAAGAAACAGTTGACCTTAGTAATTTAAATTTAACACAAACTGAAATAAGTAAATATTTATCTGAAATTTTTGCGAAAGAAAATGTGTGGTATTTAGATTGTCAATACTTGCCTGTTGATGATAATACTGATGGTATAGTAGAAGAAATTAGATTATATTACAGAGTACCGCATGAAGAAATTGATGAGAATGAAATTTTAATTCAAAATATTCTTGATAGTATTGTTAATCTTACGGAGGGATATACCAATCCTGAAAAAATAAAAATAGTCTATGATTACTTCATTTCTAACTATGATTATGATTGGAATTTTGAAAACAATGACATATATCGCTTATTTGATACAAAACAAGGGACATGTGCAGCACTGTCTTTAGCTTATAAAGCGGTATTGGATGAATTAGATATTCCTTGCGAGATTGTAATTAATACTGATATGTCTCATGAATGGAATAGAGTTTTCGTTGATAATGAGTGGAAATATATTGATATTACAAAGGGGTTATTATTGAAAAATACTATTCCTAATGCTGAATACAGGGCTTTTTTACAAAGCAATGAAGTCTTAAAAGCTTGGGGATATAAATTTTAAAAATAAATAAAATAGGAGGATAACACTATGAAAAAGTTGAAAAAAACTGCGGTAACATTGTTGACCGCAGCTGTCGCTTTAGGCGGAGTTTCGGCATTTGCTGCTAATGCTGCCAACACTGCCAATACAGGAACAACAACAGAATCAGCCGTAGACATAGTTGCAAGTGACGGTGAAATAGTTTTCCCGATTGAATTTGATACGTCAACTATGTCTACAGTCAATGGCTATATTGCTACGATTAAATACGATCCAGCTGATGTAACTCCTGTATTGTCCGAATCTGATATATTAGGCGATGAATGCTATGCGGTATCTAATATAGACAGAGGCTATCTTGTAGCTGACAAAACGGAGGATGGCACTTTAGTAGTAAGTTGGGCTGACAAGGAGTTTTATTCTTTTGATGAAGAAGGTAATAGTGTAATGGCTACCGTTACATTTGAAGTTAATCCTGACACTGAAAATGAAACTACTGAAATTAGTGCGACCTTATCCGAGGTTGCAAGATATTCTGATGTTATGGCGACTGAAAATGAGTATTTTTACTCTAAAGTCTATGATTTGACTGAGTATACATCAGAAACAACAGAAAGCGATGATGTAATTATTCCTGACGATGTTGAATCAGGTGATAGTATTGAATTGCTTGAGTAAGTAAAGGAGGATTGTAATAATGAGAAAAATTAAAAAATTATTAGCGTCATTGTTGGCTTTTGTGATGACGCTCTCAAGTGTAGGCTTGTTTAATGTTAGCAGTGCATTTGCATATGCTATTTTAAATCAGGATATTTCTAACACAATAATCGGAAGCTCTTTCTTTGATCTTATAGCTTCAAACACCTTATTGTTTCCGGGAGAAGAATATGGTAACTATACTAGGTTAGTTATGGACAAAGGTTATTCTGCAATATGGTCAAATTATAGTGAAATTACAGAAGAAGATATATTAAACATATGCTCTTTTTATGATAGTAATGGAAATTCTATTTCAAGTCCTAGTATTGATTTTCTTCCAATTGTTGTTTCAAATACTGGTATATGTTCAGTAGTAACATCGTCTTCGTTATCAATGATGGCTGACTTTTTATGCGTACAAATTGGCACAGGTACAGGAACTACTAAAGTTTTTTACTATATTCCATTTGTTGCTGTTGTAGACTCTATGGAAAACTATGAGGCAAATTATATGACTCTTGTTCAAAAACCTAAAAAAATATACGTTACACAGGAAGGTACCCCTGATTACTATATTAACTCTTATTACACAGGTGTTTCTAAATATGATGGGTATAAGTTTTATGTGGATTTCTATGATGAAGATGAAATTTACTTTAAAAATGGAACAAGTGAAAAGAGTCGCCAATTTAAACAAGAAACAGATATAACAACTACCGGAGATTTTTATTCTTCAACGACAGATACAGATGGAGATTTATATATCAAGGAGGCTTACTCCAGTACACTTAGTTCAAATGCTGATGATGCATTATTTATATATAAAATTCAAGACTCTAGTTTATCTTCAATAGGACATTTCTCTCCTGTTTTTACAAGTGAAGACAGCAATGAACTTTTTTCTTATTCTATCAAGTCTGTTAATGGAATTGTTGTAGCTACTGCCCCTTACAAAACATCTTATGTAGAAGGTGAAATTTTCGACCCAACCGGAATGGTAATTACTCTGGATAGTTATTCATATGAAATAACTAATTACACATATGATGATACATCTTTAACTACAGATGATACTTATGTAAATATTTATGCGACAATATATACTCCATCAAATGGGCAATCTTATATTAACTCAGCTAGGCAAGTTTATGTTAAACAGCCTATTACCGTTACAGCTAAAGCGGTAAAGAGCCTTGAAATAGTATCATATCCTGATTACGATGAATACATTGAGGGACAATCTTTAGATACAACAGGATTGCAGGTAAAGGCAATTTATAATGATGATACTTCAGAAATTATTGATAATAAATATCTTGATTTTACATACAACAGTGGTACTTCGTTTTCTGCTGGTGATACAAGTGTAACTGTCAGCTACGGTGATGGTAGTGCAACTATACCTGTAACAGTTGTTTCAAAAGAGGTTACAAGTATTAAGGTTACAAATAATCAGTCCAAGATTAATTATTATGCCGGCGAAACTTTTGACCCTGAAGGTCTTGAAATAACAGCTTATTACAATGACGGAAGCTATGCAGTTATTAGTGGTTATACATATGATACAGATCAATTAACAGCAGATGATACTTATGTTACTATAAGTTATAAAGGAAAAACTGCACAAGCAACTGTAATTGTGTCAGAAAAATCTATCGTTAGTATAGAAGTAACAACACCACCTACTCAGACAGCTTACAATGAAGGTGAATTCTTTGATCCTTCAGGAATGGAAGTAACTGCCACATACAACGATGGCACAACTGCTGTAATAAATGATTATAGTTATAATACTTCAGCTTTAGCAGCAGGACAGACAACAGTATATATTACTTACGATAATCTGTTCGCAACTGTTGATATTACTGTATCTGAAGAGGATGCCCCTGTTACATTAACAGGAATTAAGGTTACAACACAGCCTGACATAGTATCTTACATAGCAGGACAGACTTTTGATAAAACCGGCATGGTTGTAAAAGCTGTTTACAGTGATGGTACAGAAGAAGAAATAACAGATTATGCTGTTACAGATGCAGCATTAGCAGCAGGGCAAACAACTATATATGTAACGTATGAAAACTTTTATGCGACAGTTACAATAAGTGTTGCTGCAAAAGAAATCGTATCAATAGAGGTTACAAATCCACCTACACAGACATATTATGTAGAAGGCCAGCTGTTTAACTCTGCAGGCATGGTTGTAACAGCAACATATACGGACGGAACTACTGAAGATTTAGCAACAACTGAATACTCATATTCTCCGTCTAGTGCTTTAACAACAGATGACAATCTTATAACTATATCTGCCGGTGATGCAACTACTACAACTTCCATTACCGTTGTAAAGAAAGAAATAACAAGTATAGCCGTAACAACCTCTCCTGATAAAATCAGCTACATAGCAGGACAGGCTATAGATGTTACCGGAATGGAAGTAACAGCTTATTATAACGATGGCACATCTGCTGTAATTAGTGATTACACATATAGTCCAACTACTGTAAGTTCTTCTGATACAACATATATTACAGTAAGTAAAGATGGTAAGACAGCAACAACACCAATTACCGTTGTTGAGAAAGGTATTGTTAGTATAGCTGTAACAACATTACCAGACAAAACAGATTATCTTACAGGACAAGTATTTGATCCTAATGGAATGGTTGTAACTGCCACATATAACGATGGTACAACTGCTGTAATAACTGATTATAATGTTGACAGTAATACTTTAGCTGCTGAAACTACAGAAGTATATATAACATATGACGGAGTATATACGACTGTACCAGTGACCGTTAGAGACAGCAATGTTGTCGGAATTGAAATTATTAAAGCTCCTAGCAAAACAGAATATGTTGAAGGTGAAACTTTTGATGATACAGGAATGATTGTAGAAGTTACATATGAAGATGGTTCTACAGAAATCATAATTGACTATACAGTTAATCCTGATAGCAGCTTAACAACAGATGATGACGAAGTAACTATTAGTTACGGCGGTGTTGAAACAACAGTACCTATTACCGTTGTTGAAAAGGTTGTAACAGGAATTAAGGTTACAAAACTTCCTGATAAAACTGAATACGATGAAGGTGAATTCTTTGATCCTTCAGGAATGGAAGTAACAGCAACGTACAACGATGGCACAACTGCAATTATTAGTGGTTATACGTATGACACAGATCCATTTGTTGCCGGAGATACATATGTAACAATTGAGTATAAAGGATTTACAGATAATGTAAACATCATACTGTCATTAAGTGATGCAGATTTGCTTGCTCTTGTTCCAGAAAGAAACGGAGATTTAAATCGAGATGGTAGCGTAACTCCAGAAGATGCGATGATACTTATCAAGATTTTAGGAAACGTTGTAGAGTATGGCTATAAGGCTGTGCATACCGGAGATGTTGACGGTGACGGAGTACTTACAAGTGACGATGTTACTCTTATAAGAAATTATATGAAGGGTAATGTAAACCTTACTGATGAAGGACTTATAAACGCTGATATAGATGGTGATGGTGAAGTAACAGAATATGATGCAGTACTTGTTGAAAAGGCTGTATTGGGTATGTGGTCACTTAATACTATTTATAAACTAAATGCAGATGCGAATGACGATGGCGAAATTAATATGCTTGACGTAATATGGATTTTAAATGCATATTACAAGCATACTACAATTGATCATATTGAAATTATAACACCACCTGATAAGGTTAATTATGTAGAAGGTCAGACCTTTGATAAAACAGGTATGGTTGTAATTGCTGTTTATAAAGATGGCACAGAAGAAGAAATTACCGATTATAATTACCCAGTAAGACCACTTGAAATGGGTGATACATCTGTTACAATTTCCTTTGATGAGCACGAGGCTGAACAGTCAATAAGTGTTTATAAGAAAGCAATCATTGGTTCTGATGATGATAATTACCCAACAACAGAAGGTTCAACCGAAGCAACAACTGAGGATGGTTCAGGCAGTGGCGACGGTTCTTCAGAGGCAACAACTGAAGATGGTTCAGGCAGTGGTGATGGTTCTTCAGAGGCAACAACTGAAGATGGTTCAGGCAGTGGCGACGGTTCAACTGAAGCAACAACTGAGGACGGTTCAGGCAGTGGTGACGGTTCATCAGAAGTAACAACAGAAGGTTCAACTGAAACTACAACTGAAGAAAATAATGGTAATGCCTCAGGCGTTAAGATTATCAGTCTTCCCACTAAGAGAGTATATGTAGAAGGCGAAATTTTTGACCCGACAGGAATTGTCATTGAAATTTCATATAACGACGGTTCTAAGGAATTTATAAGAGAAGATGACGTTACCATTGACGAAACACCTCTTAAACTAGGTGATATTTATGGTGTTATTTATTATGAATACAATGATTTAACAGAAAAAATCAATGTACCTATTACTGTAATTACTAAGGAAATAGCATCTGTAGAAATTATAACACCACCTGATAAAACTGAATACGAAGAAGGCGAAACTTTTGATCCTGAAGGTATAGAAATTGAAATCACTTACAATGATGGAACTACAGAAATAGTTGGCGAAGACGATATTACTGTTGTTGATGATCAGCCTTTAACAACAGATGATGATTCTGTAACCATAACTATTGGTGATGGTATTGAAATCGAAGTGCCTGTTGTTATTAATCCTGTAACTACTACAGAAGTTACAACAGAAGCTACTACTGAGGCTACTACTGAAGCTACAACTGAAACTACTACAAAGAGAACATCAAGCGGAGCTGGTGGCGGTGGTTCTTCTCACAACTACACAACTACTACTGAGGCTACTACTGAGGCTACTACATCTGATTCTGATGCTGATACAAATACATCAGATAACGATTCCGATACTAATGATGATACTAATAGCAATAGATTCGCTGATGTCATCGGTCATTGGGCAGAAGAATTTATTGAATATCTGCACGATAAGGGCATTGTAAATGGTGTAACAGAAGATTTATTTAAACCTGACTGGAGTACAAAGAGAGGCGACTTTGCTATTGTGCTTAATAACATGCTTGACTTAAGTAACTCAAGTAACTATACATTTACAGATGTAGATGCAAATAGTTACTATGCACAGGCTATCGCTAATTGTGCAGCAGCTGATGTATTTATCGGTTATGGTGATGGTACATTCAGACCTGAGCAGCCAATCAGTCGTGAAGAAATGTTTGTAATCATGGCTAAGCTGTTCGCCGGTACTGATTATGACTTCGCAGCTGTTGATACATCAATACTTGATAAGTATGCGGACGGAAATGACGTAAGCTGGTGGTCAGCTCCATATGTTGCTTACTTAAGTAGTATCAATGCAGTAGTTGGCGATAATGGTAACATTAAGCCACAGGATGATATTACAAGAGCTGAAATGGCTGTTGTAATTTACAATTATTTAACTAGATAAATTTAACTAGATAATAGTTTTATGAGGATAGAGGAAATTCCTCTATCCTCTTTCTTTTATTTTGTGGAGGGATTCAATGGAAGATGCAAAAGAATTTTTAAGTATACTTTTAAGAGTTCCATCAGTTGGAATGCAGGCACTAAATATATTTAGGATGCTTCGCGATGCAATGAAACTTTATAATGGAGAAAATCAGGTTGATTTAAATACATTGCAAAAAATGACAAACGGTAATATCAATGAGTTTGCATATACAAAAACTGCAGATGAAGATTTTAAAATATTCAAAAGCATTCTTAAAGAATATGACATTAAGTATAGCATTAAAAAGAGTAATGTTCTTAATGAAGATGGAACAAGAGATTATTATTTCTTTTTTGATGCTAAAAATTCAACTGTAGTTGAACGTGCATTTAAAGAGTATGTAAAACAAATGGATGCAAGAGAAGAATCAAGTTTCGGAAAAAGAGCAGAAAAAGCTAAAGAAAAAGCAGAAAAAGTAAATGAACAATCGAAAGATAAAACAAAAGATAAGGTTCAAGATAGGCATAAAAACAGAAATAAGGATATGAATTTTGATTTATGACAAAAAAATTCAAAAAAAACAATTATTATGGAAATTTAAAAAATTTCTTTATAAAAATCAATAATATATTAGAAAATTCTTTTTGCGGTAAAGATTATCAAAAATTTAAAGTAAAATTAAAATCTTTTCTTAAAGCTTTTGATATTGACCCTAAATTAACTATATTTGAAATAATTAAAAGAAATTTTTTAATCTTAATAATAGGTTGGTTTGCTAACAGACTTGCTTCTATATTTTGTCAAAATTTAGATGATAATTTTATGGAAGCTCTTATCATAACCTTATCAAATTTTATGGATGTTTTTTTACACCCAATACCTAGTTTTAGAAGCAGACCTTTTGTTTTTTCACTTTTTACTATGTTCGCAGTAAAACTCTTTGTAACCATTAGAAAACTTAATTCAAAAAAATTTCGTAGGGGTGTAGAATATGGTTCAGCAAGGTGGGGAACAGCAGATGATATAAAACCATTTATTGACCCTATCAAAGAAAATAATATTATTCTTACAGCTACTGAAAGTTTAACTATGCAAAGTATGGCAAATCCTCCCAAAAACAGCAGAAACAAAAATGTTTTAGTCGTTGGTGGTTCAGGCAGTGGTAAAACACGATTTTTTATAAAACCTAATTTAATGCAAATGCATAGCAGTTATGTAATTACTGATCCTAAAGGCACTTTAATTCTCGAAACGGGTAAAATGCTAAAAGAAAATGGGTATAAGGTTAAAGTTTTTAATACTGTTAATTTTGCTAAGTCTTTGCATTACAACCCATTTGTTTATATTAAATCCGAAAAAGATATTTTAAAATTGGTTAACACAATAATACTTAATACAAAAGGTGAAGGTAAGGATTCAAATGAAGATTTTTGGGTAAAAGCTGAAAGACTATATTACTGTGCACTAATTTCTTATATTCATGAGGTTTTACCTGCAGATGATCAAAACTTTGCTACACTTATTGATATGATAAATTTATCACAAACAAGCGAAGAAAATGAAGATGTTAAGAATGTCATTGATATAATGTTTGATGATTTAGAACAGGGGAAAACCGTTAGACATATTTATCACAATGGAGAAATAAAAAGTGAAACTATAAAAGCTGATTTTGCCCTCAGGCAATATAGGAAGTATAAGTTAGCAGCAGGAAAAACAGCAAAGTCAATATTAATTTCTTGTGGTGCTAGATTAGCACCTTTTGACATTACAGAATTAAGGGAAATTATGAGCTATGATGAATTAGCATTAGATACATACGGTGATGCTAACCAAAAGACGGCATTATTTATAATAATAAGTGATACGGACACAACGTTTAATTTTGTTGTGTCTATTTTATATTCACAAATGTTTAATTTGCTTTGCGATAAAGCTGATGATGTATATGGTGGCAGGCTGCCAACTCATGTTAGATGTCTGCTGGACGAATTTGCAAATATTGGTCAAATACCTAACTTTGATAAATTAATAGCAACTATCAGAAGTAGAGAAATATCTGCGTCTATAGTTCTCCAATCTAAATCTCAGCTTAAAGCACTATATAAAGATAATGCTGACACTATAGAAGGCAACTGTGATTCTAAACTTTTTTTAGGAGGAACCGAAAAATCTACTTTGAAAGATTTAGCAGAGATACTCGGAAAAGAAACTATTGATCTTGTAAATGAAAGTGACACGAGGAGCAATAACAGTTCATATGGGTTTAATTACCAAAAAACAGGTAAAGAGCTTATGTCACAAGATGAAATAGCTGTAATGGATGGTGGTAAGTGTATTTTACAGCTAAGAGGAATCAGACCATTCTTATCTGATAAATATGATATTACAAAGCATAAAAACTATAAATATCTGTCTGATTATGATGTGAAAAATGAGTTTGACATAATTAACGAACTTGAACATACAAAGTTTGATGATGATGATATTTATAATCCAAATTTAATTTAAAAATGTTAGGAGGTAAATCAATGTTTAATAATGTAATTTCAAAAAAACAAAGAAAAAATAGTTTGATAATGAGATTAATGACAGTTAGTCTTATTATTTGTTTAATTTCAGCAATACCAGTATTAGCAGCTGCGGGTGATACAACAGGAATAACCGAAGTCTGGACGGCAGGTATTACAGGTTTAAAGGCTATAGTATATGCAATTGGCGGCGGTTTATTGGCTTGGGGACTTGTAAACTTACTTGAAGGCTATGGCGGTGATAATCCACAGGCTAAATCACAAGGTATAAAACAATTGATGGCTGGTGGAGGATTGGCTGTCTTAGGTTATGTATTAATACCAAAGTTAGAAACATTAATTTCTTTTAGTTAAGAATGCTGTAATATTTAATGGGATTGAGTTAGAAGGAGGTTAAATAATGTATGAATTATGTAATGAATAAGATATTGGAATGGATAGTATCTACATTAGTTGAGGTTATATATGACCAATATCTTAAGATTTGTAACTGCGTTTTGACAATGACGTTGAGTTCTACAATGGGCGATACATTAACGACACTGCCTTCACAATGGAATGGCGGAACTATTTATACCCTTATAAAAAACGTAAGCAGCGAATACATACTTCCAATTGGTGTTATATTTATAACATTTTTTATGTTTTATGACTTAATCCATAACATTATAGGTAATAATAAATTATCTGATATTAATATAGGTTTGTTTATAACATGGGTATTTAAATTGGGAATAATTTTGCTGTTGGTTAGCCATAGTTTTGAAATAGTTGAATGTATATTCATTTTTGTTACAAATATAGTAAATTTAGTTAAAAATGAATTGCTGTCAGGAACATTAGGTATTGATGGTACTACAATTTTAAACAATTTAAATAATGCAGATACTAAAAATAATTTTATTGATGGTCTTATAGCATTATCACCAACTGAAATTTTAAATGCAATATTGATAGCATTTATCTGTGGATTGATTGCAAGCTTGTTTTCAGTTTTTTTTGTTCCACTCTGTACTTTAGTTCTTATTTTTAGATTTGTTTACATTTACATATATATGTCCTTTGCACCTATTGCATTTGCTTCATTTGGAAATAATCAATGGAGCGATATGGGGAAAAGTTATCTGCGTCATATATTAGCATTAGCTTTTCAAATTTTTATAATTGTATTAATAATAGCTATTTATTATGGATGCTTACAGTCAATGTTTGTTTTTTGGACAATTGGAGATAATGCTACTTTTAATTTAGACCAAATGATTGAATCTTTTGGTATTTTAATTCTAATGAGTTTAGGAACTCTTTATCTATTGTTTAAAACAGATAAAATTTCTAAAACTATATTTTCAGCACATTAATTAAAAGGTAAATTAAGGAGGCAAAATATGGCACAATTAAGAATTCCTGTTTCATTTGATGTTAAATCCGTTAATCCTAAATTTTTAGGACCGTTCACAAAAAGACAAGCTGTATGTTTTTCTTTAGCTGCTATTTTAGGCTTTTCAACATATAGATTAAGCAGAGTAACTTTACCACAAGACCTAGCAATAGTTTGTACAGTTTTCGTTGCCATTGCTTGCTTTGCTTTTCTGTATGAAAAAAATTTGATGTTTTTGGAACAGATTATATTTAATTATGTACGGTGGAAATTTATATTTCCACAAACAAGAATTAAGGAGGGAGGAAAGGCAGTTGAAAAATCAATCAAAAGAAAAAAAGATACCGTTTTTAACATCTATAAAAAAACACGCAATTGAAAAAATATTTAATAGCGGTAATGAAATACCGATTACTACAAGACAAACAATTCCAATTAAAAAAATATATAGAGACGGTCTTTGTGAATTGGAAAATGGTATTTATAGCAAAACTATTGAATTTTTTGATATTACATATCAATTATCCAGTACTGAAGTTAAAAATGATATACTAGATAAGTATTGTGAACTGTTAAACTCTTTTTCTGAAGAAATTAAAGCACAATTTTCGTTTGTAAATCAAACATTGAATATAACTGATTACGAAGATGCTATTACGATTCCTAAGCTTTCTACAATATCTGATGATTTTGATTATTTGCGTGAAGAGTATAGTGAGATATTAAGAAATCAATTTGAAAAAGGTAATAATTCCATAATTAAGCGAAAGTTTTTAACTTTATCCACGAAAGCTAAGAGTATTAAAGAGGCAAGACAAAAGCTAGATCAAGCAGAAATCACTACACTTTCTAATTTTAATAGGCTTGGTGTTAGAGCCTATTGTCTAAATGGTAATGAAAGATTATCTTTATTATCTGCAGTATTAGCTAATGACTATGAAAAGCATTATACATATGACTGGAGAAATGAGAACGAGGATAAAATTGAATTAATATCTCCTAATAAAATAGTCTTTAAGAAAAATTATTTTAAATTAAATAAATCATATGGTGTTACATCAGCTTTTCATATTATATCAAGTCATTTAAACGACGAAATATTAATGGATATGTTAAATGTTGATACTAATATTACAGTTAATATACATATTACACCTATGGAACAAAATAAAGCTTTAAAACTTGTCAGACAAACTATAACATCAATTGATGCTATGAAGCTTGAAGAACAGAAAAAAGCCAATAGAAATATGTATGGTGAAGATTTAATACCACAACACTTAATTATCTCATCTGATGATTCAAAAAAGCTTTTAAAGCAACTTTTACAATCTGATGTTAAATACTTTTTTGTAACCATATTAGTTACAAATTATGCTGATAGTAAAAATCAACTTGAAGTAAATTTCAATAAGTCTAATTCAATAGCAGAAAGAAGTACAAATAGGTTGTTTAAACTTGATTATATACAAGAAAAAGGGTATATTTCATCTTTACCATTGGGTTTAAATGAAGTGTCTTATCTTGACAGGGGACTAACAACATATCCACTTGCAATCATGGAGCCTTTTATAACTCAGGAACTTTTTCAGCAGAGCAAACAAAGTTTGTATTACGGATTAAATGCCTTAAGTCATAATATGATTATGTGTGATCGTAAACTGCTGTTAAATCCAAATGGATTAATTTTAGGTAAACCCGGCACAGGAAAATCATTTTCAGCCAAAAGAGAAATTGTAAATGTTTTTTTTAGCACAAATGATCCTATATTTATTTGTGATCCTGAAGGAGAATATTCCCCTTTGGTGAAAGCTTTAGGTGGACAAGTTGTGACATTTTCTTCTAATTCTACGGATTATATTAACCCTCTTGATATTTCAAATGACTATGATGCTGAAGGAAATCCTATTGCTTTAAAAAGTTCCTTTATGCTTTCATTCTTTGAATTAATAATGCATCCACACATTATAACACCTATTGATAAAGGTATTATTGATGATGCTGTACAGTCTGTGTGTGAAAAATATCTAGTTGATCCAGAGCATAGGGATAATCCAATATTATCAGATATATATAATTATATAGCTAAAAATGATGATAGTGCATCTCAATTCCTTGTAGACAGCATGAAGTTTTATGTAACTGGCAACAATAATTTTTTTAACCATCCAACAAGTGTTAATTTAAACAATAGAGTTATCTGTTTTGATATTAAAGAATTATCAGATCAGTTAAAACCTTTAGCAATGCTTATAATACAGGATTTTGTTTGGTCGAGAGTATCGGCTAATAGAAAGCGAAAAATTAATACTTGGTTTTATATCGACGAATTCCATTTATTGCTATCAGATAAAGAAACGGCAGAATATTCTGTTGCGATTTGGAAACGCTTCAGAAAATGGGGTGGTATCCCAACGGGCATTACGCAGAATGTAAAGGATTTCTTACAGTCTGCAAAAGTGGAAAACATTTTTGAAAACACTGATTTTATTTATATGCTTGGTCAGGGACCTCATGATAAAGAGTTGTTATCAGAAAAATTGGGTATTTCAGAAAATCAGTTAAATTACTTAAGTACAAGTGATACTGGTAAGGGTTTGCTAAAATATGGAAATATTATTCTACCATTTGAAGATGTATTCCCTCGTGACACAAAGCTATACGAATTAATTACAACAAAATTATCAGAAGTCAAATAAAAGGAGGTATTTATTTTGGAAAATAATAAAAATACTCCTTTTACCTCAAAAAATACAATGCTTGACATTGAATCTGATGATATTGAAAATGATGTTTCACTTAAAACAAATAGGCGGAAAAGACGCAGAAACAGGAGTGTTAAAACATCAGAATCAATAGAAACAAAGGAAGCAACAAAAGCTGCAACTTTTTATGACAGCACTGATGAAATTTCATCCCAAAAACATATGAATGGTAAAAAAAGTGCAAAAAGAGATACTTTGTCAAGTTATGATTATGATAATTATTTTAATAACAAAATAGTATCAGAAGATGAAAATGGCAATTATGCTTTTTCTGAGGGAACCACAAATTCTAAGATTAAAGCTCAAAAAAACAAGAAGAAAAAAAACAGCAATTTTCTTGCTGCTGAAATTGATCCTGATTTTGAGTCTGTAGAAAACAATGATAAATTGGCTTTTTCTCCTAAGAAAACGAGTATTAGTGCAAATAATACGGATAATTATTTGAATGATAAAAAAGTTAAAACTGGATTATCATCAATACAAATGAGAAATAAGTTAATTTCTGAGCAAAATCGTAAAAAAAGTAAATTTGAAAGTACTGGTAGCATTGATGATATTTATACATCGTCAAAAGATATAAAAGATAAATTTATATCTGAAAGTGAAAAAGGCAACTTTCACTCAGCAACATCTATTGGAAAAGGTGGTATATTTACAGATGAAAATATACCATCAAAAATTTCAAATGAAAGTAGAAATCACAAATTACTAAAAAACAAATTTGTTGAGAATGGAAAAATATCTGAAAGTAAATTTGAAAGTGGTAAAAACGCAACAGATGTATATACAGAAGTCGGAATTGCTACAAATGGCATTAAAGGTCGGGAAACTGAAATCTCTGGAATGGCAGTCGCTGCTGAAAGAGAAAGTAAATTTACAGATGAAAATATATCATTAGAAACTTCAAATAAAAGCCAAAATCACAAGTTACAAAAAAACAAATTTGTTGAAAATAAAAAAATATCTGAAAGTAAATTTGAAAGTAGTAAAAATGCAACAGATGTATATACGGAAGTTGGAATTGCTACAAATGGCATTAAAGGTCGGGAAACTGAAATCTCTGGAATGGTAACCGTTACTGAAAAAGAAAATATTTTTACAGATGAAAATACATCGTCAGAAAAGCTAAATAAAAATTATAAACATCAAGAAAAGAAAGTTACTGAAGATATAAAAACTAAAAATAAATTCGAGAGTAACAGTGGAAAAACAAATTTATATGCAGAAGTAGGAATAATATCTGATGTCATTACTTTTGATGAAAGTGAAACAACAAAAATAACATCTGTTATTGAAGAAAAAAGCATATTAAAAAATGAAGCTAAAAATACTAATAACGCTTTAAATGCTTATAATAAGAAGTCTGAAAAGTTAAAAAAAATATCGTCAAGAGAAAAAAGAAAGCTTATAAATGAAAGCAATAAAGCAAAAGCAAAGTATTTTCATAATAAAACTAATAGTCAAAAGGATGACGAATTAAAACTTTCGGACAACTTGTCCCAAAGTTTTAAAGAAAAATCATATCCATCAAGCAATAAAAAGTCATCTATAAGAGATAGTATCAAAGATACTTCTCAAAAGGAAGAAAAATATTCTACAAAAAATGTGAATATAAAAGAAAACTTATTATCTAAAAGTAATACATTGCTTACCGGTGTACATAGTGCGAATAAATTAGCAAACAAAATTGACGAAGATAATGACACTGAAAACGCAAGTAATGAGATGATAAGTGACGCTGTTAATATTTCGGAAAAAATTTTCAGAAGGCATATAAATAATTTTTTGAATAATAAAAAAATACTCTTAAAGAATAAAATATTTACAGATAAATCTGACTTAGCACAAAAATTAAATAATGATGACTTTGACAATCAAGAAAAAGCAAAAAAAATTAATTATATGCAGAAGGCAAGGAAGCAGCAAGCAAGGGTCACCTACAAAACAGCTAAGAATGCTGCTCAGAAAGCAACTAATACAGGTATTGTTGCTAAAATATCTGAAAAAATAGCTGTATTATTAATAAGTAATCCTCAGTCAGGCTCGATTATACTTGTCATAATTTTAATAATAGGTATATTAATAGCCTTATGTTCATCTTGCAGCATAATGTCAATGTCTGTAGGTAATGGTATAATTTCAACTTCATATATGACAGATGAAAAAGAAATATATGATGCCAGCGTTTATTATACTGAATTGGAAGCAAATTTGCAAGCGGATATTAATGAAAGAATACAAGAAGATAAAAATAGTTTTTTGTATGATGATGTTAGATATAATATTGATTCTTTTAATCATGATCCAGAAGTGCTCATATCTTTTTTATCGGCAAAATATCCGGGATGGTCATTTGATCTAAGTCTAAAAACGTGGGTCTCAGATATTATTGCAGGGATAGATTATAAAACAGTTAAGGATGTAGAAAAGGATATTTTTAATTCCCAATACGAATTGGAAGAAAAAACTTTTTATGAGTGGCATTACTCGTCTGCAGATGCAAAGTTTCCGGTTCTTTGGTATGTCAAAGAATATACATTAATTAATAATGGATTAGAAAACGTTATTGCTGAGTTAATGGATGAAGATACAAAAGAATACTATGATTTATTACTTCAATATCGTGGTAATAGAGTTTGGTTTAATAGTCCTGTTAATTATAACTGGAAAGATGTTGTTGCAAACTTATGTGGATATACCGTTGACGGCTCTACGACATTTTCTACATACTCAAACACTTCAAATATAACTTATAAAGATGATGGTTCAACAGTTTCAACAGGAACTACTATTGTACTACCTGATGGTATGGGTGAATATTTTACATATATGGGGTGGCAAACAATTACATCCTCGTCCTCTTTACAATATCAGTTAAGAGAGCAGGCAGGAATGAATTTTGATGCTGAAGGTTTCGGTATAATAAATAATAGGTATGTTGTGGCAGTTACAAATACATATGGGAGTGTAGGAGATTACATTGATGTGTATCAGTCAGACGGAACTATATTTCCATGTATTATAGGCGATATAAAGAATCAAAATGATGCAGATTGTAATAAGTGGGGACATCAGCAAGGTAAAGTTGTCATTGAATTTATTGTAGATAAGTCAACTTGGTATCCTTCACATGCCAATCCCGGTACAAATGATTGTCATCCTGAATGGGGTGGTAAAACAATTACAAAAATAGTAAATGTTGGTTCTTATAGTCAAGGGGAAGATGCACCGTCAGCTGGACAAGATGGTGGCACAGTAAGCTCTGATGAACTTATTGATAGTCTTAATACAGATGTTACTCCTCACAAAGGTATAGATATAGCTGGAACTTACAATACTAATGTATATGCTGTCTTTGATGGTACTGTAGCTAAAGTTACAAGTCATGCTGTTAGCATGCAAAGCGCTGATAAAGAATATCAAGTAATATTTGATAGTATCACTAATATAGCTGTAAGTGAAGGGCAAGAAATTAGTGCTGGTGATTTAATAGGTACAATGTCTGATATAGAATCATTGAGAAATAATAGCGGTATATTTGTGAGTGAAAAATCTATTGGTATTCCACATTTACATATTGAATTAAGGAATATATCGGATAATCAACAATACAATCCCTATTTTTACTTTGATATTGGAGCTGAAGAGTCCCCAACAATAATAGTTGGAAATAATGAAACTGGTCAACTTGTTCCGGGAAACAGCGAAACTGGTAATTTAGTTGCTTACTACGCATTATCTCGAGTAGGTTATATGTATTTATGGGGTGGTGGACATAGCGAAGCAGAAGTTAGAGATCCAAATTCAACAAGATTTGATTGTTCGGGTCTTGTGTGTTGGGCATATTGCCAAGCAGGTGCATATATTGGTGTACATAATACAAAAGAGCTTGCAACAATGGGTACTCCAATTGATTATGAGGATATGCAAGCCGGTGACATTATATTGTGGTCTAGTAATGGTTCATATAGCGGTGTGCATCATGTCGCTGTTTACATAGGTAATGGAATGATTGTTGAAGCCCCTTATGATGGACAACCAATTACTACAAATTCAGTTTATGATAAAAACTTAATATATACAATAAGAAGATTGTATAGTAATTAGAAGAATGGAGGAAAGTAAAATGAAAAACAAAGCATTGTTTTTTTTCTTTTTTATGACATTTTTATTAAATTCGCAAATGGTGTTTGCTCAAAGCAAAATTGTAGAACCTGCTGTAGAATCAACAACAGACTCACAAATATCATTGCCATTTACAATAGATGGAAATATGACAGTTGATGATAACCTTACAAGTGATGACAATAAAGAATTTTATACTGTACATAGTAAAAATGGTAATGAGTTCTTTATTATTATTGATAAAGCTTCTGATACCAACAATGTTTATTTTCTTAATGAAGTAGATGAAAGAGATTTGTTAGCCTTAGTTGATGAATATGATGAAAGTTTATATATTACAACATCAGAAACTACTACTATTGAAACTACAACAGAAACAACAACACAAATTGCAATAACTGAAAATGAAACTATTAATAATGAAAATAAAGAAGGTAATTCTATGTTGCCATTTTTTATAGTTGTTGTTCTCGGTGTCGGTGGTGTTGCTTATTATATTAAGAAAAAAAAGAAAGAAGAAGAACAAGAGGATGAAAGTGAAAATTTTGAGGAAATTTCTGAAGATATAACGCTTTCTGAAGATATAATGCCACCTGTGGACACTTCCACTGAAAACAATAATAAATTTGATGATAGCAATAAAATGCCATTGTCTAATAATAACAACAATTTTGAAATAGTTGAAGATACTGAAAATGATGATTTGGAATCTTAATATTTATTTGATTAATAGGAGAGGATAAATTCTCTCCTATTTTTATTAGAGGTGAATTTTATGGTAAATAAAAAAGAAAATGCAGATATTGTTATCGCTAAAATGAAGGATAACTTAAAAAAATTAAAGGAGAAAAAAACAATTTATTCTGAAAAAGTAACAGAGCTTAACAGCAGAATTAAGAAGTTAGAAAATGATATACAAATTTATGAAGAAAATGCAAAAATTGAGTTGTTAAAAAATTTTATAAGTAATGATATGACTATTGAAGAACTTGAATTCTTCAGCAATGTAAATGAAAAAATGGGTGCTATATTTAAAAATATAGTTAAAGCAAAAAATCCACAAGCTTTTTTAGATGAACTTGTAGAATTATGTCAGAGTGAAACTGCTGATGAAAATGAAACAATAGAATACAAGGATACTGTTGAGGAGGTATAATATGCGATTAGTTATTACAGAAAAACATTCAGTGGCAAAATCTATAGCTAAAGTTATTGGGGCAACAGAAAATAAAGACGGTTATTGTGAAGGGAATGGTTATCTTGTAACTTGGTGCATAGGACATTTAGTGGAACTTTGCAACCCTGATGAATACAATGAGCAGTACAAGGTTTGGCAACTTGAAACACTCCCTATTCTTCCTGACAACTGGAAATATAAAATATCATCAAAAACAAGTAAACAGTTTAATGTCATTAAAAAATTAATAGAACGAAAAGATGTTGTTGACTTAATAGAAGCTACTGATGCAGGAAGAGAAGGCGAACTAATTTTTAGATTAGTTTATTCTATGACAAAAACAACAAAGCCATTTTATAGGCTTTGGATATCATCAATGGAAGATAAGTCAATAAGAGAAGGTTTTAATAATTTAAAATTTGGCAGTGAATATGATAATTTATATCAATCAGCAAAATGTAGACAGCAGGCAGATTGGCTAGTCGGAATGAATGGAACCAGATTATTCACTGTTTTATATGGAAATGGAAATGTGTTGCCAATTGGTCGTGTACAAACTCCAACTTTACAGCTAATATGCAAAAGAGACGATGAAATAAGAAATTTTAAATCTGAAGCATATTATCAAACACACATTATAACGGAAAATGGTATTAATGCTGTATCTGAAAATTTAGACAAATCAACAGCTAATCTTATTGCTGCTAAATGCCAAAATGAGAGAGCAACTGTTTTAAATTTTGAAACAAAAGAAAAACAAATACTTCCACCAAAGTTATATGATCTGACAGCATTACAAAAAGAAGCAAATGAGATACTAGGATATACTGCACAACAAACTTTGACATATTTACAGGAATTATACGAAAATAAAATAGTAACATATCCAAGAACTGATAGCAATTATTTAACAAGTGATATGAAAGATACAGCAGTAAAATTAATTTCTGTAATTATTGATAAATACACTATTTCCCATTGTGATAAAAATATAAATATTTCTAATGTTAATAATATTATCAATAATGACAAAGTTACTGATCATCATGCTATTATTCCAACAATGGAAATAGCTGAGATAGACTTTGATAATTTACTTGATACCCATAAAAAATTATTGTATTTAATAATTTTTAGATTATTAGAAGCAACATCAACTAATTATATTTATGAAAATACTATTATGTTTCTTGAATGTTTGAAATACAATTTTAAAGCAACAGGACAAACTATTAATAGCTTAGGCTGGACTAAATTGAAAAAAGAAATGTTATCTATTTTAGGCAAGGATGCTAAGGTAAAAGATAATACTATTCTTCCTTCTGTTAATATTGGCAGCACTATTTTTGTGGTTGATACAAACTGCAAAGAATTGTGGACTAAACCTAAACCACATTACACCGAAGCAACCATATTATCAGCTATGGAAAAAGCTGGTGTTAATGAGATAAATAAAGATGTTGAACGAAAAGGTTTAGGAACCCCTGCTACAAGGGCATCAATAATTGAAAAGCTGTTGAAAGATGGCTTGATAACAAGAGATAAATCACATCTTATGGCGACAGAGAAAGGACTTAATTTAATGAAAATTGTACCAGCAATAATTAAATCGCCATCAATGACCGCAGAATGGGAAAATCAATTATCGAATATCGCTATAGGAAAAGAAAATCCAAACAATTTTATGAGAAACATTATGAATATAGTTAAAGTATGGGTATCAGAAAACCGTACTGTTAAAGAGGAATATAAATCAATATTTACACCATCCCAACAACAAAGTAAAGAAATTGTTTGTCTGTGTCCTAAATGCGGTGGAAATGTATACGAAAACAGTAAAGCTTTTTCCTGTGAAAACAGGGATTTTTCTTTGTTTAAAAATAATAAATTTTTTAGTTACTTTGGCAAATCAATAGATAGAAACACAGCAGCAGCGTTATTAAAAAATGGCAGTTGTTATATATCAGATTTTTATTCCAAGAAAAACGGTACAAAGTTTGGAGCAACGGTAAAAATGCAAATAGGAGAAAAATATCCTGAATTTTCTTTAGAATTTGAAAATAAAAAGCATTAGATTAGTTAATGAAATGTGGTGAATATATGCTTAAGAAAAATATAGTTCCAAGCGATGATGTTTTTTTAGATAATTTTTTAAAATCATTGCAAACTTCAAATGAAATTGATGATACAACATACAGAAAAGAAATGATGCAAGAATATATTAAGAGTTTCTATGATGATTTTTCAATCCCCAAATCGCATATTTTGAAAATAATTGAGTTTGTTGCAGGAACTGAGGAGGAAAGGAATATGAAATATAGTTACTATAAGGATAAAGAATTTAAATACAATGATGAAGCTGTAATATTTAAAGGCGAAAATAAAAGCATATATTATTTTGAAAATAAGAATGGTGAAAAAATTAACTTACCTGAAAAAGAAGCATATAAAATTTTTAATGATTATAAGCAAGAGCAGCGTAAGGAAAAATTAGATTCAACTCAAAAAATATTGGAAAATGGATGTAAAGAAATTTTTACATCCGGCAAATATAAAAACTACTTGAATGTAATGAGTCAATTTAGAAGATATTCAGTTAGAAATAATATATTAATATTAATGCAGAAATCTGATGCTACCATGGTTGCTTCAGCAACAGACTGGAAGGAGAAATTCGGCAGATATGTAAATAAAGGTGAAAAGGGGCTACAGATTTTAAGGCCCAATTATGTAGAAAGAAAAATTTACGAAGAAAAAAAGGATGAAGCAACAGGCGAAGTTATTAAAGACGATAACAATAATACTATAAAAGTAGATACAGGTAAAACGGAAAGGGTCTTACAAGGGTTTTCAACGGCATCAGTTTTTGATGTGTCACAAACTAATGGTAAGGAATTGCCACAGCTAGTAACAAAACTTAACATGGAGGTTAGTAATTTTAATAAGATAATAAGTGGAATTGCATCTATTTCGCCATGCCCTATCTTTTTTGAGCCATTAACTAATTACTCCGAAGGTGTAAATGGTTATTATTCTAATAATGAAATACATATTAGAGATACTATGTCAGAAGCACAGACAATAAAAACAGCTATACATGAGTTAGCACATGCAACATATCATTCAAATATAAACAATAATTCAAAAGATAGAAATACTAAGGAAGTGGAAGCTGAGAGTATTGCATACATAGTTTCTAATACTCTTGGAATAGATACATCAGATTATTCATTTGGCTATATAGCCAGTTGGGCAAAGAATAAAGATATTCCTGAATTAATATCATCCTCTGATACTATAAAAAAAGCTTCAAATGAAATAATAGAAAAACTTGAAAACGTAATGCCTGATTTATTTGAGCAAATAGAAAAAAATACAGAAATCAAATTATCCTTTACTGATTATATTAATACGTTACCTAAAGATGACAACAAATTGATTATAAATCAAGATATTTTTGATTATATAAAAAAGAATTATAATGATATTTTATCAGGAATAATTTTAAGCAATTGTCATTTTGATACTGTTGATTTTTCTGCTAATGAGAAATATAAATTTAACAGTCTTGAAAATTGTTCTTTTGTGGGCTGTGTATTTAATGATTCTGTTAATTTGATTAGTTTAAAAGGTTCTGCATTTTTAAATTGCAATTTTAATAATATGTCGATTGAATCCGGTGATTTTACATCCGCAGAATTTATAAATGCCGAATTCAAAAATTGTAATATTCAATCATCTTTTGTCGATGCAAGATTCTATGGCTGTATTTTTGAAAACACAAAATTAGAAAACGCTGACTTTAATAGAACGATGTTAAGCGATTGTAAGTTTGATAAAAATTGTTCATTTAATCATCTAAAAAATATTGACACAGTTATTTTTGATCCGGAAAATGATCAAAACAAGTTATTATCAATTCGTTTAAGCGGTAAAATAATAAAAGAAGGACAGCAATTAAATTCTTTTAAATCTATAGTTGAAAGAGCACATCAAAAATTAAATACAGCACAGCAAAATATGTCTAAGGAAATAGTGAAAAGTGAGATGAGTATGTAAGATATGAAATATGAATTATATAAGCCAAAAGTCGAAATTGAAATTACAAAAGAAAATATAAATGAAAATAACTATTTTTTGTATTTTAGTGATAATATACAGAAAATGTCTATATCTGATTTATTATGTGAAATTAGCTTTAGTCAAAATTTGCCGTCAAGTGGTGATGTTTTAGTGTGCTATGATAATAATAATCTTCCTACATCATATATAATTGATACAAATATTAATGCACAGTATTATGGTTCATTTTTTGAAAAAGAAGAAGTTAGCAAATATAAAGATAATTTAGAAAATATAAATAAACTTTATGAAAGTGCTATCAATGATTTAAAAAATGCAGATGTAAGCAAAATTTGTGTTATATTAAATAGTTTTGCACGTTTATATAAATACAGCTTTAAAAATGCTATATTAATAGAAAATCAATGTCCTGGTGCTACTATGTTATGTAGTTACTCTGAATGGAAGGATAATTATAACGGCAATGTCAAAAGAGGTTCAAAAGCAATAAAGATTTTTGTTTCTGCAGAAAGTAAGGTGTCTATATCTAATCCTAAAATAAAAAATAGTGAAATTAATATTAATGATGGTAATATAATTAATGATTCTAAAGAAACCATACGCAAAAAATACGCACTTGCCAATGTTTTCGATGTGTCCCAAATAACATTTCAGACTACGTTTCAAGAGAAGTTAAATGCCGGTCTTGATAATGTTTTAATATCAATGTGTAATTTGATTTATGATAATGAGCTATCAAAAGAAATTAAGTCACAAACAGATATTAATTCTATATCTGAAATATTATTAAATAGGATTGTATTAGACTATTCCAGAAATAATACTTTACAAGTGAATAATGCAGTTAAAATTGTTGTTTCTAATGCCTTTAATTTACCCTGTGAACGGAATTTGCCATTGGATGATATAAATTATCTGAACACGGATTTAGAGAGAAATTTAAAGGAAATAAAGCAAATTAGTGGCAAAATAATAACGTCTATTAATCAAGAATTGTGTCCTATTATAGATATTAACTTATCAGAGTTACTAGAAAACACTGACGGAAAATTTAGCTCAGAACAAATTAAGATGCTAGAATTAGCCAAAGCCAGTGGTCTTGACAGAGAAAAAATTAATGTAATTGGTAAACCTTATATTACTGCTGATATAATGCATACAGCTATATATGCTTTTAAATCTGGTCTAAATAAGTATCAGGTTAATTCATTATTAAAAGGCTTTACCCCTAGCCAAATAAGTGAAATAATTAAAGCGTATCAAAATCCTAATATTACACCATATCAATTATTTGTGTTGAAAAGCAGAAATTTAGGGGATAAAGAAATGCAAGAACTTAATAAAGCAATTGCATTAGGAATAAATATTAAAGAGTTAAGCTTACTTATAAATTATGACTATCTGAGAATGCAGGAACTTATTGAAGCAATTAAAAATAAAATTCCTTATGAAAATGTAGTTATTATTGCAAATAAAGACCTTAATGCTTTACAGATGCAACAATTAAGAATAGCATTTGAATCTGGGCTTACAGCAAATAAAGTAGAGCTATATCTTCGGCCTGAGCTATCAGCGATAGATATGGCAAGACAGCTTGAAGTTTTGAAAATCTTAAAAGAAAAGGGGATTGAAAATCCTCAAGTTAATAGTTTTAAATATTTAGTTGAGGATGCAAAGTTAAAACTAAAAAATAATAACGAAAGATGAGCTGCATGTCTAAAGCTGCAGCAATCAAACAAATTTTAATAAGGCGGTTATATGACGTATAAATCAAATTACATAAATTCTTTCGAGACTCATATACCGCCTTATCTGCATTTACACATAACAATTTAATTATTTGCTCTAAATCAAGTTTAATATTGATTTGGATATTAATAATCCTAAAAGTAGTTAAATTATTAAGGTTTTAGTTGGAAATTTTACCTTTAAATTAAGGAAGTTGTCTTACTAATTTGAAAAAAGTTGGTCTTGACGGTCTTGGCACATTCATTGGTGCAATTAGCTTAGGTGGAAATGACCCCTCAGGAATATACGTTGCAATTTTTTCATTTTCAATCAATTCAGATGTCGGTATCGAAATGCAAATATTTCTAATATCACCAATATTCAATGTAATTGAGTCTGCAAGAGAATCTGGATTAGTATCCTCAACAATTTTTCCGGAGAAAGTAAGTCTTGCGAAATCTGTTAAATTATTAAGGGTATCTGGATCGAACTTACCTTGAGCTAGGTCTAGTGCAATACGAAATTCCTTTTGCCACGAATATGATAGAGATTTGCAAAACTCATCATATGGTCGGCTTGTTGAGAATTCAATATTGTAATCCACTCTCATAAATGAAGTCCAAAAATCATTTCCAAATCGTCGAAGCATTTCATTGCAAACACGATATAAAAACTCCTGTGGATTGTGAATTATTACTGCTGTGTCACCAAAATCAGAAATACGAGAATCTGGTTTAATAAATTGTTTTCTTTCTTTGTCATATTCTAAAGCATATAAGCAGAATATTTTTTCTCTATATTTCAAAACATCTATTAGCCCAACTTGATCAGGTGCAAATTCAGAAATATTTCCATTTGTATCAACGATGTATGCATACGGATTATGGCAGTTTTCAAAAGAAAAGGAAAAACCTTCAAGAGAATCGCCTCTAAATTGATTATTGGAATCGTCGCTTCTTTTTGATAAATCTCCAAAACAGGCAATAGTCCGCATAAACACCTCGCCGTCCATGAGTTTTTCAGCCCATTTTTTATCAACAACTTTCACTAAATAATAAGAATTTTCAGAACTCATTAAACATCCCCATTTTGAACCCAAAATTGTAATTTTATCGTCTAAACTATTTCTATTTTATCATAAACTGATTTAATTTTAAAGACATTTTATTCATCAAAGTTCGGTCACATTTATTATAAATCCAAATTTTGTGAATTTTTGTTTTGTTGAATATCAATTTTAGAGTTATTCTCAAAAATTTCCCATTGTCTTTTAATATAATTCAAATCTTTTATTTTATCCTTTATTTCTTTAATTCCATTAATATTATTTTCAATTTCTTTATTAAAAAGCTCTATATCATTATTAATTTCTGCAATTGTTTCATCATTTATTGAAATAATACCATAGGCATTTAAATACTTTTTTGCATTTTCATACATTAATATTTGTTTTCCGTATTTTTCAAAATAAGCTTCTTTGTCATAGGTCTGGTTATAGCCATTATGTATATTTTTAAAAGAATTGTAATCATATATATATTTAAGCAGAGTTCTGTTTTCAATAATTTTCTGTTCCATCGTTTTATTTACTTTTTCCAATTCAGATATTTTATTCTGTTCAATATCTATTTTTTGATAAACGGATTTTATTGTTTTATATCCCATATTATTGGCTAATCTAAATAATTCGTTTGCTGCCTGTAAATTATGCTGATGTCCCCATTTATTAAGTCCATAAGAATTTTTATATTTGTCTTTATGTAAATCGACTATATAAGGTTTGTCATTTACAAATGCCTTCTCTTTTTTAGGTGGAATTGCAAATAAATTTTCAACATTCTCTTTGTTGTTGCTTGTTTGCTTTTGTGTTTCATCGTATTTTTTTTCTGTTTTAGAAACATTGATTCTGTCTTTTATATTTTCTCTTGAGTAAAAATCTTTACCTCGAATTCGTCTCTCTTTTCCATCTATGGTGGCAATGAAAGTTATATACTTATGTGTGGTTTTATCAACTATTTTATAATTTTTACTTTTCATCAAATCTAAAAATTCTTTATAGCTTTTTGAATTTTCAATGCAGTAATCAATATCATTGTAAATTGTAGATCTCCAATTATTCTTATTTTTAGATTTTTCCCACTCATTATATTTCAGTCCCTTTCTCTTGTCTGCACTTTTATTAATAACAGATAAGCCGTTCTCTTTACATAATTTGTCGCTAATTCTTTCTCTACGATACCTTTCTTTTGTATTGTCATTATATCTTCCATTTCCTTCATTATCGGCAGAACAAAAAATTATATGGTTATGTATATGACCTTTGTCAACATGTGTGCTTATTATATAATTATATTTACCATTTAAAACTTTATCTGCAAATTCTTTTCCTATCTCATGGGCTTTATCAGCTTCTACTTCTCCTGGTGTAAATGATTGTATCAGGTGATAAGCTTTATTACCTTTGTAAGCTCTTGAAATATTTTTATTCTCATATACTCTTCGTTGCTGTCTTTCAAAATCGTAAATTGCTGTTTCAACAGAACACCCTCTGCTTGAAATCAATACATTTTCATCTGAGCATACTTTGTTTTTATTACAGATATAATCAACAGCTTTTTGTAAATGTACTTTGATGGGAATTATTTTTGTAACTGCCATAATACTCAACTCCAATCTAGCATCCTAGTTTTGTAAGACTTTTTAAAATTTCCTTGTAAATATTTATGATATTTTCTTGTGCTTTTAAAATTTCTTTTAAATCCTCTTTATACAAAGAATTTGTATTTGCTCTTTTTGCTATCTGATTTATGTTTACTCCAATTCGATTCAATTCTTCAGATACATCATCAAGACTTTTTGAAATTTTAGAATTATCGAATTTATAAACATTGCCGTATATGATTAGCTGCCTTATAAATTCAGATGTATTGTTAATATTAGCTGCTGCCATTTTCTTTTTCATTAAAGAATTTTCTACAACATTTAATCGTGCTTTTACAGTATATACTCTGTTGAATTTTGTTTGTTTCATTCTATATTTCCCTTTCTGAGATATTGTTCTATAAGTATATCAATAACTTGGTCTGGTATATCTTTTACTAGTCTTGACGTTTCGGTTCTTCCCAGTATAAAATCTACTGAACAATCGAGATAATCAGCTATTTTATGTATTTTATCTACAGAAGGAATTTGTCCTTTTTTCATATTATCAAATACACTTTTATTTAAGTTTGCATTAATCAGCAACTTATTTTTTGATAACCCTTGTTTTTTTGCAATTGACATAATTCTATCTTCAATTAATTTTAAATTATACATAAAAAACACTCCTTATAATTATGCAAAGAAATTTGATTTTTGGGGTCTTAGGGGTATCCCCTAGCAAGCACCTTTTTGTTAAAAAAGGTTGGTTTTGTGGCACAAAACCAGTGCTTGCTAGTTTTCTGTGGTCAAGAAAACTCCACCCTTCAGGGTGGCTGTACCCCGTAGGGAGAAATATCCTTCGGATATTTCGCTTTGCCTCTTTCGAGGCTGATTTTTTTATTATAAAAAGAAAATATTTATATTTTCTTTCAAATCAACCGACTTTTTATCAAAAAGTCGGTTTCAAATTTTTTAATTAGAGTTTATTCTATTAAGAAAATATTCTTTAAGTATTTCTGCAATTTCTTCTGCAATTTCAGCTTCCGTCATGTTATTGTCAAAGTATTTTGTAAATTCTTTAGGCAATTTATTCTTGGTTTTGCTATGATTCTTAGTTTCCATAATTTCTGTGATAATATTTGTATCAATGTTGTTGTTTGCGTTATAATATTCTTTTATTTCTTTTGCTTGTTTTAAGCTTGGATACTTTTCATTATCATCTATATACTGATACAAAATTAACTGACTTTTTTCATCTAAATAACTTAATTCCACAGCAGGAATCAATTTGATTTTATTGTTATCGACAAATTCAATTAGCTGACTAATTAAATTTGTTAGTCTGATATATCTTTGCACTTGTCTACCACTGTCGCCAAATTGTTGTCCTATTACATCGTTTGTTCGGTTTCCAATTCTTCCCTGATGTTTTAATGCTTCTTGTTTCATTTTATAGCTAAACGCCTTTTCGGAGGGTAGTATAGTTTCTCTTGCAATATTACTATCAACCATGTAAATGATAGCTTCAGCATCAGAAATGTTGTCTTTAATAATTGCAGGTATATTTTTAAGCCCAGCAGCTTTACTTGCGTGAGTTCGCCGATGACCTGATATTATTTCGTATCCAGTATTCGTTGTCCTTACTATAATTGGATTTATTACTCCATTTTGTTTAATGCTATTAACTAATTCTGCCATATCATCATTTTCTAAAACTTTGAAAGGATGATTAGCAAAACTATGTAATTCACTAATTGGTAATTCAACAGTAGAAGATGTATCATTTCCCATAAACAAATCTTCAAATTTATTTAATTTAATATTTTCAACAACACTCATTTATAAAATCTCCTCTACAAAATCGAAATAACTTTCAGCAACTTTATTATTTTTAGCATACTCATAAATGCTTTTTCTTGCCGTTATACTTTCTTCTTGCTTTATGCTGCGTGGAATTATTGTTTTGAATATTTTTATTTTTCCTGCATAAGTATCTTGAAGTAGTTTTACAACTTCCTTGCTATAATTTGTTCTTTTGTCGAACATTGTTATAAGTATTCCTTCAATTGAAATTTTCGGATTAAGTTGTCTGCGAACTTGTCCAATTGTTTTTATTAAGTCTTGTAAACCCATTATAGCTAAATAACTTGCTTGTGCTGGAATAATAACTTTATCCGCAGCGGTAAATGCATTAATTGTTATAATATTAAGAGTAGGCGAACAGTCTATTAAGATGTAATCATAATCATCTTTCATTTTTTTTATGTAACCTTTTAAGAGTGATTCTCTTCCCATTAAACTTATAATCTGATTTTCAAATGCTGATAAATTTAAGTTTGATGGAAGTAAGTCAACACCTTCTTTATTCCTTAATAAATTATCTTTTGAGATATTCTCATCTTCATTTGCTATATTAAACATTGCATTTGATATAGTGTAGTTTAGTTGGTCAGGTCTTGAAAATCCTAAACTAACCGTCAGGTTTGCCTGTGCATCGGCATCAATTAACAAAACCTTTTTTCCTTTTCTTGCTAAACCTATGCCTAAATTTATTGTCGTGGTAGTTTTGCCAACTCCGCCTTTCTGATTTGCAATAGCAATTACTTTACACATTTTTATTCCTCCCTATATTAAAAAAATTATACGCATTTTCAATTTTATCTTTTACCCATTCTTGATATAGAAAATGAAAACTCATCCTTTAAATGGTGCAAGAAAATCTGCATCAGGATCAACTATGTTGCCTACAATTACAACATCACTTATTTCAATATCAGAGAATGTTGTATACTCGAAAAATCCGGCTTCTCTAAGAACGTACCCGAATATTTCACTCTCAACAACCCAAATACGATTATTTGAACTCATTATTTCATCACCTTCAAAAATCTTTTTATGATTTTTGTCAATAAAACCTGTATATTGTCCTACAGTTTTAGGTTCTACCTCATACACAACAAGTTCTCCCATAATTAGCTTTTGCCACATTAATTTGCTTTGTGGCTGTATGTAATATTTTTCATTTAACTTTATTAAGTTGCCATATATCCACTTACTATCATTTTTTTTCTTTCCTCTGAACAAAATCTCTCTCATTGTTTGTCCTCCTGTTCCAAGCTCCTATAGCTTCCCATTCCTTACTAAACCAATTTGTATTACAGCGGCACTCCTTGCAGTGTACTGTTATTGGATCGCATATTCCCTGTGCTTTGGCAGCATCTATGTTTATCAATTCTGCCTCTCCGCCACAAAACGGGCAGGGTTTTAATTTTTCTGACATTGCTTTATTCCTCTCTCTCAATTAAAGCTCTGGCACTTATCAATCCTGACAAAGCATTGATTTCCTCGATACGTCTCGGATTTAAATATATATCTTTATCTATTGCCTCAATTGCATCTGTATGCCTCTCAGCCAACACTAAAATAAGTTTGTCAATTTTATCAATTATTTCACTATTCATGATCTTTCTCCTTATCTTTAACATATTCTAGTTCATAAATTCCCCCATCAATAAATAATTAGTCATATTTGCTGTTTGTGCATTTAACAGCATTTTCCGCCACACCTCCTGTATGACCTAAAAGTTCAAAGTAATAATCAGACTTCATAAAGTTATCGTATCTGAAACTTTCATTTTCTGCGGTGTAAATATCTCCCCAAGATACATCAACATTGTACCAATCGCCGTCAATCTGAACAACATTCCACATATGAGCAATTTCAGATGATGATACCGTCAGGCAGGGAATACCTAACTCCTGCACTATCTCCTTGTAAGCAAGAGAGTAAGCAGTGCAAACACCTTCACCAGTCTTAAACAACTCATATTCTTTTGTTTTTGTCAGTGACCAGTCATAATCGTAATTATCGATTAAAAAGTCATAAACAGCTTTAGCTTTGTCATAATCCGTTTGAAAGGTATTAGCTATAGCTACAGCTTTTTCAACAACATCGTCAATTTCTCTTTGAATTAACAATTGTTTGTCCTTTGTATAATCATATTTAATTATTACAGCCTTTGCTTTGTTACCTTGTGTTTGGATAGACACATTTTCGTTCACCGCCCAAGCTTCAGGAGAAGCGTCAAATATAGTTATTGCTTGGTTTAAAGCATCGTTAGCATTTAAATTAAATTTGCTAATATCAATATTAGTTTCAAAAGCTGTAACACCATCAAGCAATGTATTTTCTAAGGTTGTTCTTGTTGTTGCAGCTGATACTACAGTTGCACTAAATAATGTTGTTACTAATGTTGTAATAATTAATTTTTTCATTTTCTTTACCTCCCTAAATAGCAATAAATTTTTTAAAATTGATTCTACTTGCACAAAAAAAGTGACTATAAAATTATAGTCACAGGGTGTAAGTATCTATATTATATTTATAGGTTGTGGTGTCAGCACTAATTGAGTTCTCGCTATTCTCCAACACCACGACTAGATTCCAAGGAGTTTTAGTTGGGGTGTTATTTTTTTGGCTCTTTGTCAACTGGTGTGGTTATATTCGATTAACATTAAAAGCTAAACTTTTGAGTGCATATTCTTTAATCAGGATATGCACTCTTTTTATCTAAGAAATAAGATTGTACATAATGGTTCTTAAACTTTAAAAGGTAGTCTATAGTATGATGGTAATGTAATTATGTAAGTAATAATTAAAACTGAAATTAACGGTCCGGGTTGATTATGGTTTTATGGTATTGTTTTGGTGATAGACCGTAAGTACGTTTGAAAATACGTGTAAAATAATTTATATCATTATATCCGCAGGCAGTAGCTATGTCAGTAATGGGCAGGGTAGAGGAGTTTATAAGTGTGATTGCTTTCCTCATTCGTATCTGATGAATAAAATCAGTCAGAGTGGCTCCTGTTTCTTTGCGGAAAAGGTTTGAAAGATAGGTTTTTGACATATTAAACTTTTCAGCGAAAAAGTTCAGGTTAAGATCTTCTGCATAATTGAAATCAATATATAATATAATGTCTTTGACTGTCTGGGAATAACCTTTCATGGCATAATTTTTAACCAGAAGGCAGTATTTATGTATCATTTCACTTGTGAGTCTGTTTCCTTCAGTTATTGAGGTAATATTGTTTATCATAACAGAAAAACGTGTAGAGAGTTCGTCAATATAAAGGGGATGTACGCCTCCTGCTTCAACTGCTTTTCTGCAGAGAGTGTTTAATATTACTAACATATGCTGTTTGTTTCTCAGGGGATTTTGTGCTCTGGGGCGTATATAATAGGTTATGAATTTCGCGTGGATCCTCTGAGATTTATCATAATCTCCGGCAGCGAGTGCCTTCATAAGTTTGTTTTCTACTTCATAGCGTTCTACTATTTTTGCCATTACCATCTGGGGATCTTCCTTAAGGGTATCAGAAATAATATTGCCTTTGTTAAAAATTATATTGTCAGCAGGAAGATGTCTCAGATGATATACTATACCAAAAATACCGGAAGCAAGGTCTTTGATGAACATTTCATACATAGTATTTGTACCCATAATTACAGGTATGTTGTTATAGAAGGACTCAATATCCCTATATGTATGTTCAGGTATATTGTTATTCTTCATAATGGTGTAAATTTCATCAGAGCTTTGACGGTGAACTAAATAGGGACCTATAGACAACAATGGTGTATCATCTTCTGACAGATATTTTTCAGGTATATAGAGCAAAAGATAATGAAGATGAAAATTATCTGTAATAGTGATAAGTGTATTTTCTTTTGCCGAACTTATAAGGGTTTCAAATATCTCACTGTAAGAGAAATCTTTATATATCTGCATACGAAAATAGTTGTCAAACATTTCAAGGTTTTCATGATTTTTTTTGAGTATAAAGGCATTTATATTTGTTATATTTATAATTTTTTTGAGAAGTTCTAAAATATCTAAATTGTTTGATTCCATATACATACCTCCGTGAAAGGGGATAATTGTTTTTGATTTAAAGGCTCCAAATTTAAATTTTATAATGTTTATGAGAGGCTGATAAATAAATATTATGTCGGAATGTTTTAAGAGAGCATTGAAAAAGAAGCTGATGATTTAGTATATATTGCTAAATCACCAGCTCTTTTTTATAAAATGTTTAATTTAACAGTATTAATATATGCCATTATTTATAAAATAATCTGTTAATTAAACTGCTGTATCTTATATTATTCTGACAAAACAGTACCGTCAGCAAGAGTTATAGTATAACCGTTGAAATTGATAGTGCCGTTGTTGTCAAGGCTTGACAGAGTACAGTCTCCTGTAAGAGTCCATGTAGAATCTTCGCTTATATATACATCTGCATTGTCAGAAACAGCTGTGCCGCCCTGAGCGTTATCTATGATGTTTATTGTTCCTGTAAAATCAGAACCGTTTGTAAGGCTGAAAGTAAGGGTTGATATTGAGTCAACTACAATATCGCCCTCAAGGGTCTGGGCATCTGCTGTTACTTCAGCCTGTGCACCGTTTGCTCCGGCAGTACCCCAGCCACGGGATCCTGTGTTTCCTGATATACGCATAAGATAACATTCGTCATCTTCGTTTACTATGGTAACACCTGAAAGAGTTATGATTGAATGTGTGTTTGTTACATAGATCAGATCACCGTTGTTTCCGAGAAGTGTTCCGCCTGTCATTGTAAATGTTGAAGTACCTACTTCAGCATCTCCTGACATTGACTGATAAATCATAACATTGTGTACGTTTTCATCGGAGCTTGTGCCGTGGGTGTCGCTCATATTGCCTGAAACATCGCAATCGTAAAGTGTAATAGAGTTACGTCCCTCTATAACAAGAGCTTCGGAATTAACAGCTGTAAGTGTACTGTTTGAAACTGTTATATCAGCAGTTGAGTAAACAGCTGGGGAATTATAGCCGTTTGTAGTGTAAGTTCCGCCGTCAACGTATACTGTTCCGCCGCCACGGTCAGTACGGATTGCCGCTGATGAACTGCCGGAAGTATTGATTGTAAGGTTTGAGGCTGTCATATAGCCGCCGCCTGTTGTCTGTAAACCGCCGGAGTGGTCTGCAGTTGTAGTAATAGTAGTATCTGAAACTGTTACTGATGTGCCTTCACCATAGCTGAATATTCCGTTGCCATTTTGTGTTGATGACTGAATGTCTGAGTTTGTAATTGTAACAGTTGCTCCGTCAGTTGCAAGCAATGCTGCATTCAAGCCGTAGAAGTCACCGTCTTCTGTATTTGATGATGATCCTGCTGATTTGTTTACAGTTATGTTGTCAAGGGTAACAGTTGCCTCAGTTATTCTGAGAGCGTTTTCATCGTCACCTGTTGATGTGTAAGTTTCATCGCTTACAGAGCCGTCAGTATCAATAGTGTTTGCTGAAGTACCCTGAGTAACCTCACCAGAGCCTCCGAAGGTTGGCTGCATATCACCGCCGTCACCACCAGGCATATCAGGAGGAGTACTGCCAGGCATATCAGCAGGTGCTTCAGATGGCATGGTTTCCTGAACATCGATTGTTGTTCCTGTTAATTCAAGGGCACGAACAAGAATAACAGCAGCTTCTGCACGGGAAAGATTGTCTCCAGGGCGTAATTGTGACTGATAACCTGTTATTATGCCTTCACCAACAAGTGCCTGAACTGCTTCAAGGGCATCAGCTGAAATTTCTCCGCTGTCTGTATAATCGGAAAGATCAGATACTGTGCTGAATTCAATATTTTTATACTGGAAATAACGGTATAATAATACCATCATATTTTCACGGCTAATGGCTGAGTTAAGGTCAAATGTATCAGAGTCTGTAAGTATAGAATTACCTTCAGCCCATTCCTGAGCAGTTGAATACTGGCTTTCACTGCTGTCTGCATTGAAGAGCATTGTTAAAAAGTCAGCACCGGTAATGGAACTCTGAGGTGCAAAGCTGTCATTTGAAACACCGCTTATTATTCCTGTGTTGTATGCATCCAAAATATATGAATAATACCAGTAGTCTGATGAAACATCAGTAAATGGCATAGTATTTGTACTGCTTTCTTCGCCTGTTTCAGCTGGAGCCTCTCCATCGGGCATTTCCGGCGGTGTGCCACCCATGTCGCCCATATCGCCCATTTCGGCAGGTGCTTCATCCGCAGCAAAAGCAGCTAAAGTGCTTGAGCCTGAAACAGCAATTGACATAGCTAAAGCAGCTGTTATTAATCTCTTTTTGTACAACATAATAAAACCTCCTTAAAATTAAATATTTTAGCCGATTAATATGCCAAAATTATGGATTTTATGGCATATTTTATGTATCCATCAGCTTTCGGATAAGAATATTAAAAAAACAATTATACCCAAAAGAAAATGGGTACTATAGGGGTATTATTGAAATCAATATTATAAAAAAACTTCGGCTATATGAAATTTGTTTTTTAAAATATGATTTCAAATACAACACACAGCTGAGTGCATACATAAATATGCACTCAGCTTTAACTTTTTAAATTTTAATATCGGTTATAAAGATGTAGTTTATAAGGAGTAGTCCGGTGCAGTTATTTTTGTGGTATATCTGCTGTATTTAAGGTATTACATTTACTTAAACATATTTTTTTAAAGTATCTCTGACTGCTCCTTTTCCTGCTGTCATCTCTTTGAAATAACCAATTACTTTGTCTGCCATTCCTACAGCGTAGAGATCAACACCGAAAATTGACTCATTTTCAAGAACAGGGCGAAGCTTTTCTTCAGCATTAGCGTCAGTTCCGAGCTGTATATCTTTTACATAAGGGCAAACTGTATCAAGGAGAGGATCGGGACTTAATTCAAACTTTTCACCGTTGTCATTTACAGCCATGAGATAACGTATCCATCCTGCAAATACAAGGGGAATGAGTTTCAAGTCTGATACATCAAGTTCATCAGACGCCTCGTATGCCTTAATTGTTTCGCCAAAACGTATTGCAAGTTTCTGTGAAGTATCTGTTGCAATTCGCTGAGGAGTATCAGGCATAAATGGATTGGGAATTCGTACATTGATTACAGTATCAATGAATTCTTTAGGATCAAGAACCCCGGGATCCACAACTACAGGAAGTCCTTCTTTATATCCAATTGTTTCTATGAGTTTCTTAAGTTCTGTATCTTTCATTTCGTCGGATATTTTTACATAGCCCAGCAGACAGCCAAAAACAGCAAGAGCGGTGTGGAGGGGATTAAGGCATGTACATACTTTCATCTTTTCCACTTTATCTACAGTTTCACGCTCTGTGAACATAATTCCGCCTTTTTCAAGGGGAGGACGTCCGTTGGGGAAAGAATCCTCAATGACAAGATACTCACATTCCTCTGCATTAACAAAGGGGGCAATGTATGTCTTCTTTGTTGTAATAACAGGGTCTAACTCTTCAACACCATCTTCCTGAAGTATTGATTCAACAGAAGGATCGGGACGAGGTGTAATTTTGTCTATCATAGACCATGGGAAAGAAACCTTTGTCTTATCTGTAACATATTCTTCAAAGCCTTTTTCAGCGACGCCTGTTTCTGACCATTTCTTTGCAAATTCAGTAACTGCTGCACAGAGCTTATCGCCGTTATGGGAACAGTTGTCCATACTTACCATGGCAATTGGTTTTTTGCCTGATAAATAACGGTTATATAAAAGAGCAACAACTTTTCCTATATAACTTTTGGGCTTTTCAGGTCCGTTCTTCATATCTTCGGCAACATCAGGAAGCTCTTCGCCTTTTCCGTTTACAAGGCTGTAGCCTTTCTCGGTAATGGTAAAGCTTGCCATCTGGAGTGAATCTGCTGTAAAGATTTCTTTCAGTCTGCCGAAATCTGATTCATTTTCTGAATCAAGGACAAGGGATTCAACAACACTTCCAACTACAGTCTTTTCTACATTGCCGTCTGCCTTGAGTGTGACAAGAATACTGTAACCGTCATGAGGAAGGTTCATTTTTTCTACGATTTCATAATCATATCCCTCTGCAACGATGAGCCCTGTACCCACGTCACCGTTGTTAAGGAGATTCTGCATTACATTTGCCTGAAATGCACGAAATATATTTCCTGCTCCAAAGTGTATCCAACAGGGAGCTGATTTTGTAGCCGCTGTAACCTTTTCCCTGTCAAACTTTGGAAGATCGTAACCTTTTGACTCCCATTCTGATCTGTTTTTTAGTCCTGCTTCATTTAATTTCATGATCTTTTGGCTCCCTTCTCTATAGCCTCCCACAGACCGTTCAGATATGCTGCACCAAGGGCACGGTCATAAAGTCCGTATCCCGGCATTGCAACTTCACCCCATATCATTCTTCCGTGGTCAGGACGGATAGGACCGTCAAAACCGATTTCGTAAAGAGCTTTCATAATCTCATACATATCAAATGTACCGTCAGATGATAAATGTGCTGCTTCTTCAAAATCTGTCGGAGAATTGAATTTCAGATTACGCACATGGGCAAAGTGAATTCTTCCTTTAAGTGAACGGATCATATCGGGAAGATCATTATTAAGGTTGGTTCCGTAAGAACCGGAGCAGAATGTTACACCATTGTGAGGATCGTCTACCGCCTTCATCATTCGGAGGATATTTTCTTTATTTGTAATTATTCTTGGCAGTCCGAATACGCTCCATGCAGGATCATCAGGATGGATTGCCATCTTAATGTCATATTTGTTGCATACCGGCATAATACGCTCAAGGAAATATACAAGATTGGCAAATAATTTTTCTTCATCTACATCTTTGTACATATCAAAGAGTTCCTTTATATGCTCCATTCTTTCAGGTTCCCAGCCCGGCATAATTGTTCCGTTCATATCACCTGATATAGAGTTAAACATATCCTCGGGATTTAAAGCGTCTACAGCTTCCTGTGTGTATGCAAGTACAGTAGATCCGTCAGGTCTTACTCTGGCAAGTTCGGTTCTTGTCCAGTCAAATACAGGCATAAAATTGTAGCATACAAGGTGAATATCTTCCTGACCAAGATTTTCAAGAGTTTCAATATAGTTATCAATGTACATATCTCTTTCAGGAGCACCTGTCTTTATTGCGTCGTGTACATTAACACTTTCAATGCCTGATACATGAAGTCCTGATTCTGCAACTTCTTCTTTCATTGCACGAATACGTTCACGGCTCCAAACTTCTCCCGGAGATGTGTCATAGAGTGTTGTGATAACACCTGTTACGCCGGGAATCTGGCGTATCTGCTGTAAAGTAACTGTATCAAATTTACTGCCGTACCATCTCAGAGTCATTTCCATAGTCTTAACCTTCTTTCTTTATATTGCTCGGTATATTATTTATAATCAAAGTCCGGAATCTTGTGCCATCTGTCTTTAAAATAATGTGCAGCAAGCTTTGGCTTTCTGTCTCTTGTGAAAAGACCTTTCTTATTACCCTGTACTCTAAGAAGTCCCTGGCTTGTGGCAAAATCTGCGAAATTCCATACCTGTTCGCCAATTACAAATTTATATTCATCAAAAACTTTATTGTTCATTTTATAGTAATCAAGCTGATATTCTTCAGTATACATAACAGGTGTTGTGTCATGGAATCCCATTACAGTATCAGCACCGTACTCTGTAAATATTACAGGCTTGCCTATTTTCTTCCACTTTTCAAGTTCTTCACGAAGCTGTTCTTCAGAAGATTCAAGATCAGAACCGCCAAAGTACCAGCCATAATATCTGTTAAGACAAATTACGTCGCTAAGCTGTGTAGAGCAGTCCATTTCAGGATCCTTTCCTGACTGTACACTTACAAGTGTGCATGGACGCTTCTGAGGATCCAGTTCACGGGCAAGTTCATAGAGAGGAGCAAAATAGTCATATGCTCCTTCACCTGTAGAATCAGGTTCATTTGCAATGCTCCACATTACTACGCATGCATGGTTTTTATCTCTGCTTATAAGATCACGTATTACATCTTTGTGGTGATCCTGAGTCTGTACTCCGTGTTCCTTGTCAAAAGTTCCTACACGTTCTCCGTTGAAATTAGCACCGCCGCCAAACTGCAGATTGACACCAACTGCTGTTGTTTCATCTATTACTACAAATCCTTCTTCATCACACAGACGCATCATTTCTTCACTGTATGGATAATGACTTGTTCTGAAACTGTTGGCACCCTGCCATTTCATAAGAGACATATCCTTTGTATTCATAGGAAGGTTAATACCTCTTCCGTTAGGGAATGTGTCTTCGTGACGTCCGTATCCCTTGAAATAGAATGGCTTTCCGTTTATAAGGAATTTTGTTCCTTCTACACTTATTGTACGAACTCCGTAAGGAAGTGTGTATACATCTTCGCCAAAAGTAACTTTAATATCATAAAGATATGCGTTAAGAGGCTGCCATAAATGTACATCTTTGATTTCAAGGACGCCTTCTGTGCCTTCAGCTTCTGCTACTTTCTTTCCGTCACGTTCAAATACTTCAACTTTGCAGGCACCATTTCCAACTGTATCAACAGTATAGGATAGACTTGCATCTGCTCCGTTTACTTCTGCTACAACGCTGATGTCAGCGATATAGTCTTTAGGTGTTGTATAAATTTTAACCGGACGGTTGATACCGCAATAATTAAAGAAATCGAAATTAGGATTATTCTGTGGTTTTACTGTTTTCTTTTCTCCTCCGAAACCTGACATACTGTCAAGCATATTTGCTTTACCGCCAACAGGAAGTGTTGTATAGTCGATTACATTGTTTACGGCAATTGTAAGGAGATTGTCGCATCCGTCTTTCAAATAGTCTGTGATTTCAACTTCAAATGGAAGAAATCCGCCTTTGTGTTCACAAATAATTTCTCCGTTTATATAAATTTTTGCGTAATGGCTTACAGCATCGCAGCGGAGCATAATTCTCTGGCTCTTAACAAAGGCAGGGACTGATATGTTCCTCTGATAGAACACCCAGCCGTAATGTTCTCTGAAATCAGCTCCCTCTTTCAGGTCATTGTAGGAAGCCGGTACCGGCATTGTCATTGGGGATTCAAGAGGAGCTTTGTACCACTCCTCTTCAAATCCGTGACCATTGTCTAATTTGAAATCCCATATTCCGCTTAAATCGCTCAGTACTCTTGATGGTGTTAAAATTGGATATAACATTTTTATTCCTCCTTTTATTTATTATAAATCTTTTTTGTTTTTTTTATAATTAAAAATTTTTAATAAAGTTTGATTATGATTAAATTTTTTTAATTTTTACAGTATTTTTTACATTATTTGTATCAGGCATTTTCTCTCTTTGCTTTAAGGATGGCAATATTTTCATCTACTTTCTTCTTTCCGAGAGGATATATGAATATCAGTGCAAGAGCCATTAAGAGGAAAGCTCCTGCAGGTACAATACATGTAATGTTGTAAATTCCGTTTACAACTTCTTCGTCAAATGCAGTTGCTGCAGAATATCCTATAGAAGTCAGGAGAGCTCCTGAAAGACCTGAAGAAGCTGCCTGTCCCATCTTACGTGCAAAGGAATATACAGAATAGAAGGTACCGTCTGATCTTGTTCCTTCTCTTATTTCTGCATCATCAATTACGTCTGTTATCATTGCCCAGCAGTTTACGTTAAAGAAAGCTATGCCCAGATAACCGATTGTATAAAGTACAATAAATACAGATACGCTTTGTGTGTGAAGAATAAATGCAAAGAAAAAGATAACAGCACCTATTATTCCTCCGAATGCAGACAATTCTTTTTTACCGAATCTGGCAGCAAGTGCCGGTGCAATAAAGGAAAGGAAAAGTACAAGAATATTACCGCATAAGCCTGCAATTGACACACCTGATGCACTTCCGAAATAGTTCGGGAATGTGTACTGTATCATTGAACTTAAAGTAAGCTGTGCCAAAAGAAGCAGAAGAGCTGCAACTACTATGCCTATAAGGCCACGGCTTGAAACAAGAGTTTTAATCAATTCTACAAGGTCGAATTTTTCTTCCTTTTTCTCGATCTTAACACGCTCTGTTGTCAGGTTATAACAAAGGATATAACAGATAACAGCACATATGGAACAAGCTGCACCGCAAATTGCCACGCTGGTTCCTGAAAGTACAGTATTGCCGCTGGCGTCTTCGTAGTATACAAATAATGGAAGTACAACACCGATTATCATATTTGCCAGTGTAGCACCAATTGTTCTCCAGCTGGAAAGTTCTGATCTGTCTTTTGCTTCAGGAGAAATTGCAGATGCTACAGAACCGTACGGAATATTGATACCTGTGTAGCAGATACTTCCCCAGAGCAGATATGTTCCGAACATCCATACGATCTTAAATGCCATAGGCATATCCTTAAACCATACAGCATACATAAGGAATGAAGCCAGTGCCACCGGACCGCACATACGCTTTATCCATGGAAGGAATTTACCTTTAGCTGTGGGTCTGCTTCTGTCGGCAATCTGTCCCATAGTTACATCAGTAAAGGCGTCTACGATTCTTGCTACCATCATCATAACACCTATAATGGCAGCAGATACGCCCATAACGTCTGTGTAAAATTTCATCAGAAATGTTGATGAAAGAATAAAAGTAAAGTCATTTCCAAAATCTCCAAACATATAACCGAGTTTATCGGCCATACCGAATGGTTTTGAAGTTGTTCCGTTGTTGTTTTTAGCGCTCATTATATAACCCCCTTTAATATTATCTTTATTATCTTCTCATAATCTCAAATTATACTTTTAGAAGCGAGTTTCCCATCTTCCGCAGAATACGTTTTCATTATACCTTCCCTTAAATTCGCTCTTTCCCATCATCTTTTCAAGTAAAGCTGCAAAGGCTTCGTGGTGTTCCATGTAGGCATTGATATAACATCTTGCCATAGGTACATCGATTAAGCAGTTGGTGTTGCTTAATGATACAACAAATGTAGGAAGTTCAGACATGTACCATGGCTGTTTAACAGGCTCATCCCACTTTACACGAATTGTATTAAACTGTGCAAATCCACGTACGTTCAATATCAGAAGAACACAGTCATATTTCTTCTTAAATTCTTCCATTTTGCCTTTTTTGGCATCTACAGATGCATCTACTTCAAATCCGGCTTCTGTAAGCTGTGCCACAATATCATTAAGTGTGACATCGTCATTTGACTTGATTTTTGCACCGGCTACTACACTTGCCTCAGAACCAATATAAACAAGTTTAATCTTCTTATATTTTTCAGGCGTCATAGGAAGATAGTTAAGACGGTCCTTTACAAGTGTTACATATTTGTCGGCAAATTCTCTTGATGCTTTGTGATGTTCTTCGCATCCTACTACAGACAGGTTTTCTTTTGGAGGCATAAGTGTGCCTTCTGCCTGAAGCTTATGGAGATTAAGTGCAGCTTTTATGCCAAGGATTCTGTGAAGGGCATCGTTTAAACGTTCTTCTGTAATAGTGCCATTTTTATAGCCTTCCATCATATATCCGAAATCTTCTTCTCTGTCATTAAAGAACAGATACATATCACATCCGGCAGCAATTGCACCGGGAACCTGTTCCTCTCTTGGAATTGTGGCACCAAACATACCGATCATATGTGATGCATCTGTTACTACAAGTCCGTTGAAACCAAGCTGACCTTTAAGAAGGTCTGTAATAAGCTCAGGAGCCAGGGTTGCAGGGCGGATATCCTCATCCTTAATGCCTGGGCGAAGTTTCTTTGAATATGCAGGAAGAGCAATGTGTCCTGCCATAATTGTCATAACGCCTTCGTCAATAAGTTCTTTGTATACCTTTCCGAAGGTTGCATCCCATTTGTCACAGTCAAAATCATTAACGCCCATTATAAGATGCTGGTCATTTTCCTCTGTTCCATCTCCCGGGAAATGCTTCATGCAGGTTGCAATGTTTTGTGTCTTTGTTCCTTTGAAAAATGCCTTTCCATAGCGTATTACGTCATCCGGATTGTCGTTGAAGGCACGAATCTGTACAACTGTATTTCTCCAGTTATAGAGCAAATCAACGATAGGAGCAAAATTCCAGTTGCAGCCTACTGCTGCCGCTTCACGTGCTGAGATTGCTGCCATTTCACAAACTGCATCATCTGAATCGATTGCAGCCAGTGCAGCACCGTTAGCAATGGGAGTGCCGCCGCTTATACCGCCGTTTCCGCCGTGTTCGCAGTTAGATGCAATGAGCAGTGGTATTTTTGAATTTTTTTGCAGGCAGTCTGCCATATCCCAAAGTTCTTCTTTAGGGGCATTGTGGTAACGTATTGCACCCGGATGATAGGTATCAAGTACTTTCCTGAGATTTTCCGGCTTTCTTTCTTCTTCGTTGCTAACCATATTAACAAACAGCTGCCCGATTTTTTCTTCAATAGTCATTTTGGCTATTGTGTCTTCCACCCACCGGATTTGTTCATCATTTAAATAATAGGGCTTTTTTCTCAAATCAACCATTTTTGATTCTCCTTTCTCCGTTCAGGATAGATTGTCTTTAAATTTTTTAAAAAGTTCACTTTGGTATTGTCCGTCAAAAGTTCCGTTTTTCAGATTGCTCAGGGCTTCCTGAATTTTTGACCAGCTTTCCTCTTCGTGGCGTACAAGAATAGGATAATAGAAGATACCGTTTGAACATGCTGCATCCAGATCTCCCGGGGCATCACCGATCATCATTGCCTTAGTCTTCTCATAACCGTATGTAAGAAGTTTGCTGATACATTTTTTCTTGGAACCGGCGTTTTGTGCAAGGACAATGTCAACGTGTTCAGCAAGTCCATACCTGGTCCATTCTTCTTTTACCGCTTCATAATTTGCTGATGACACTATTGCTACATCACAGGTTTGGTGAAGAAGTTCTATTTTCTCTTTTACTCCCTCAAAAGGCTTAACATCTTCCTCGGGCAGTTGGCTTATGGCACGATTGACAGCTTCTGACCAGTTAAGTGTCTTTTTAAGGCAAAGGCTGTTTTTTTCCTCTGATGCTTTTTTAACTGCAGCATTGGAAAGTTCATCTGTTTCATCAACCCATGTAATCAATGAATCAAGATCTTCAATAGGTGTGTACTTCTCGTTTATCTCCTTTAGTATCATTGCGAGAGCTTTAAACCTGTTGATACCTCTTGTCATAGAATAAAGATTGATTACGTTCCAGCGGTCCAGTATTTCCTCTCTGTGTTCATTTAGTTCCCATTCTTCTGTCATACAAGGACCAAAACACCTGATATGCTTTATATCCATGGAATCAATTGCACAGCCGTCTGAGTCAATACATATCAAATAATCTTTCCTCTTTTTGTATCCTTCAAATGGATCGCTCATGGTTTCACTTCCTTTCTGTTTGTAAATTGTTTTATATATTTAAGTTTCCTTGTTATTAATATAACATTTATCTAAATCGATAACTATAATGATTTACATCAAAAATCGCACAATTTTATGTTATAGTTTCATAATTATTAAAATTGTGATATTTTTTATGAATTTATTTAAATTATCGATATAAAATATTTTTAGAATGAACCTGTGAAATTTTTTTGCACTAATTATAGCATTGCCAAACATATTCTCACTATACAAAAAAATGCGTAAACATTAAGTTTACGCATCCTCATAAATAAAATTATATTATTCATCTGAATTGCTGTCCGTTGAGCCAAGAGCACTTAAAAGCTCGCCTGTAACAGCATTAATCACTGTATTAACTACATCTATTTTCCAGCCTCCGTCTGTTTTGACAGCATTTACATCAATGGTATTTGTAACTGTTTCTGCATCGTCTGCATTTATTCCATCTATAATAAATTCAATCATCTTATTCTGCATATCTTCTTCGCTTAACTGGTCTTCTTCAGAAGCAAATATATTGGAAAGTGCCAGTGAAAACATTTCGCCTATAGCATTGCCAACAATAGTCTGCATATTGACATTGGTAATCTCTACATTCATTTTTACTGTAGAGCTGTCAATTTCTTCTGCTGAATTAATTTTGTAGCTTAGTTTTGAAAAAATTGCCTTTGTGAAGTCGGAATTATCCTTATAAGTGTTAAACGTTGAGTTACTTGTAAGAACATCTGTATTTTCAATGTATCTGGCGGCAGTTACAAAATCTCCTTCCTGTAAAGCTTCCATAGTTGAATTTAATGCAGATTCGGCTTTTTCAATTTTACTGCATCCGCCTAATCCGGTTATTAATATGGCTGAGAGTACAATTGCCATAAATTTCTTTAAATTATTCATTGTATTCCTCCTGGGATATTATTTCATGTCTGTATTCTATCATACATAACAGAGGCTGTCAAATTCTTTAACAGAAAATAAATAACTGCATAAACTAAATTATAAAGGTGATATGGTGAAAACATATGGATGTAATTATAAAAAACAGGTATAATGTTAAACCCGGGGATATAAAATATAAACTTGACATAATAGACAGTGTGGTTACAGACAGCAGTAAAATAAAGGACTGTCCTTCTGAATGGAATCCTACAGTATACGCTCAGATAAACAATGCAAAAAAAATTGTCAACTGTAATAATACTCCTTTTACGGGAAAGGGTGTCGGAATTGCATTTCTTGATACGGGGATTAATGCTGTTTTGGACTTTCAGGGCAGAATATTATGTTTTCGTGATTTTTTAAATAAAAGAAAGAATGCCTATGATGACAACGGTCACGGCACTCATGTGGCAGGTATAGCCTGCGGTAACGGATATTATAAGGGGATTGCACCTCAGTCAGGTATAACTATGCTTAAGGTATTAAATGAAAGCGGTCAGGGAAATGCATCAGATGTAATTGCAGCTATACAGTGGATTGCTGATAATTATAAAAAATATAATATAAAAATAGTTAATATGTCAATAGGAACCGCTTCTTCAGTAACAAATGATCCTCTTGTGGAAGCAGTTGAACATCTTTGGGATATGGGGATAGTTGTTGTTGCCGCTGCAGGGAATAATGGTCCTGCACCCGGCTCAATTTCTTCTCCGGGAACAAGCAAAAAAATCATAACAGTTGCCTCATCAGATGATGAACAGTACAATAAAATATTTTCAGGAAGGGGTCCCACCAGGGAATGTATAATAAAGCCTGATATACTGGCTCCGGGCAGCAATATTATATCATGTAAAAACTCAGAGGGTGTATACAGAAGATTAAGCGGAACATCAATGTCAACTCCTATAATAAGCGGAGCAATTGCACTTTTACTTGAAAAAGAGCCAAATCTTTCACCTGATGATGTAAAATATATGCTTAAATTATCTTCAACATCTCTTAATATGGCACCAAACAGACAGGGATGGGGACTTTTGAATGCAGAAAAACTTTTAAATATGGAGGCAGTATATGTCAGAGGCAATATATAAAGACAGTTCAATTCATAAAGACGGTATATATGATATAGATAAGAACTGCTGTTTAACTGCAGGAAAGAGAACAAATGATGATGGCATTGTTTTTGCTCTGTTGATTTTTTTTGTATTTAGCAGGTTATGATTTTTAAAGGCTGATATTTTTATGTAAAATGTCAGCCTTTAAAAAATAATTTAAAAAAATAGTTGACAATAATATTTATAAGTGTTAAGATAAAAATTAAGCTTGGTGTTAGCTTAGGGTAAATTAAAAAACCTGGTATTTATATATTTATACTTATCAAGAGAGGCGGAGGGACAGGCCCTGTGAAGCCCGGCAACCGGCATATGCACGGTGCCAATTCCTGCGGTGTTTATTCCGAAAGATGAGATTTTAGAATAAGCCCCCTTAAAAGGGTTTTTTTTATACCTATTTTTATAATTTTTATATTCATATTAATGAGAGGAGAATTTATAATGAAGAAATTTTTTACTTCTGAGTCTGTTACAGAAGGACATCCTGATAAAATCTGTGACCAGATTTCAGATGCAGTCCTTGATGCTATTTTAGCTAAAGATCCTATGGCAAGAGTAGCATGCGAAACAATGACATCAACAGGTCTTATTCTTGTAGCAGGAGAAATCACAACTAACTGCTATGTTGATATTGATGAAATTGCAAGAGAAACTGTAAGAGAAATAGGGTATGACAGAGCCAAGTACGGCTTTGACTGCGACAGCTGTTCTGTGCTTACATCTTTAAAGGGACAAAGTCCTGATATTGCACAGGGTGTAGACTCTTCTCTTGAAGCAAGGGACGGAGAAGCTGATGTTGATGATACAGGTGCAGGAGATCAGGGTATGATGTTTGGCTTTGCCTGCGATGAAACTGAGGATTATATGCCTGCTCCTATATACTATGCTCATAAGCTTACAAAGAAACTCAGCGAGGTAAGGAAAAACGGTACACTTAAATATCTTCGTCCTGACGGAAAGAGCCAGGTAACAGTTGAATATGACGATGATAAGGTTGTAAGAATAGATAGTGTTGTTATATCAACACAGCATGCAGAAGATGTTGAACACGATCAGATTGAAAAGGATATTATAGAAAAGGTTATAAAGGCTGTTCTTCCTGCTGAATTACTTGATGAAAATACTAAGTATTATATCAATCCTACAGGCAGATTTGTTATAGGCGGACCACAGGGTGACTGCGGATTAACAGGAAGAAAGATCATTGTAGATACATACGGCGGATATGCAAGTCACGGCGGCGGTGCTTTCAGCGGAAAAGATCCTACTAAGGTTGACCGTTCAGCAGCTTATGCGGCGAGATATGTGGCTAAAAATGTTGTTGCAAGCGGTATTGCAAAGAAGTGTGAAATTCAGCTTGCATATGCAATAGGTGTTGCAAAGCCACTTTCAATATATGTAAATACTTATGGCACAGGTAAAATCTCTGATGAAAAGATCGTAGAAATAATAAATGAAAACTTCGATTTAAGACCTGCTGCAATAATTAAGAATTTTGATTTAAGAAGACCTATTTATAAGCAGACTGCAGCTTATGGTCACTTTGGAAGATCAGATATTAATGTGCCATGGGAAAAGACAGATAAGGTTGATGTGTTTAAAAATGCACTGTAAGTTGTTACAGTTTTAAGCTTAAGGTTTTGTAAAATTCTGCATTGCAGAATTTTACAAAACAATTAAGTCTTTTATTACCTCTCCGCCTATCATAAGTCCTGCAACACTGGGCACAAAACTTACACTTCCCGGTGTCCTTCTCTTGTTTGTAACTTCTTCGCTGTCAAGAGGTGTTTTCGGCTCCTCACTGCTGTAACATACCTTTAGCTTTTTTACTCCTCTGGCTCTGAGTTCTTTCCTCATTACTTTTGCAAGAGGGCAGACAGAAGTTTTGTATATATCTGTTATTTCAAGTCTTTCAGGGGCAAGCTTATTTCCTGTTCCCATAGAACTTATCAGGGGAATATCAAGCTCCATACATCTCATTATTATTGCAATCTTTGCCGTTACAGTGTCTACGGCATCTATACAGTAATCATATTTTTTATTTAAAACATCATTTATATTATCATAAAGAATAAATTCATTTATACAGTTTACTTTGCAGAGGGGATTTATATCATGTATTCTTTCTGCCATAACTTCTGTTTTCATTCTGCCCAGGGTGCTGTTAAGGGCAATTATCTGTCTGTTTATATTGGTAAGGGTAATGCTGTCATTGTCGACCAGGGTAATGTTTCCGACACCTGCCCGTGCAATTGCTTCAGCTGTGAAGGAACCTACACCACCTATTCCGAATATTATTACACTGGATTTTTCCAATTTGTCAATAGCTGTATCTCCTATAAGCATTCTTGTTCTTTCGTACCAAAACATAAATTTCACTCCATTACTATAAATCTGCAATATACTACAATATTTTAACATTTATAGGTTCAGGAGTAAACAGAAAATATTAAATTTGATAAAATCTCTTGACAATTAGTTGTAAAGACTGTAGTATATAGATACAAAACCTTTATGGATGTGGATTTTTTTAGATTATAAATCTATTTTCGCCACACAGTTATTGATAAAGATAACTGTGTGGTTTTTTTGTGGAATTTAACAAAGTGGGCAATTGAAAAATACACCTTATAAAGGAAGGAGAGTGGAGTTAAAACTTATAAATTTTAAAGTAACTTTACACTTTTTCAAGAGTTGGTATTTGTATTGATGACTGAGAAAATAATAATTATAAATTTAAAGGAGTGTAAAAAAATGGATCAGACATTTATGAAAGAAAAACCTATTTTGCCTCTTATTATGTCAATGGCTTTACCTATGGTAATATCTATGCTGGTCAATTCATTGTATAATATTGTAGACAGCTTTTTTGTTGCAAAAATAAGTGAAAATGCTATGACTGCTCTTTCCCTTGTTTATCCCATACAAAACTTTGTAAATGCTGCGGCAATAGGTTTCGGCGTGGGTATAAATGCAATTATATCATTTTACAACGGAGCAGGAAACATTAATATGGCAAACAAAGCGGCAACACAGGGGCTTATATTAAATACTGTTCATGGTATTATATTAACTGTAGTGTGTATAGGCGTTATGCCTGGGTTTATTAAAATGTATACAAGTGATATGGAAATTATTTCTTTGGGAATAAGGTATTCAAACATTGTGTTTGGCTTTTCTGTAATAGTGGCACTGGGATTATCATTTGAAAAAATATTTCAGTCAGTGGGCAAAATGGCTGTGTCTATGATAAGTATGCTTTGCGGATGTATTGCAAATATTGTTTTAGACCCTGTATTTATATTCGGATTTGGATTTATTCCGCCTATGGGTATAGAGGGTGCGGCAATTGCAACTGTAATAGGGCAGGTACTTACTCTGGTTATTTACATAATTATTTATATAGCAAGACCGATTAATGTCAGAATAGGAATGAAGTATAGCAAACCTGACAGTGAAATAATAAAGAAATTATATGTAATAGGTGTTTCATCAACTCTTAATCTTGCTTTGCCTTCACTTTTGATTTCGGCACTAAATGCAATACTTTCTGTGTATTCACAAATTTATGTTCTTGTACTTGGTGTTTATTATAAGCTCCAGACTTTTCTCTATCTGCCTGCAAACGGCATAGTACAGGGGATGCGTCCTATAGTGGGATATAATTATGGAGCGAGAGAGTATAAAAGAGTAAGGGATATTTATATAACGGGGCTTGTTATGATTGTGCTTATTATGGCTTTTGGTATGGTTTTATGTTTAACTTTACCGGGACAGCTTATGGGGTTGTTTACATCAAACAGTGAAACCCTTAAGGCGGGAGTGACGGCACTTAGTATTATTAGCTTGGGTTTTATTGCATCATCTGTGTCTGTAACTTCTTCGGGGACTCTTGAAGGGCTTGGAATGGGACTGCCTTCTCTTGTTATTTCGCTGCTGAGATATGTAATTATAATTATTCCCACGGCTTTTATTTTAAGCCGTCTGGTCGGAGCTGAGGGTGTATGGTATGCCTTTGTTATAGCTGAGTTGATCACTGCCGCGGCATCTGTACTTATTTATAAATGTGCTGTAAAGAGCTGATAAAAAAATACCGCAAACAGAAAACTGTCTGCGGTATTTTTTTATATGAAGTTTAACCTATAACAGAATAAAATATTGTAAGAAGTAATGAAATTATAACGTACAGTATAAAATAAATGTCAATAAAACTTTTCTTGCTTACTGATGTCTGATCAATATTAATTTCAAATTCTGAAGCGTTATTTTCCGGGATAGAAAAATCATAGTCAAGTCTGCGGGTTTTGTTGTACTCCATAAATTTTTTTGAAACGTAAATTAAAATTGGAACAAAAATTACAGTTAAAAAAAGGAATGTTATGACAGTTTCATAATCATTACTTGTCTGTTCTGTCTGATATATAAGCTCCTGAAGTGTGGAATCATCTATAAGGCTTAAAATAAATTTTGTATATGCCACCTGTGTTCCGTTAATGAGGAAATGGGAAAGCATAGAGGCATATATTGAATTTGTATATGCTACAATAAAGGAAAAAAATATACCTGCAACAATAGCATAGCCTATTTGATAAAAGTCCTGGTGAAAAAGTCCGAAAAATAAGCCTGATATTACAGCTGATGTTAAAAGTCCCGCTGACTTGTAATTACTTAAAATAACTCCTCTGAATGTAAGCTCTTCAAAAATTGCAGGCATTACTGCAAGGGCTGTCATTGCAAGAGGAAAAGAAAGATTATTAATATAATAAAGAACATCTACATTTACTTCCGCAGGATAGAATAAAGTTGTTACTGAAGATACCAGTGTTATAACAGGTGAAATTAATATAGTAAGAATTATAATGTAAATTACATTTTTTAATGTAAGGGTTTCGTGAGGTATCAGTTCTGTTAATTTTGTGCGGGTAACAAAAAGGTATATGAGCACGGGAATCAAAAGCATTATAAGGTCCTGCAGAACTATTAAGGCAAGCTGTGCCTTTTCTACGTCTATTTCGCTTTTTAATAGGGCAAAAGACAGCAGAAAGCTTATTATAGTTGAAAATAAAATAAGAAAAAGAGCAAATTTATTGGCTCTTGAGGGTTTGTTTTTCATAGGGTTCCTCCGTAAAATTATGTTTTCAGTATCTATCTTTGATTATTATAATACACTGATTTTGTACAAAATTCCAGATTTAAATGAAATTGAAATAAATTCTTAACATATAAAATTTAAGAAGATGTAAATATATAAAGCTGTTAGTAAATTTTTATAATAAATTTAAAAAAAATAATGACATATTATGCAATATGTTGTATAATATGACTTATCCGAAGAAAATGAAAGCTTGCTTTCGATTTTCGAGGATAAGTCACCGAGGCGTGAGCCTTAGTGGTCAGTTTGATTTTACAGTTTAAATCGTGAAAGGAAAGAAAAGTAATGAAAATTATAGTGTGTATAAAACAGGTTCCTGCAACATCTCAGGTGGAAATAGATCCTGAAAGCGGTACACTTAAACGTATGGGTGCAGAGTCAAAAACAAATCCATATGATCTTTTTGCAATTGAAACTGCCCTGCGTATTAAGGAAAGTCTGGGCGGAATTGTTACTGCGGTTACAATGGGTCCCCCACAAGCTGAGGATATGATGAAAGATGCCTTTAGTATGGGTGTTGATGAGGGAGTTATTTTGTCTGACAAGAAATTTGCAGGAGCAGATGTTCTCGCAACATCATATACCTTATCTCAGGGAATTACTGCACTGGGAGGTGCGGACATTATTATATGCGGTAAGCAGACTACTGACGGGGATACGGCACAAATAGGTCCTGCAATTGCGGAACATCTTCATATACCTCATGCTGCATGGGTAAGTGAAATTACATATGCTGATAATGAAAAAATTGCCGCAAGACAGGATCTGTCTGATGTGACACAGGTGTCAGAAATGAAATATCCCTGTCTTATTACTGTTGACAAGGATATTGTTGTGCCAAGGCTTCCTTCATACAGGCTTATGAAGAAGGTAAAGGATAAAAAGGTAAAATACCTTTCATTTGAAGATATGCCCGACAAGGACTTGTCAAGATATGGTCTTATAGGTTCTCCTACTGTTGTTGAAAGGATATTCCCGCCGGATAAAATGGAGGAACAGGTATATATAAAGGGGGATCCTTTCCAAAAGGCAAAAGGGCTTTATGATGTGCTTAAGGCTAAAAAATTTGTATAGCAGGAGGAATTTAAAATGGCATTGCTTAAATTTGATCCGAACAAATGCAATTTGTGCGGTGGGTGTATAAATAAATGTCCCTTTGGTGCTCTTTCTATGGAGGCTGAAGGAATCGATGTAAACGAAAAGTGCAGAATGTGTGGTGTGTGTGTAAAAGCCTGTCCGGAAGGGGCAATAAGATTTGAACAGAAGGCAGGAACTGTGGACAAGAGCAAGTGGAATGATATTCTTGTGTATGGTGAGCAGTCTGACGGAAAAATACATCCGGTTGTCCTTGAGCTTATAGGTGAGGCAAGGAAACTTGCAAAGGTAAATAACTATAAGGTCAACGTTGTAATGACAGGAAGTAAAGGAACAAGAGAAAACGGAGAAAAACTTATTGAATATGGTGTAAACAATGTTTATGTTTATGAACATGAGGGATTTACGGGATTTAAAGCTGACTGCTATGCTGACGCCGTAGCCGACTGTATTGCAGGCATAAAGCCTTCTGTTGTTCTTATAGGTGCAACTCCTCTGGGACGTTCTCTTGCTCCAAGACTTTCAACCCGTTTCCATACGGGGCTTACAGCAGACTGTACGAAACTTGAAATGAAAGAAAATACAGATCTTGTGCAAATAAGACCTGCCTTTGGAGGCAATATTATGGCACAGATACTTATATCAGACTCAAGACCTCAGTTTGCCACTGTAAGGTATAAGGTTATGGATACTGCAGAAAAAGTTGAAAATCCCGACGGAAAGATAATAATGTGCAATGTTACAGATGACCTTGTTAAATCGGGAATAAAAGTAAGTGAAATTGAAAAAATTGTAAAAAACAAGTCAATTGAAGAGGAAGATGTGCTTGTTGTGGCAGGAAGAGGAGTGAAGAATGAAAAAGATGTTGAAATGGTAAGGGAACTTGCTGAGCTTTTAGGAGGACAGCTGGCTTTTACACGTCCTATGGTTGAGGCAGGATTCGGGGACACTTCTCATCAGATCGGGCTTTCAGGAAGAACGGTTAAGCCTAAGCTTATTATTACGGCAGGAGTTTCAGGGGCTATACAGTTTACTGCATGTATGAACAGTGCAGATTGTATTGTGGCAATAAATAATGATCCTGAAGCACAGATATTCGGCGTCGCACATTACTGTATTGTTGATGATTTGTACAAGGTAATTCCTGAACTTATTGAAAATATTAAGAAGGGAGGCAGGGCATAAATGCCATATCCTTACAGCAAAATAAATAAAGATGATATAAATTATATTAAAAAAGTGACTTCACCTGAACGAGTATGGGCAGGTGAGGATATAAAGAGGGAATTTTATCATGATGAAATGCCCGAATATGGGGTATACCCACCTGAATTATATGTTGAAGCAGTTTCTACAGAAGAGGTTTCAGCTATAATGAAGCATGCCTATGAAAGAAATATTCCTGTAACTGCAAGAGGTGCAGGCACGGGACTTGCAGGAGGAGCTACATGCAAGTATGGGGGAATAATGCTTTCTCTTATGAGAATGAATAAGATATTGGGTGTGGATAAGCAAAATCTGACAATTACAACACAGCCGGGGGCTTTGCTTACGGAAATTGCTGATGCAGCTGCTGCAGAGGGACTTTTCTATCCCCCTGATCCGGGTGAAAGAACTGCATCAATAGGCGGCACAATTATTACAAATGCAGGAGGAATGAAAGCAGTACGATATGGTGTAACAAGAGATTATGTACGTTGTGTTGAGGCTGTTATGCCTGACGGGTCTGTAATGAATTTTTCATCAAATGTAGTAAAAAATACAACAGGCTTTGATATTAAGGATTTAATTGTAGGTTCCGAGGGTGTGCTTTGTATAGTTACGGAACTTACATTAAAGCTTATAATGCCTCCTAAGTTTACGGAAACTCTTGTAATGGTATTTGATGATATAAAGCCCTGTATTGAAACTGTGCCAAAGCTTTTGCAGACGCCATATATTCCTACTGCTATTGAATTTCTTGAAAAAGAACTTCTTGAAATTGTTGAAAGGTGCCTTAACAAGCCTTTTCCTGTGGCAGAAGGAAGTGATGTCCTTATAGTTATGTATGATGCCTCAACTAAGGATGAACTTGAAGCGGCACAGGAGCAGGCAGCAAATATAGCGCTTGAAATGGGTGCAATAGATGTTAAAATATGCAATACTCCTGAAAGAATAAGTTCTGTATGGAGTGTCAGGGCTGCTATACTGGAAGGTATGAAGGCTGACAGTCAGGCTCAGGAGGAATGTGACGTAGTTGTGCCCAGAGCAAAAATAGCTGAATTTGTTACAGCAGCAAAGGAAATAGGCAAAAAGTACAGCATAAGGGTAATTGTATGCGGACATGCAGGTGACGGTAATATACATACGGAACTTTTAAGACAAAATCTTTCAGATGAAGTGTGGGAAACAAACACAAAGGCATGCCTTAAAGAACTTTATGCAAAAAGCAAGGAACTTGGAGGACAGCTTTCAGGAGAACACGGTATAGGCAACGGCAGACTTGAATATTTTGAAAACTTTATAGGTGACAGACTTTATAAACTTCATAAGGATATTAAGCTTGCTTTTGATGACAAACTAATACTTAATCCGGGAAAGGTTGTGGAATTTAACAAAGAGGAGCTGAAAAACTTATAACTTTTCATAAGATGATGTTTAAGTAAATAATTAAAGGATATTTTGGAGGATAAATATGATAGATAAAAATAAAATGCCTTTGGCGGTGGGAATAGCTTTTGTAGCATTTACTACGCAGTTTGGAGGAGGATTTGCTTCAGGCAATCAGCTTGTGCAGTATTTTGTTGACTATGGTATATGGTCTCTGATAATGCCTGTACTTGCTCAGGCGCTGCTTGCTTTTTTCTTCTGGTATGGTTTAAGATATGCTTATGCAAAGAAAACTTATGATTACAGAAGTTTTTCAGACAGTTTTTATGGAAAATTCGGGGTACTGTTTTCAAATTTATTTGAAATTGTTTATTTAATTCTTATTGGTACCGCTACATCTGCTGCTTTTGCCACAGGCGGTGCTACAATTGAGGAACTTATAGGCATACCTTACTGGATATGTACCGTTATAGTAGGTTTGTTTATATTTATTATTTCTGTATATGGTACGGATATTGTAAGAAAATGTGCATCAACTCTTTCTGTGCTTATTATAATAGGTTTACTTGTTGTACTTATTCCAAATATAATAGTGCAGTGGGGAGATATTACGGCAAACATTGCTTCTATGGCAGAAGGTAATATGCCTGTTTCTTCAACACAGACAGGTGCCTTTGGTCCGGCTTTTGGAAAGGCAATACTTTATTTCCTTTTCCAGCTTGCATCTGTGGGACTTATGTATCAGCATGTTAAGCCATGCACAAGTGAAAAACAAGTTGACAGAGCAGCAATATATATGTTTATTGTAAATACAGTTACAATGCTCCTGGTTGTTGTTGGTATGTGTGCTATAGTTTACAATGATGGACTTGTTGACGGAAAGGGCAGTCTTATTGATGTGCCAATGATCCTTTTGATTGAAGAAGGTGTAGGTTCTGTTGTGTTTAAACCTGTTATTTCAATACTTATAATTTTAGGTTCTGTGTCTACAGGTGTTAATATGATTGCAGGTATTGTTACAAGATGTGCCAATCAGGTTTGCAAAAATGAAGAAAATGACAGCAAAAAGTACAGGATATGGAGCATTGTATTTGCTGTGATATTTACTCTCTTTGCTCTTGCCGTTGCACAGACAGGTCTTGGTGCTATTGTCAAAACAGGGTATAAGTGGCTTGGATGGTCTGCTTGTATAGTTGTAGGGATTCCTTATGTTATACATATGATTGCACATGTTGGGAAAAAGAGTTAAAAATAAGGGATATAAACAATTAATGTTATGTAAATTTTAGGTTGATTTTATTTGCATAAGATTTTATAATGTAATTGTCAAGGGTGATTGGTGTTTCCAATTGCCCTTTTTTTTGTATATAAATATAAAATAATTCAAAAAATACAGGAGGGTGAATATAAAATGAATGTTTTTGATATACTGGGACCTGTAATGGTAGGACCTTCAAGTTCCCATACGGCAGGTGCTGTAAGAATAGGTAATATTTCAAGAAAACTTTTAGGTGACAAGCCCGTAAAAGCAGATATACTTCTCCATGGCTCTTTTGCTCTTACGGGCGTTGGACATGGTACAGACAAGGCTATAATTGCGGGACTTCTTGGTATGGATACAGATGATATGAGAATTCCTGAAAGTATGAAAATTGCTGAAGAAGAGGGACTTGATTTTAATATAGGGACAATAAATCTGAAAGATGCACATCCTAATTCAGCTCTTCTTAAACTCAAGGGAGAAAATGGAAGGGAGCTTGAAATACTTGCCTGCTCTGTTGGAGGGGGAAGAATTGAGATAGAAAAAATTGATGGGATTGAAACAAGGTTTTCAGGAGATTATCCTACCCTTGTTGTGCATAATGAGGACAGACCGGGACATGTGGCAGAAGTTACTTCCGCACTGGCTCATCATGCAATAAATGTTGCAACTCTTAATTTGTTCAGAGATAGAAGAGGCGGTTATGCGGTTATGGTTCTGGAAACAGACCAGCCAATACCTGAAAGTGTCGTAAAATGGATTGCACATTTAGAGGGAATAATAAAGGTTACTTATATTAATTAATAAGGAGTGTAAAGTATGAGTTTTGGTAGTGTTAAAGAGCTTTTAGAGATGTCAAGAGATAAGAATAAGGAAATATGGGAATTGGTATTTGAAGACGACTACAATGAAAGAAATGTGGCAAGAAAAAATTCATGGGACAAAATGAAGGCAATGTGGATTGCTATGAAAGCTTCCTCGGACAACTATGACGGAAAAATAAAATCTCACAGCGGTTTGTCGGGAGGAAACGGGCTGAAAATGAGAAAGTATATGGATAAGTGCGTCAGCGGAAGCTTTATTGGTGAGGTAATGGCAGAGGCAATATCAGTTGCAGAGTCAAATGCCTGTATGAAATGTATTGTAGCTGCACCGACAGCAGGTTCCTGCGGTGTTTTGCCTGCGGTGCTTATACCTTATGTAAAAAAATATAATGTAGATGAAGAAAGAATAATCAAGGCATTATATACAAGTGCGGCTTTCGGACAGATAATAGCAGAGAGAGCCTTTATTGCAGGGGCAGCAGGAGGTTGTCAGGCAGAAATAGGAACAGCTTCAGCAATGGCTGCTGCTATGCTTGTGTATCTTGAGGGCGGAAGCGGTGAACAGTCTGCAACAGCAATGGCTTTTGCATTGAAAAGTCTTATGGGACTTGTTTGTGACCCTGTTGCAGGACTTGTGGAAGTGCCTTGCGTCAAGAGAAATGTTGTAGGTGCTGTAAATGCCGTCACCTGTGCAGATATGGCTATGGCCGGCATTGAAAGTATGATTCCTCCTGATGAGGTAATTGATGCTATGAGAGAAGTTGGACTTATGATGCCCGGAGAGTTAAGAGAAACAGGTGAGGGAGGACTGGCTGCTACACCTACCGGAATAAGAATTGCTGAAAGTATGCCTAAGATAGGAAGTGTGGAGAGTTGAGTTTTCAAATTCAGCAGGGGTGAAATTTAAAGAGAGTAGTTTTGTAAAATTCAGCTTTACTGAATTTATGTAATGTTTTAAAATTCTTTATATTGAAATTTTAGTGAAATTCAGCACTTTCAATCTGATTTAAGAAGTATTAGGTCACACTGAAAGTGCTGAATTGCCGCTGCAAATTTTAACTTATTACTTTAAATTCTGTATACCTAATTTATTTCAAATTAATATTGAAAATGTATTAATCAGGCAAAATATTATAAAATATTTTATTTAAGTATATTTTACTAAAAATTTTGTTGGTTTTATACAAAATATTTATTTATTTTTTTATTAATAATTAGATTTACATATT